>NZ_LGIT01000017.1 GCF_001187865.1 Klebsiella sp. RIT-PI-d
CCGGCAGCCACCCCTGACTCACCAGGCGCCGGGGGACCGCCGCCACCCGCAGCGGATAAATCGCCACGCCCTGGCGCTCGCAGGCTTTACAGCCTGAAGGGAGGATCGCCGCCCGCTGGCTGGCGGCAATATTTTTGTCGGACTGCGCTTTCATATTCACTCTCAACATCCTTTTAGTGGCGGGGGCAGATGACGCAGTTCCTGCCATGTCTCATCGGGGAGACTCTGCATCAGCTGCGTAAACCGCAGGGCAGAGTTGTCGGCGGCCTGTTGCAGGCGGGTTTTTACTGAATCGTGCCGGGTTATATCGACAGGCTGTGTCAGGATGCTCAGTGCCAGATAAAACCGGTCACCCGGATGATGCAGACCGGTTTTTCCTGATGCCGTCCAGGCATTAGTGGCAAGCCGGACAGCCTCCGCCGGCAGGGTGGGTATGACGTCATGCCAGGCGGACAACAGGCGCAGGATTTCGCGGACATTGCGCTGCGCCTGTTCAGCGCCCCAGTTCAGCCGTCGCTCTGTGTCACTATTTTGCCCGCAAAGCGTTATCAGTGCGTCGGTGCAGGAGAGCAGATGCCACTGGCTGACCGGATGCAGCAGGGCAGACAGTATGGCAGGGTCAACCGTAGCCTGTAGCAGCTCAAGGCGCAGCGGTTCATGCACCGGCACGGTGGTGCTGGTGACAATATCCCTGCACAACCCGGCCAGCCATTCAGCCATTGCATCAGGCTCCAGCGATGAACTCAGCCAGCCACAGATATAGTGCTTTTCAGCTAACCGCTCATTGCGCGCATGCTCACCGCTATTCTGTACCAGGGTTTCATCGCAGAATTCGCCGGGGGAGGCCAGGCATAACAACAGCGGGCAATGTTCCGGCGACCAGGCCAGATCCGGGCGCAGTACCCGACGAAGCGTCTCCCTTCCCGTGGCATCATTCAGGCGGGCCGGGTGTAACGGATCCCATGATGTAATCCGCTTCAGCGGATCCAGCAGCAGATAACGATATTCATCCTGCCGGATATTGAGATATCCGGATAATTCAGTCATGGTTGGCATAAGCGACTCTTTTCCTGGCAGGGTTTGTTATTCATGACTCACTCCTTGTTCGTCTGCTTGTGTTCAGACACGCACGCATAAACAATATTGTGGAATGAACAACGGGAAGTGATAACTGATAAAGATCAATGGTTGGTTGAAGGGAGGTAAATAAATTTAAATTTCAATAAATATATTGACTATCTGACGATGATGATGGTGTGGGAGTTCAGTTGAAAGTATTCACAATATAAATAAAAAGAGAGGTTTTACTTTCGCTTTGCATTTAAAATTCCATGCAAGTCATTGTTATATTTTAAGAAAAATTTAAAGGTGCTCATCTTACCTAAGCAGTCATTATTTTTTAAATCAATACCTGTACACATTTAAAAAATAAATATATAAGCAGGGATTAATTGATTTAAAAAAGAATTTCAGCCTGAATAATAGACCAGGAAATATCGTGCTATATTCTGATGCGTAAATGTGATGCGCGCGGTTCATCAACCTCTTATGCTCACGCCACACGCTCACCATTGATTTTTGGCGTTGAAGAAAAACCGGTGAAGAACCTAAAGGCCGTCACCGATTTCGCTGTCCTAGCTGCTACCGTATATTTCTGCTCAGGCGATTATCTCGCCAGCGTCGCCACCATCACCGCCTTAATGGTATGCATCCGGTTTTCTGCCTGATCAAAAACAATACTGGCGGCGGATTCAAACACCTCATCCGTGACTTCCATTCCGCCGTGCAGGCCGTACTCTTCTGCCATCTGTTTACCCAGCGCGGTGCGATCGTCGTGAAAGGCGGGCAGGCAGTGAAGAAACTTCACCTGCGGATTACCGGTGAGCTGCATCATTGCGCTGTTTACCTGGTAATCACGCAGTAGCGCGATCCGTTCGGCCCATTTTTCTTTGGCTTCACCCATCGATACCCAGACGTCGGTATAAATAAAATCCGCGCCCTGCACGCCGGCGGCAATATCTTCCGTCAGGGTAATTTTCCCGCCGGTCTGGGCGGCCAGCGCCTGACATTCAGCGACCAGGCTTGCCTGTGGCCAACATACTTTTGGTGCAACCAGACGCAAATCAAGACCGGTCAACGCGGCGGCTTCCAGCAGGGTATTTCCCATGTTGTTCCGCGCATCGCCTGCGTAAACCAGCGTCATCTCATTAAATGCTTTACCCGGCAGATGTTCCTGCATGGTGAGTAAATCAGCCAGCAGTTGAGTGGGGTGAAACTCGTCGGTCAGGCCATTCCACACCGGTACACCCGCAAACGCGGCCAGCGTCTCAACGATATCCTGACCGTAGCCACGATACTGGATGCCGTCATACATCCGCCCCAGCACGCGGGCGGTATCTTTGATCGACTCTTTGTGACCAATCTGGCTGCCGCTGGGGCCGAGGTAAGTCACGCGAGCGCCCTGATCGAATGCGGCAACTTCGAAAGAGCAACGGGTACGGGTCGAGTCTTTTTCGAAGATGAGCGCAATATTTTTACCGCTAAGCTGCGGCGTTTCCTGACCCAGCTTCTTGTCAGCTTTCAATTTGGCAGCAAGCTGTAACAACGACTGGATCCCGGCGGGGGTAAAATCGAGTAATTTTAAAAAATGCTTCTGATAGAAAGACGACATATTTCCCTCTCATGATGCAGTTTATCTATTGAATTAAAATTCAATTTATATGTATGAATATGCAAAATCAACCCTGATGCATAAATCTTTGCGTGATAGGCTGGAGGCAATGTCAGTGGTGTGTGACAATATAAGTAACTGCGGCAATTTAAGAGGAACCCGCCATGGCAAACCCGGAATACCTGGAAGAGCAACGCGAAGAGACGCGCTTAACCATTGAAGAGCTTATTGAAGACGGCAGCGATCCCGATGCCCTGTATACCATTGAACACCATCTCTCTGCTGACGACTTCGATACGCTGGAGAAATTTGCGGTAGAAGCGTTTAAGCTGGGTTACGAAGTAACCGAGCCGGAAGAGCTGGAAGTGGAAGAGGGCGACACGGTGATTTGCTGCGATATTCTCAGTGAATGCGCGCTGAACGCCGATCTGATCGACGCCCAGGCCGAGCAGCTCATGACGCTGGCTGAAAAATTCAACGTTGAATATGACGGCTGGGGCACCTACTTCGAAGATCCGAACGCCGAAGACGGTGACGAGGATGATGTCGATGAGGATGATGACGGCACCCGTCACTAAGCACTAAACCCGGTACGGCAGCGTACGCTGCCGTATTTTCAGGACCCGCCATGGATTACCAGCGCCTGCTTTCTCCCGTTACTCAATTTCTGCACTGCCCGACGCCCGAGGCATGGATCGACAAGGCCCGCGATCCGGCAAACCTGCCGCTCCTGCTCACCGATCACATGGTGTGCGAGCTGAAAGCGGCGCAAACCGCCATGCTGCTGGTGCGTAAATATGTTGCCGATAAAGACGGCAGCGACGCGCTGCTGGCCTGGCTACAGCCTTATGAGGCGTTTACCTTTCGTGAAGGGCCTGAGCCCGACTTTATGGCGCTGCATAAGCAGATGAGTAAAAGCGTCATGCCGCGCACCAGCGATCCGTGGGGGCGCCAGCTCATCGACAGCATGCTGCTGTTAATTAAAGAAGAATTACACCATTTCTGGCAGGTGCGTGAGGCTATGGCGGCGCGTAATATTCCCTACGTCAAAATTACCGCCAGCCGCTATGCTAAAGGCATGCTGAAAGAGGTTCGCACCCACGAACCGCTGACGCTGATTGATAAACTGATTTGTGGCGCATATATCGAAGCCCGCTCCTGCGAGCGATTTGCGGCGCTGGCTCCGTATCTGGATGAGGATCTGCAGAAATTCTACCTCTCCCTGCTGCGCTCGGAAGCGCGCCATTATCAGGATTACCTTGCGCTGGCCCGGCAAATCGCCGGTCACGATATTGCATCACGCGTGCAGCATTTCGGGCAAACCGAAGCGGCGCTTATCACCACTGCGGACGATGAATTCCGTTTTCACAGCGGCGTCCCGGTATAACACCTGAGGATTTCCGATGAAAAAATGGGCCACCGCACTGCTGGCAGGCGTTATCTCTTTTATGGCCGTCGCCTGGATAGCGCATCGCTCCCCGGGTAAAACGGACGATGAGCAGTTCGATGCGATCGTCAGTACCATGCCGACCTATCAGGTATTAAAAGAGCAGGAGCCGCAGCTGTGGGATGCTATTCGTACCCGCGCATTGACTATGCAAAAGGACGGCAAGACTGAACAGCAGATCGTCGATGAGATCCAGCCGCAGGTGCTGGCATTGCAAATGCAACGTCTGCAAACCGCGCCGGATAAAGACGTGGTGGCCTATATGAAAATCAATATGGAACAGACTGCGGCTGTGCAAAAAGTCAGTGATGATGATTGCTATCGCTTTCTGTTTCCTGAGGTGAAAGGCGGAATTAACCCGGTCAGAATTTTGTCGCAGGAACTTTTTCAGCGTCGTATGGCTGTGGATGCCGCCATGATGCGTGCGGCGGTTGGACCGGATAAACATACGGTAACGCCGCAGGAACGTGCACACGCGCAGCAGGATATTAAACCACTCGCGCTGCAGCTGACTCAGCGCTACGGCGAGAATATGGAAATTATGTCTAATCCGCGCAGCGGCGTGGGGAAAGAGAAAATCACCTGTAACCTCGTACAGGATTTGTGGAATAGCGTGCTGGCACTGCCTGAGAATAAAGCCGCCGCGGTGATCCGCTTTGCGATTGCTTCTACTGAATAAGTCCGGCAGATGCTTACCAGGTTGAAAACCCTATTACGCGTCTGAATGCATTAAAATGCGCGCAGACGCGTATAACGGCCTGGGGTTAAATCTCTTTAAGCATTCGTACTTCACAATCGACGTGCCCGGTACAGCCTAGCGGGCCGTCGATATGCTTAAAGCCGAGCCGTTCATACAGCCCTGTCGCTTCTTTCAGAAACGCGGTGGTTTCAAGATAACAGCGTTTAAAACCCAGCGTACGGGCATGATCTATTGCCATTAACGCCAGTTTTTTCGCCAGTCCCTGACCGCGAATCGACGGCAGAAAATACATCTTTTGCAGCTCACAAATATCTGGTTCGCTACAGGCTAGCGGGGCAATACCGCCGCCGCCCACGACATTTCCGTCCTGCTCTACTACCCAATAAGCATGACCTGGCTGATTGTAGAGTGTGTAAAGTTCATCCAGATTCGGATCGGCAACCGTATAGCCTTTATCAGCGGTCAGGCCGTATTCTGCCGAAACCTGACGGATAACAGCCGCAATAGCCGGGTTATCCTGAGCCGTCAGGCGGCGCAGCGTCAGTGTGCTCACTACATTCATGATATTACCTAATGACACAATCAAAACGAATATATTTATTTAATACCATTGTCTCTGAGGCGGCGCAAGCAACTTATAAAGAGAGAAAAAGTTTTGAACGTTATAACAGTAAATGGTCCTGTAAAGTTGCAGGTTGACGCCTTTTTTACCTCTTTGATGCATTATAGATTTTTCTAATCAGGAATATACAGGAGTAAAGCTACACATAATAATGAGGTACAGTACCATACGTTTATGTTTCGCGGCACGGGTAGTGACTATTTTCTAATTTGTCTGGTAATACTTTGCTGATCATTATAACCCTGGGAATTTATTTGCTCTGGGCGATAATAAAATGCTGCCGTTATATTTATGCGAACAGGCAGGTCAAGAGGCAGTCTTTTTATTATGGCGTGACGGGGAGCAATATTTTTTAAAGCAGTATATTACACGGTCTCTAGCTATTTCAGAACGAAATCAGACAGCCCGAATTATGGCAATTCGGTAACAGGACCTGATTAGCCTGCTTGTTTGCTTTTTTACTATTATCGCGCAGCGTCATGCCAGTACTACCTTTCCTTTAAGATACAAAAGGCCGGAACATGTTCCGGCCTTTTCCCCGACGTTACCAGACTTGCCGGGCAAGCGCAGCGCCACCCGGCATGGCGTGCTTACAGCGCGCTAATAACCGCCTGCTGTTCGATAAGCTTCGCTTTTGCCTCAGCATAGCCGTCCAGCTTCTCGCGCTCTTTGGCAATCACCGCTTCCGGTGCGCGCGCCACAAAGCCTTCATTGGACAGCTTGCTTTCGATGCGGCCAATTTCACCTTCGACCTTCGCCACTTCTTTCGCCAGACGCGCCAGTTCGGCCTCTTTGTCGATCAGGCCTGCCATCGGGATCAGCAGCTCCGCACCGTCGATGATTTTGGTCACCGATACCGGACCTTTATCGTCCGCAGGCAGTACGGTAATGCTTTCCAGACGCGCCAGATTCAGCAGGAAGCTTTTATTGTCGTTTACGCGACGCATTGCATCCTGGCTACAGCCGCGCAGCAGCAGCTCAAGCGGTTTACCCGGAGCGATATTCATTTCTGCACGGATGTTACGGATCGCAACGATGGCCTGTTTCAGCCATTCGGTGTCAGTCAGCGCGGTTTCATCAACCTGTGCGCCGTCAAATGCCGGGAAGGGTTGCAGCATGATGGTATCAGCCGTAATGCCGCAAATAACTTTCACCCGCTGCCAGATGGTTTCCGTAATAAACGGAATGATCGGATGCGCCAGACGCAGCAGACCTTCCAGTACCGTCACCAGCGTGTGGCGGGTGCCGCGCAGTTCAGATTCAGAACCGCCGTTCATCACCGGCTTGGTCAGCTCCAGATACCAGTCGCAGAACTGGTTCCAGGTGAACTCATACAGAATGCCTGCGGCGATGTCGAAGCGGAAGTTATCCAGTGCTTCACGGTAGGCTTTAATGGTCTGGTTGAATTCCGCGAGGATCCAGCGGTCTGCCAGCGACAGCGTCATGTCGCCGCCGTTGAAGCCGCAATCCTGATCTTCGGTATTCATCAGCACAAAGCGGCTGGCGTTCCACAGCTTATTACAGAAGTTACGGTAACCTTCCAGACGCTTCATATCCCAGTTGATATCGCGACCGGTTGAGGCCAGCGCAGCCAGGGTGAAACGCAGGGCGTCGGTCCCGTGCGGCTCAATGCCGTCAGGAAACTGCTTCTCGGTACGCTTAGCGATTTTTTCCGCCAGCTGCGGCTGCATCATGTTGCCGGTACGTTTCTCCAGCAGATCGGCCAGAGAAATACCGTCAACCATGTCCAGCGGATCGATCACGTTACCTTTGGACTTGGACATCTTCTGTCCTTCGTCATCGCGGATCAGACCAGTCATGTATACCGTCTTAAACGGCACCTGTGGCTTGCCGTTTTCATCTTTGATGAAGTGCATGGTCATCATGATCATGCGGGCAATCCAGAAGAAGATAATGTCAAAGCCGGATACCATCACGCTGGTCGGGTGGAACTGACGCAGCGCATCGGTATTTTCCGGCCAGCCGAGAGTCGAGAAGGTCCACAGCGCGGAGGAGAACCAGGTATCGAGAACGTCATCATCCTGACGCAGGGCCACATCGGCACCGAGGTTATTTTCCTGGCGCACTTCGTCTTCGGTGCGGCCAACGTAGACATTGCCGTCGTTGTCGTACCATGCCGGGATACGATGACCCCACCACAGCTGGCGGGAGATACACCAGTCCTGGATATCACGCATCCAGGAGAAATACATGTTTTCGTACTGCTTCGGCACGAACTGAATATCACCGTTCTCAACGGCTTCAACCGCCGGTTTTGCCAGCACGTCGGCACGTACGTACCACTGGTCGGTGAGCATCGGTTCAATCACCACGCCGCCGCGATCGCCGTACGGCACTGTCAGGTCGTGCGGTTTAATCTCTTCTAACAGGCCGAGCGCGTCAACAGCGGCGACCATCGCTTTACGCGCGGCAAAGCGCTCAAGATTCTGGAACTGCGCCGGGATAGCGCTGGAATAAACTTCAGATTCCTCACCTTTGGTGTCAAAGATCTGCGCGCTTTCACGGATATCGCCATCAAAGGTCAGAATGTTGATCATCGGAAGCTGATGACGTTTGCCGACTTCATAGTCGTTGAAATCGTGCGCAGGGGTGATTTTCACGCAGCCGGTGCCTTTCTCCATGTCGGCGTGTTCATCACCCACAATCGGGATGCGGCGGTCAACCAGCGGCAGCATCACATATTTGCCGATCAGATCTCTATAACGCGGATCTTCCGGGTTAACGGCGACGCCGGTATCACCCAGCAGCGTTTCCGGACGGGTGGTGGCGACAACCAGATAATCTTTACCGTCTGCGGTGGTTGCGCCGTCGGCCAGCGGATAGCGGATATGCCACATGGAGCCTTTAGACTCGCGGTTTTCCACTTCCAGATCGGAGATGGCGGTGCGCAGTTTCGGGTCCCAGTTGACCAGACGTTTGCCACGGTAAATCAGATCTTCTTTATACAGACGGACAAACACTTCTTTCACGGCATTGGAAAGACCGTCGTCCATGGTGAAGCGCTCGCGCTCCCAGTCAACGGAGTTGCCGAGGCGACGCATCTGACGGGTAATGGTGCCGCCGGATTCCGCTTTCCACTGCCAGATTTTATCGATAAACGCATCGCGGCCATAATCGTGACGGGTTTTTCCTTCTTCAGCGGCGATCTTACGCTCAACCACCATCTGGGTAGCAATACCCGCGTGGTCCGTACCCGCCTGCCACAAGGTGTTTTTACCCTGCATACGCTGATAGCGGATCATGGTGTCCATGATGGTTTGCTGGAAAGCATGACCCATATGCAAGCTGCCGGTGACGTTCGGCGGCGGGATCATGATGCAGAAGCTTTCCTGGCTTTCATCACCATTTGGTTTGAAATAGCCCTGCTTTTCCCACTGCTCGTAAAGCGGCTGTTCGATATCTTGCGGGTTGTATGTCTTTTCCATTATTTCCAGGCTGCCGTATTCAGGTTAAAACCAGCCACGCGATAGGCTTTGTAGCGTTCGCGTGCCAGTTGTTTCAATGAGTCTTCATAAGGTACGAAGTCTACCACTTCTGTGAAAGCGGTGGCAAAGTCTGCAAAGTTTGTGCGCAGACTGATGAGGATATCACGTGGGCTGCTATTCCGTTTTTGCGGCCAGGCGATTTCAACCGGCGCACCGCCTCTGGGACCTTCGCCGGCCAGATTATGCGGGACAAAACTGTCAGCGGGCCTTGCCCACAGCGCTTCATCGAGGCGGATCGCCTGCTGCTCATCTTCGCAGGCGATCAGCACGCGTTTGCCGCTGCGCCAACGTTCTGCGGCAATCTCACACACTAGTTGCTCCACGGCGCTCAGGTCGTCGGCAGTTGTGTCATTGTCCAGAAGGTAGAACGTTGCGTTTTTCATATAGGGCTTCTTGTGATGACGTTATGTGAAGTGGGATGACCCGTCAGTGCTTTAGTACCCTGCAATGCCGGGTGGCGCTTCGCTTACCCGGCCTACAGTATTTTTCTCCGGACTCCCGCGATATTACTCTTCCCCGGAGAAACCGGCGCGGTTCAGCAGGAACTGCGACAGCAGGGCCACCGGACGCCCGGTCGCGCCTTTAGCCTTGCCGGAGCGCCATGCGGTTCCGGCGATATCCAGGTGCGCCCAGTTATATTTACGGGTAAAACGCGACAGGAAGCAACCGGCGGTAATTGCCCCGCCAGGACGGCCACCGATGTTCGCCATATCGGCAAAATTCGATTCCAGCTGATCGTGGAATTCATCGGCCAGCGGCAGACGCCATGCGCGATCTCCCGCCTGCTCAGAGGCGCTGATCAACTCGTGAGCCAGCGGATTATGATTCGCCATCAGACCGGTAATATGATGCCCCAGGGCGATCACACATGCGCCGGTCAGGGTGGCGACGTCAATCACCGTTTCAGGATCGAAGCGCTCAACGTAGGTCAGCACATCACACAGCACCAGTCGGCCTTCGGCGTCGGTATTCAGCACTTCAACCGTCTGACCGGACATGGTTGTCAGCACGTCGCCTGGACGATAAGCTCGTCCGCCCGGCATGTTTTCACAGCCGGCCAGCACGCCAACCACGTTAATCGGCAGTTGCAGTTCCGCCACCATGCGCATCACGCCGTAGACCGCTGCCGCGCCGCACATATCGTACTTCATCTCATCCATGCCTTCGGCAGGTTTGATGGAGATACCGCCGGAGTCAAAGGTCAGCCCTTTACCCACCAGCACAATCGGACGCGCGTCTTCGGAAGCATCGCCTTTGTACTCAATTACCGACATCAGCGATTCATTCTGTGAACCTGCCCCGACCGCCAGATAAGAGTGCATCCCCAGATCTTTCATTTGCTGCTCGCCAATCACCCGGGTAACGACGTTTTTGCTGTAGCCGTCCGCCAGCTGGCGCGCCTGCGAGGCCAGATAGGCCGCATTACAAATATTCGGCGGCATATTGCCGAGATCTTTGGCCGCTTTAATACCGGCAGCAATAGCCAGACCGTGCTGGATTGCACGCTCGCCGCTGGTCAGTTCCCGGCGGGTCGGCACGTTGAACACCATCTTACGCAGCGGACGACGCGGCTCGCTTTTATTCGTTTTAAGCTGGTCAAAGCTATACAGCGTCTCTTTCGCCGTCTCAACCGCCTGGCGTACTTTCCAGTAATTATTGCGGCCTTTAACGTGCAGCTCGGTGAGGAAGCAGACCGCTTCCATTGAGCCGGTATCATTCAGAGTATTAATCGTTTTCTGAATTACCTGCTTATACTGACGTTCATCCAGCTCGCGCTCTTTGCCGCAGCCGATCAGCAGGATACGCTCTGACAGGACGTTTGGCACATGATGAAGCAGCAAGGTCTGCCCCGGTTTACCTTCCAGCTCGCCGCGACGCAGCAGGGCGCTAATATAGCCGTCGCTGATTTTGTCGAGCTGCTCGGCAATGGGGGAGAGGCGACGCGGTTCAAAGACGCCCACCACGATACACGCGCTCCGCTGTTTCTCCGGGCTACCGCTTTTTACACTGAACTCCATGCACTACGCTCCTGAATCTTAAAGACAACGGCGGACGCTACGGATAGAATTGCAAGCTTTCGTAACTCATGTCCGCTGTTGCGGTGACTTCGTGATAATCTTACTGTGATGGTTTAAACACCTCAGAGCGTTCCTGAAGCTGCCATCTGCTAAGTAAAACTATCTTAGCGATGTTTTCAACGACTCAAGAGCATAAATGACGTTTAAGCCATGAAACAAGCGATTTTCCAGCAAAAACACGGGTTTTTACAGGCGTATTTAAATTGATAATCATAAGATATCTGGTGCGGGAGACCCTCAAAAGCCAACTGGCGATCCTTTTCATCCTGCTTCTGATCTTCTTCTGTCAGAAACTGGTGCGGATCCTGGGCGCGGCGGTTGACGGTGAAATCCCAACGAACCTGGTGCTCTCGCTACTGGGACTGGGCGTGCCTGAAATGGCGCAGCTTATCCTGCCGCTCAGCCTGTTCCTCGGGCTGCTGATGACGCTGGGCAAACTGTATACCGAAAGTGAAATTACGGTCATGCACGCCTGCGGCCTGAGTAAGGCCGTACTGGTAAAAGCGGCGCTGATCCTCGCGCTGTTTACCGGCATCGTGGCGGCCGTCAACGTCATGTGGGCGGGGCCGTGGTCCTCCCGGCATCAGGATGAAGTGCTGGCCGATGCCAAAGCCAACCCCGGCCTGGCGGCGCTGGCCCAGGGGCAGTTTCAGCAGGCGACCGACGGCAACTCAGTGCTGTTTATTGAAAGCGTCAGCGGCAGCAGCTTTCACGACGTATTTCTCGCCCAGCTGCGCCCGAAAGGCAGCGCGCGTCCTTCTGTCGTCGTTGCGGATTCCGGTCAGATGGCGCAGCACAAAGACGGTTCTCAAAGCGTCACCTTAAATAAAGGCACGCGCTTTGAAGGCACCGCTATGCTGCGTGACTTCCGCATCACCGATTTCCAGAACTACCAGGCCATCATTGGCCATCAGGCGGTCGCACTGAATCCTGACGATACCGATCAGATGAACATGCGCACCCTGTGGAATACCGATAGCGACCGGGCGCGGGCCGAGCTGCACTGGCGCTTTACCCTAGTGGCGACGGTATTCATCATGGCGCTGATGGTGGTGCCCCTCAGCGTGGTTAACCCGCGTCAGGGGCGCGTACTTTCTATGCTCCCGGCGATGCTGCTGTATCTGATATTTTTCCTACTGCAAACTTCACTGAAATCAAACGGCAGTAAAGGCAAGCTGGACCCGATGATCTGGATGTGGGCGGTGAACCTGCTTTACTTCGCGCTCGCTGTCGGGCTGAACCTGTGGGATACGGTGCCGATGCGCCGTTTGCGTGCCCGTTTCATGCGTAAAGGAGCGGTATAATGCAGGCATTTGGCGTACTCGACCGCTATATCGGTAAGACCATTTTTAACACCATCATGATGACGCTGTTCATGCTGGTGTCGCTCTCGGGCATCATCAAGTTCGTCGACCAGCTGAAAAAGGCCGGGCAGGGGAGCTATGATGCGGTGGGCGCGGGAATGTTTACCCTCCTCAGCGTGCCGAAAGACATTCAAATCTTCTTCCCGATGGCCGCGCTGCTGGGCGCACTGTTAGGACTGGGGATGCTGGCGCAGCGCAGCGAGCTGGTTGTGATGCAGGCGTCCGGCTTTACCCGCCTTCAGGTGGCGCTGGCGGTAATGAAAACCGCGATCCCGCTGGTGTTGCTGACCATGGCCGTCGGGGAATGGGTTGCCCCGCAGGGCGAGCAGATGGCGCGTAACTATCGCGCGCAGGCGATGTACGGCGGATCGCTGCTGTCAACCCAGCAGGGCTTGTGGGCGAAAGACGGCAATAATTTTGTCTATATCGAACGTATCAAAGGCGAAGATGAACTGGGTGGCGTTAGCGTATATGCGTTTAACGACCAGCGTCGGTTGCAGTCGGTGCGCTATGCGGCCTCGGCAAAATTCGATAAAGCACGCGGGCAGTGGGAATTGTCGCAGGTTGACGAATCTAACCTGACCGATCCTAAGCAGATCACCGGTACGCAGACGGTAACCGGTACCTGGAAAACCAACCTCACCCCGGACAAACTGGGCGTGGTGGCGCTGGAGCCGGATGCACTCTCCATCAGCGGCCTTTACAGTTACAGCCACTATTTAGAGTCCAGCGGTCAGGATGCCGGACGCTACCAGCTGAAGATGTGGAGTAAGATTTTCCAGCCGCTGTCGGTCGCGGTCATGATGCTGATGGCGCTGTCGTTTATCTTTGGCCCGCTGCGCAGCGTGCCGATGGGCGTGCGTGTCGTCACCGGGATCAGCTTCGGCTTTCTGTTCTACGTCATGGATCAGATTTTCGGTCCGCTGACGCTGGTGTACAACATTCCACCGCTTATCGGGGCGCTACTCCCGAGCGCGCTGTTCTTCCTTATCAGCCTGCTATTAATGATGAAACGGGCCTGACGTGCCTCCCTTCATCCGTTCGCGGATGAAGGGGTTTCCCTCATTTCTCGGTTTATCCCGCTGTGCCAACTATGCTTTCCCTGTGTTCCACTTACTTCAGGGAAATTATGTCCAGATTCTTTTTTAACGACCGTAAGCATCTCGTCAACGACGCAATCGAAGGGATTGTCCGCTCTGCGCCACAGGCTAACCTCGTGCGTCTCGACATCGATCCGGCCATCCGCATTGTGGCTCGCGCCGACTGGGATAAAAGCCGCGTAGCGGTGATTTCCGGCGGTGGCTCCGGTCATGAACCGGCCCACGCCGGCTTTGTAGGTAAAGGGATGCTTACCGCCGCCGTCTGCGGCGATCTCTTTGCTTCCCCAAGCGTTGATGCGGTACTCAACGCCATTATTGCCGTCACCGGCGAGCGTGGCTGTCTGCTGATCGTCAAAAACTACACCGGCGATCGCCTTAATTTTGGTCTTGCCGCCGAGAAAGCCAAACGTCACGGCCTGAACGTCGAGATGGTCATTGTGGCCGACGATATTGCGCTGCCGGACAACAAGCAGCCGCGGGGCATTGCCGGAACGGCGCTGGTGCATAAAATTGCCGGTTACGCCGCCGAACAGGGCCAGAGTTTGCAGGAGGTCCACGATATAGCCCAGGAGGCCTGCGATAACCTCTACAGCCTCGGCGTCGCCATGCAGACCTGCAACCTGCCGGGCAGCGACGATGAAGAGGGCCGCATCCCGCCTGGTCAGGCCGAGCTGGGGCTGGGCATCCACGGTGAGCCGGGCGCATCCACGCTCAACACCCATAACAGCAAAGCGATTATTGACGCGCTGGTCGCCCCGCTGCGCGAACGGGCAGGTGAAGGGCGCTTTGCCGTGCTCATTAATAACCTCGGCGGCGTGTCAGCCCTTGAGATGGCGCTGCTCACCAAAGAGCTGGCGCACTCGGCGCTGGAGAACCAGATAGCCTGTCTAATTGGCCCGGCACTGCTGGTCAGTTCGCTGGATATGAAAGGATTCTCGCTTTCCCTGCTGCGTCTTAACGATCGTTTTGAGCAGGCATTAAACGCCGACGTTGAGACCATCGGCTGGCAGAAGCCGGTGGCCTTTGTGCCGTTAAAGACGGCCACGTACAGTAAAGTTCACGACAGCCTGGAGGTCGAACCGTCCGACAATCCGCAGGTAAAAAGCATCGTTTCCACGGCCACCCGCACGTTAATCGACCTTGAAAATCGGCTCAACGCGCTGGATGCCAAAGTGGGCGATGGCGACACCGGCTCCACCTTTGCCGAAGGCGCGCGCGACATTGCTCAACAGCTTGAGCAGGGTAAACTGCCGCTCAATCATCCGGCCCATCTCCTGCAACTGATCGGCGAGCGGCTGGCAACGGTGATGGGCGGCTCCAGCGGCGTACTGATGTCGATATTCTTTACCGCTGCCGGACAGGCCTTACAGGACGGTGCATCGCTCCCGGACGCGCTGCTCACCGGCCTTAAACAGATGAAACACTACGGCGGTGCGGATCTCGGTGACCGCACGCTGATCGACGCCCTGCAACCGGCCCTGGAGGCGCTGCGGGACAGCGACATCAACGCGGCAGCCAGCGCCGCCCGGCAGGGGGCAGACGACACCGCCAAAATGCAAAAAGCCGGCGCGGGTCGCTCATCCTACGTTAACAGCCAGAACCTCGACGGCGTTACCGATCCGGGTGCCGTGGCGGTGGCAGAGGTCTTTGCCGCGCTGGTAAAAGAGTAATAAAAAAGGCCGGGGGATCTCCCCGGCCAGTTAAACGCGCTTACTCAGGCACTCTGACCGCAGGACGGTGCACGCGTAGCGCCGCCCGGCATTTACGCCTGAGCCTGCCTTAAAAATCCGCCTTCAATACCACGCGATAACGGGCTTTCCCCTCGCGCACGTGCTTCAGGGCCTCATTAATCTGCGACATCGGGAACTCTTCGGTGATCGGCGCAACCTTCGCCCGACCGGCAAACTTCATCAGCTTGCGCAGCTCATACGGCGTACCCGTCGCCGAACCGGAGATACTGCGGTCCCCGCCAATCAGGGTAAACGCCGGCACCGGCAGCGGTTTCAGCACCGCACCTACCGTGTGGAAGTTACCGCCGTACGCCAGCGCTTCAAAATAGGGCTGCCAGTTCAGATCAACGTTTACGGTATTAATAATCAAATCGAACTGACCTGCCAGCGCTTTCAGCGCCTCCGGATCGCGGCTGTTTACCACGTTATCCGCGCCCATCTTCCGCACTTCCTGCTCTTTCGCCGGATTGGAGCTGAACGCCGTCACCTCACAGCCCATTGCGTGCAGCAGCTTGATGGCAATATGCCCCAGCCCGCCAATACCGATCACCCCGACGCGGCTGGTGGCGGTCACATGATGCATCAGCAGCGGTTTAAACACCGTGATGCCACCGCACAGCAGCGGACCGGCAGATTCAATATCAATACTCTCCGGCAGCGGGATCACCCACTGCCAGTCCGCGCGCAGCTTATCGGCAAATCCACCGCGGTTTAAAATGGTCGGCACCGCGCCTTCCAGACAGTTAATCTGATTGCCGCTGATACAGGCATCGCAGTGACCGCAGCTCCGCGCCGTCCAGCCGATCCCCACGCGCTGACCCACTTTCAGGCCCTTATCCTGCGCGTCACGACCCAGCGCGACCACGCGACCAATCACCTCATGACCGGCTACCAGCGGATACTGCGACATTCCCCACTCGTTATCGATCATCGACAAATCCGAGTGGCAGATCCCGCAGTAATCTACCTGAACCTCGACATCCTGCGCCTGCAGTTCACCTGCGTCGTACTCGTACAGTTCCAGATCGCTACCGGCTTCTTTTGCGGCATAGCTTTTAATTGTCGACATGTTTTACCCCTCGTGTGGTGTTGAATGGGAAGTGTAGAGTATCGGAAGAGGGCACGCTTGGCCGAAGAGGGCATGACCGGCAGGGCATCGGCATTTTAGGAATGATGTGAAAACGGCTGCTTTTTTCGACGTTTATTATACCAATGGACAACGCCCTTTCGCTTGCACTGGCACGGGTGCGATATACGCATTAAATTATCCCTTTTGATGATTAAACAGGATCAGAGCGATGAGTGATTTAAGTGAAAAGCAAAAGGCAGAGATTGATGAGTTTGCGCTACAGCGAGTGAGAGCCCTTAATAACGATGAGTTTCTCTGCCAGCAGATTGACAAGAAGATCCATGGAATGGGGGAAAGCGTTAAGGCCTATTTTCATTCCCGCCTTGCCTTTCATACCCGGACGGAAAAACAGTAGCCACGCTATATGGCTACTGTTGCCTCTTTGACGTGCGCGTTACGACAACCCCGCCCATCTTAGCCGCAGCCTTTGGCCCGATGGCGGGTAAAGCCGCCGCCGGGCTGTCCGCTCTTTATTACTCACAGCGTAGTTAACTTACACGCTGTTTCTCCATCATTACCGGAATACTTTTATACGCCGGAATGCCGCAGTGGGCATCATGATTATCCAGCGTCAGCATGTGGTTTGATTCAGGGAAATAAGTGACCAGCGAACGGTCTGCCATCGAATAAATGACTACCTTCAGGCCATCCATGCGGCGTTCACTTGGAGTACCATCCGGCTCCAGGGCTATCAGATTAACTTTATCGCCGGCGCTCACCCCGCTTTTTTGCGCCTGCGTAGGGCTAATAAAAACGACGTCCCGTTGCCCAAATACCCCACGATAGCGGTCATCCATGCCATACAGGGTAGTATTGTATTGATCGTGACTGCGTACTGTCGCCAGCACCAGCTCGCTGTTGAATGCCGAAGCCGGGTCCTCCTGCAGGCTAAGTGTCGGAATAAAATTGGCTTTACCGGATTTGGTCAGCCACCGGCGCTCTGCCGCCGCATTGGGCAGATGAAAGCCGCCCGGCTGCGCGATACGCTGATTGTAATCGGCGAAGTCGGGGAACACGGCTTCAATCCCTTCGCGAATGCGCGCGTAGTTATCAATCATGCTTTGCCAGGCGATCACGCTTTGCGGCAGCGTCGCCTGCGCGATACCCGCGATAATGGCGCATTCAGATTTTAAATGTTCGCTGGCAGGCTTGAGTACGCCACGAGAGGCGTGGACCATCGACATAGAATCTTCAACCGTTATTATTTGTGCGCCGCTCAATTGCATATCAATTTCAGTGCGGCCTAACACCGGAAGAAGATAGCTGGCCCGGGCAGTTAACAGGTGGGAATGGTTCAGTTTGGTGGCCAGATGGACAGATAAATCCAGTCGTTTTACCGCCTGCCAGGTGGCATGACTATCGGGCATGGCGACGGCGAAATTTCCGCCAAGGCAAAACAGCGCCCGGGCGCTGCCTGCGCAGATAGCTTGCATGGTGGCCACGGCGGCATGACCAGATTCTCTGGGTGGCGCAAAGCCGAAGGTTTTTTCAATGTTGCCAAGCATCGCCGCACTGGGTTTTTCAGTGATGCCAACCGTACGGTCGCCCTGCACATTGGAGTGGCCGCGTAACGGGCAGATCCCGGCACCGGGCTTGCCTATGTTGCCTTTGAGCAGCAGCAAATTAATCAGTTGTTGAACGTTTTGCGTGCCGTGCTGATGCTGGGTGATACCCATGCCGTAGCAGATGATGGTGTTATCGGCAGCGATATAGGCGCTGGCAAGCGCGTCAATTTGCTCGCGATCAAGGCCGGAAATAGATTCGATATCCTGCCAGTCGGTATTGAGTAAGTCGTTCCGCAGTTCATCGTAGCCCTGAGTATGCTCAGTGATAAATGCCTCGTCCAGAATACCGGTTTGCCCCTGGGCAAGGTGATGTTCGTGGCGCTCAATGATAAGGCGCATCATCCCTTTTAGCAGCGCGGTATCGCCGCCAATCCGCACATGATAATAGTCACTGGCCAGGGGGGTGGCGCGGTTGGTCAGCATTTCCACCGGATTTTGCGGCGCGATAAAGCGCTCCAGCCCACGCTCCTGGAGAGGATTTATCGCAATGATTTTCGCACCGCGCAGTGAGGCAGCCCGCAGGGACGTTAACATCCTGGGATGATTAGTCCCGGGGTTATGGCCGATGCAGATAATCAGGTCACAGCGGTCAAAATCGTCCAGTACCACCGTCCCTTTACCTACCCCGATACTGTTTGCTAATCCGACGCTGGTGGACTCATGACACATATTGGAGCAGTCCGGGAAATTATTGGTGCCGTATTCCCGCGCGAACAGTTGATAGAGGAAGGCGGCTTCATTAGAGGCGCGCCCGGAGGTATAAAACTCCACCCCATTAGGATCGGGGAACTGGCGAAGCTGGGTGCCGATTTCATTAAAAGCGGTTTCCCAGTCGATGGCCTGATAACAATCCGTCTCCGGGTTGTATTTCATCGGATGGGTAAGACGGCCGCTATTTTCCAGATCAAAACTATTCCAGGTTAACAGTTCAGAGACGGTATGGCGGGCAAAAAAATCGGGCGTAGCCCGTTTATCGGTGGCCTCCCAGGCCATAGCTTTAGCGCCGTTTTCACAGACATCAAACGAGGCCGTGTGTTTTGGATCGGGCCAGGCGCAGCCCGGGCAATCAAAGCCATCCACCTTATTCATATCAAACAATGCAATGACATCGTGACGCATATTCATTTGCTCACGCAGCGCCTGCGCCACTGCTCTGACAGCTCCCCACCCGCCAGCCGCCTCCGTATAATTTTCTATTTTTTTGCTCACTCTACTCTCCTGTGAATAATGGTTATAACCTGCTGGGTTATAAATCAAAAATGGATACTTCAATAACAAGTCAACTATTTACATTCAGGCAACATCGCGCCATTAGTGTTTTTTAAGTTTATGATTATTTTGATAAATGCAGATTAAACCGGACGATGATCGTGGGATCGCTAAGCGGCGATATCGCCGGGGTAGGTTCTATATCCTTCTGATACTCTAAGAATTAAGTAACCAGTGGATTATGGTAATACGTTATTTTTAATCAATAGAAGGTGCCAGGATGCGATGGAGTAATTGACTTATTAAATGATGCTTAAACGTAATCAATAAAATAGAAAAAAGATGCGTCGTTATTGCGTTAATACTTTATATTACACGGGCAATATGTATGCAGTATCTCGTTTGGCGAGGCTCCTATACAAACACAGGTTACTGATCTGACGATATCGAGAGATACCCAAGGTTAAGACAGGCTCTATCGACATGAAGGTATTGCCCAAAGTAACTTCCAGCATGGCATCATCCATGTGGATACGTTGTATAGTGCTAAAACCTGTTCGATGGAGATAGGATCTCTACACTCCCTCTCTGGTTACGCCCCTATGCGATTCACTGTTGAAGTCAAACAGAAATAGGGACCAGCAACAAAATGGCTCACACTCTACACTACAAAAAGGCTGACTGGCCTTCCACTGCTAATGCCGATAAAGAATCATCATCGGTAGCATCCTATATGAATACCGATTTTATTACCGTCTCCAGCCAATTCACCGTGGGTGAAGCACGGAAATATTTTCTCGATCAACTAAAAACTGACGAAATACCGGCATGGCTTTTCGTAACCGCCGAACATCATCAAATGCGCGGAATGCTATCAGTAAAAAATTTGCTGCAATGCGAAGATACTAATGCACCTGTAAGTATGATGATGAATTGCGCTTATACCCAGGCTGCGCCTGAAGATGAGCGCAGCCAGCTGGCGCACCAAATTATCAGTGAGCATTTGGATGTGTTACCGGTTGTTCAAAATAAAATCCTGATAGGCGTTCTGGGAGAGAAAGAGCTGGCGGAGCTGGTAGAAGAC
The DNA here is from genome assembly GCF_001187865.1 of Klebsiella sp. RIT-PI-d. NCBI lineage: Bacteria > Pseudomonadati > Pseudomonadota > Gammaproteobacteria > Enterobacterales > Enterobacteriaceae > Klebsiella > Klebsiella sp. RIT-PI-d. Next base: position 20,206 of record NZ_LGIT01000017.1, read on the forward strand.
GAAAATACGGCGGATGCGCAACGTCAGGGGGCAAGTATTCCGCTGGATAAACCCTATCTGGAAACCAGCGTGTGGTCGCTCTGGCGTAAGCGTGCGCCCTGGCTCATGATGCTCTTTGTCGCGGAAGCCTATACCGGCAATGTATTGAAAGCCTTTGAAGAGCAACTGGAGTCTGTGATTGCCCTGGCGTTCTTTATCCCTTTGCTTATCGGCACCGGGGGCAATAGCGGCACCCAGATCACCTCGACATTAGTACGCGCGCTGGCCTTAGGTGAAGTTAGCCTGAGAAACGTCGGCTCGGTGATCCGTAAAGAGGTTTCCACCTCGGTACTCATCGCGATCACTATTGGGCTGGCGGCCTGGGTTCGGGCCTGGATGATGGGTGTAGGCACGGACGTCACCGTCGTAGTCAGCCTGACTCTGGTTGCAATAACAGTCTGGGGGGCTGTCGTTTCGTCGATTATTCCTATGCTGCTTAAAAAAATGAATATTGATCCGGCAGTGGTCTCCGCACCTTTTATTGCCACCTTTATTGACGGCACCGGGCTGATTATTTACTTCAAAATTGCCCAGTTCGTACTCGGTATTTAATCCGGTCTTTACACGTTAAGCGGCCGCCTCAGGTGGCCGCACGCTGCCAGCCCTGGTGGTGTCAGTAATTACTCTCTTAGGTCACGAACGCTAAACCCGACTAATGCCTCCAGCCTTCTTCATTCGTGCGAGATACGGGCAGAAACCAGAGGGATCTTATGTAAGCGGGAAGTGGAGGGCGCCGGTAATGTGTCATGTCGATGAAAAAGTAATCGTTTGGTAGCGGGTGTGTGTAACGTTGCTTGCATGGTGGCGCGTGACAGGTATAATCCACAACGTTTTCCGCATACCTTTCCGTGCCGGAGTGGCGAAATCGGTAGACGCAGTTGATTCAAAATCAACCGTAGAAATACGTGCCGGTTCGAGTCCGGCCTTCGGCACCAAATGATGCAAGAAAAAGTCGCTTAAGGGCGACTTTTTTTGTGCCTGAAATCCAGTATCCGCAAGGCTTTCCTCGCTTTTTCACTCAACCTAAGTCAACCTGATTCAATCCACATCAACTTACTGATGCGGGTACAACTGCGGGTATTTCCCGGTTCGATAATGTTTGTACCCACACAGAACCCTTGAAAGGATACTCATCATGGCTCTGAGTGATGTGAAGGTTCGTTCGGCTAAGCCTGAAGAAAAAGCCTATAAGCTGACTGATGGCGACGGCATGGTATTGCTGGTTCACCCCAACGGTTCCAAATATTGGCGACTGCGTTATCGCTTCGGTGGTAGAGAGAAGATGCTGGCGCTAGGGAAGTATCCTGAAGTTTCGTTAGCTGATGCTCGATCGCGGCGAGACGAAGCGCGTAAGCTTTTAGCTAACGACGTCGATCCCAGTGAAAACAAGAAAGCGGTTAAGGTAGAACAGGAGCAAGAGGCGATAACGTTTGAAGTGGTCGCCAGAGACTGGCATGCCAGTAATCAGAAATGGTCTGAGTCGCACAGTGCTCGCGTGTTGAAAAGCCTCGAAGATAATCTCTTTGCTGTCATCGGTAAGCGGAACATTGCTGAATTGAAGACGCGGGATCTTCTTGTACCCATCAAAGCGGTGGAGTCATCCGGGCGTCTCGAAGTCGCGGCTCGTTTGCAACAGCGTACTACCGCGATTATGCGCTTTGCTGTTCAGAGCGGCTTAATCGATTACAATCCCGCTCAAGAGATTGCCGGTGCGGTGGCTACGGCGAAAAGACAGCATCGTGCTGCTCTGGAACTCAATCGTATACCTGAATTGCTTCACCGTATCGATCACTATTCTGGAAGACCATTAACCCGACTTGCTGTCGAACTTACCTTGTTAGTTTTTATCCGCTCAAGCGAGCTGCGTTTTGCCCGCTGGTCAGAAGTCGATTTTGAAACGGCTATGTGGACGATTCCTGGTGAGCGTGAACCGCTGGAAGGTGTTAAGCATTCTCAACGTGGTTCGAAGATGAGGACTCCTCATCTCGTTCCTTTGTCGCGACAAGCTCTCGCTATCTTGGAAAAGATCAAAAGCATGAATGGGAACCGTGACCTGATCTTCGTAGGAGATCACGATCCGCGTAAACCCATGAGTGAGAACACGGTGAACAAGGCTCTACGAGTGATGGGCTATGACACGAAAACGGAAGTCTGTGGGCATGGTTTCAGGACAATGGCCTGTAGCTCATTGATTGAATCGGGTCTATGGTCGAGGGATGCCGTAGAGCGGCAGATGAGTCACCAGGAGCGTAACACTGTGCGTGCGGCTTACATTCATAAGGCAGAGCATCTGGGGGAGAGGAGGTTAATGTTGCAGTGGTGGGCTGATTTTCTGGATGCGAATAGGGAGAAGGGGGGTGAGTCCGTTTGATTACTCTAAAGACAAAAAATGATAGCAATAATTTGTTATAAGTTCCTGCAGTCCAAAGTATCACTAATTGACATATGACCTCACTGAAACCTATGTCGGGTATCTATGCCCGACATGTATCCTGAATTTAAACATGTTAAATATACATGTCTTCCTGTCCAAACGTGTTTTCCCAACTGATGTAATTTCATTTCAGCTTGAATTTTTTTATTTTTTTCGCATTTTGGGTTACGATTTGCATCGTTAAGCACAACGATAAGGACCATTATGATCCGCTGCCATCTTGCTCGGCTCATGGGCGAACATAAGATGCGAATAGCTGATGTTGTCAGGGAAACTGGCCTGAGTCGCAACACTATCACTTTGCTTTACAAAGAGACGGCTCAGAAGGTGGACCTGGATACATTAGAAAGGCTTTGCGTGCTTTTTGACTGTGAAATACACGATTTACTGCAAAAGGTTCCTGCTTCGCAGAATCGTACAGAGAAAAATTAATGACACTGATTAACCTAAAGGATCTCGAGGCCCATCTTTGGCATGCAGCCCATATTATCACTGGGCCTATTGATGCGTCAGATTACAAAACGTACATATTCCCAATCCTATTCTTCAAACGCATTTGTGATGTATATGACGAAGAATTTGCCGATGCGATGGAGAAGGTTGAGGATGCAGAGCTTGCCAAGGGGAAGATGTTTCACCGCATTCAGATACCAGAGAATTGCCACTGGCGCGATGTTTTCGCGGAGACCAAATACATTGGCCAAGCCTTAAAAGACTCCTTCCGTGGTATAGAACTGGCAAACCCTAAACTGCACGGCATTTTTGGCGATGCCAGCTGGACCAATAAAGAACGCCTTTCAGATGAGTTACTGGCTACGCTACTTAATCACTTCAATAAGGTGAACTTGGGTGTTGCAAGTGTTCGTGACGATGATATGGGCCGCGCATACGAGTATCTAATCAAACGTTTTGCAGACAAAGCCAACAAAAAAGCTGGTGAATTCTACACCCCACGTACCATTGTTCGTTTAATGGTCAATATTCTGGATCCAAAAGCTGGTGAGAGCGTTTACGATCCTGCTTGCGGTACTGGCGGGATGCTGCTTGAAACCATTCACCATGTAAAAGAAAGCGGTGGCGATCCGCGCTTGCTAAAAATCAAAGGTCAGGAAAAGAACCTGACTACAGAAGCTATTGCGCGTATGAATCTCTTCCTGCACGGGCAGGAAGATTTCGATATTGTTCGCGGGGATACGCTGCGTGAACCTAAGTTTTTACAAAGTGACCGTTTAGAAACCTTCGACTGCGTTGTTGCCAACCCACCATTTAGCTTGAAGGAATGGGGATACGATCTGTGGTCGAACGATCCCTATGGCCGTAAGCAATATGGTCTGGCGCCTAAAACAAATGGTGATTTTGCCTGGGTGCAGCATATGTTTGCTTCACTTAACGACAATGGACGTATGGCTGTCGTATTGCCTCACGGTGTGCTGTTTCGCGGCGGAGCTGAGGGGGTAATTCGAACCAAATTGCTGCAAGAAAATCGCATTGTGGCGATTATTGGTGTCGCTTCCAATCTATTCTATGGCACTGGTATTCCTGCGTGTATTTTGGTGCTGCGCAAATCACGGCCGGCAGCGCATAAAGATCATGTATTGATCATCAATGCTGAAGAAATTTATACCAAGGGGCGTGCGCAGAATACGCTGTCCAACAAGCAGGCCGATGACATATACCAAATCTATCATGACCAGGCGCAACAGGGGCCAGATGCAAAAGAAATTGAAGGCGTTGCGCGCTGGGTTCCTATGAAGGATATTGAAGAAAATGGCTTCAATCTAAATATTGCTCGTTATGTGCAAAAGCCACTCGAAGAAGAAACCATCACTGTGGAAGAAGCGCTCAAAGATTTTCAACGGAAGCTGGCTGATCTGGAAAAAGCAGAAGAGGAGCTGGAAACCCTGTTTATCAAAGAAGGGTTTGAGGTATGAGTACTATGAGTAATAAAAAGCTGGAAGAGCTGCTCTGGGGAGCCGCCGAATTTCTTCGTGGCCAAATTGACGCATCAGACTACAAGCAGTATGTCTTTCCCTTGCTGTTTTATAAACGCCTGTCAGATGTTTATCTGGAAGAATATAACGAAGCACTGGAACTCCATGAAGGTGATGCAGAATATGCCGCCATGCCGATGTTTCACCGTTTCAACATTCCCTCTGAGGCAGCTTGGGAAAAGGTCCGTAATACCAGTAAAAACATTGGTGAAGCTATCCAGAATGCGCTTCGACTAATCGAAGCCAATAACCCGCGTTTACATGGCGTCTTCGGTGATGCACAGTGGACCAATAAAGAGCGCCTGCCCGAGCATCTGCTGGCTGATCTTATCGAGCATTTCAGTAAAATTCCTCTTGGCATTAAATCTGTCGCCCAGGATGATCTTGGTGAAGCCTACGAATACCTGATTAAAAAGTTCGCTGATGACTCCGGTCATACGGCAGCAGAGTTTTATACCAATCGAACAGTCGTGCATTTAATGACGCGCATTATGGGCTTAAAACCGGGTGAAACCGCCTATGATCCGACATGCGGTACTGGCGGGATGTTGCTAAATGCAGTGATGGATCTTCGTGCAAGGGGGGAAGAGTGGCGCTCTGTGCACCTTTATGGCCAGGAAGTGAACCTGCTGACTTCCGCTATCGCCCGTATGAATATGTTTCTGCACGATATTGAAGAGTTTGATGTGCTGCGTGGTGATACTTTGGCTGAGCCAAAGTTTATTGAAAACGATCGTCTCAAGCAGTTTGATGTGATTTTTGCCAACCCGCCGTACTCCATCAAAAAATGGAATCGTGACAAATTTGCTGCTGATCCATATGGGCGTAATCTCTATGGCGTGCCTCCACAAGGTTGTGCTGATTATGCGTTTTACACCCATATTATCAAAAGCCTGAAGCCTGATACCGGTCGCGCTGCCATGCTCTGGCCGCACGGTGTGCTGTTCCGCGATTCAGAGCAATCCATACGTAAACAGGTCATTGAATCGGACATTATTGAAGCGGTGATTGGTTTAGGGCCTAATCTTTTCTACAATTCACCGATGGAGTCTTGCGTAATTATTTTAAATCAGAATAAGAAAAATAAAGGGAGTATTCGCTTAGTAAATTGTAGGGATGAGTTGTCTAGAAGCAAGAATTTTAGCTTTCTATCCGAAATAAACATAGAAAAAATTATTAAGCTATGTACAAGTAGAGAAAAAGAAAAGCAAGCAAGAGATGTTAACTTAGATGAAGTTGCAAAGAATCAGTACAGCTTGAATTTGGCGTTATACTTTATTTTTAAAGAGTCAAAGGCTACGACTACACAAGACGCAGTTGAAAAATATCTCGCTTCAAGAGTTAAAACAAGAAACTATGTCACAGATGCCTTATCGGGTATTTCTTCGATTGGCTATGAGGTAAATATTTAATGATAAAGCTTCAACAGGTTTTGTTTGAGCAGCCTAGGAAAATCACCCACCCTGTTGCAAAACATGTAAAATATTGTGTGAGAGGAGAAGATTTTGACACTGATTATCTTTTTTTTAGGAGGAAAACTCCACTAAGTGAGGCTGGCCCCACCTTTCATAGACATTTCAAGCCTGGTGAAATTCTTTACATGACCAGAAATCCAAGGCTAAGAAAAGTTGCACAACCCGACTTTGAAGGTGTTGCTGCTAATACAACACTTGTACTTGATGAAGAAGTAAATGCAATACTAATACCTGGAATTGTAAAATATATACTTAGCTCAGATAAATTCCATGAATATGCTAAATCCGTCCAGGTAGGGTCAACTAATCCTTTTACTAAGTGGAAGGATTTGAAAGAGTTTGAGTTTTCTCCTCCTTCACAAAAACGGCAAAAAGAGTTATTGAAATTACTAGAAAAAATTGAGCAAAATTTAAAGTACTTGGAGTCTTATACAGAGAGTCTATTTAATCTTGAACGGATTATATCTTATGATTTTTTCAAATCATATTCAACTGGCTATTCACCTATTGATACTATAATGGAATCGCAGCCCGAAAGTGGTTATTCACCTAATGAGCATTGGGAAGATACTGGGAAATATGTTTTGAATTTAAGCTGCTTATCTAAGTCGGGCTTCACAAAATCTAGGTTGAAGCCTGTAGTTGACAAGGATTTTGTTAAAAATTTAGTTTTGTCAAAAGGTGATTTTTTGATCTCAAGAGCCAATACGTTTGATCTAGTAGGGCTCTGTGGAATTTTTAATGAACAACGTGAGGATGTAATATTTCCCGATACAATGTGGAGGCTGAAATTTAAACCAGATGTCAATAAAGAACTAGTATTAAATTACTTGCTATCTCCACAAGGGCGGTGTTCTATTCAAAGGTTAGCTGCAGGTACTAGCGGCAGCATGAAAAAAATAAATAAAAAAGGTTTTTCTTCCATAAAGATACCTATAATTGAAAAAAATGAAGGGTGCAAGTATTGCAGCGTAGTCAGAAATATCCGTCTCGCTTTCGATGAGTCTTGTTTAAAAAAAGAAAACTTGATTCAAATAAGGAAAAATATAACTGAGGAGCTAGTTGGTTAATATGTTTAACGAACAAACCGTCACAGAAAATGGAATTATCGACCGTTTAAAAGGTTTAAGCGGGATCAGGTGGATATACTGCCACGGTGAAAATTTGCCTAAACAAGCGCAGGATATTTTCGTTGATGAGTGGGTAAAAGACGCTCTTTGTTCGTTAAACCCTGATATCGACAGGCAGCCAGATTACGCCGATGAAGTCATCTATAAGCTGCGTGGTGTGGTGTTGGAAGCCCGCCATACCGGTTTAGTAAAGGCCAATGAAAACTTCCAGGAATGGTTGATGGCCGACAAAACCTTGCCGTTTGGCGAGAATGGCGACCATATTACCATCAATCTGATTGATTTTGACAATATAGAAAATAATCACTTTGTGGTGGCACAGCAGGTCCACTATATCGCGGCCACTGAAGTCTATTTTGATATTGTCCTTTATGTGAACGGCATACCACTAGTAGTAGGCGAAGTTAAAACTGCAACGCGGCCCAGCGTGACCTGGCAAGACGGTGCCGCCGACTTCATGGGTGGCAAAAAGTACTATTGGAAAAATGTTGAATCTTACTTTGTCCCTAACTTGCTGTGTTTTGCCAGCGAAGGTAAAACCTTTGCCTATGGTGCCATTAATGCCCGAGTTAAAGACTGGGGGCCCTGGCATAATACTGAGCTTCGTGACGAGATTCTGCCGGGATTGGCTTCGGTACTCAACAGTTGCGAGAGTTTGTTACATCCACAGACCTTATTGCAGCTACTGGAATCTTTTGCATTATTTTCAACCGTCAAAATGGGCAAAAATACTTCACCTAAACGCGTTAAAATCCTGCCGCGTTATCCGCAATTTGAAGCAGCAAAACAAATTGTTGAGCGTGTTCGTAGAGGCTATCCAAAAAAAGGTCTGATTTGGCATTTTCAGGGATCGGGGAAATCCTTGCTGATGCTTTACGCCGCCAAAATGCTGCGTGCCGACAATGCGTTAAAAAACCCGACGGTACTCATTGTTGTGGACCGGAGGGATCTGGACAGTCAAATTAATGAAACTTTTGGTGGGGCCGACGTTAAGAATCTGATTAAAGTGCAAAGTTGTAAAAAACTTGGCGAATACATTGAGCAAGACAGCCGTGGCATTTTAATCACCACCATCTTTAAATTTAAAGATATCGACATTGACGATAGCAACCCCAATGGCCTGAACAACCGTGACAACATCATTGTATTGGTTGACGAAGCTCACCGTACCCAAGAAGGTGGGTTAGGCGAGAAAATGCGCTGGGCGTTGCCCAATGCCCACTTCTATGGCCTGACTGGCACACCGATTTCTGGCATTGATCGTAATACATTCAAATTGTTCGGTGCCGAAGAAGATCCAGGTCGCTATATGAGTCGCTATAGCTATAAGCAGTCGATCCGTGATGGCGCGACTAACCCGGTGAAGTTCGAACCTCGGCTGGCTGAGCTCCGAGTGGATCGTGATGCCATCAATGATGAGTTCGAGCAACTTGCCACTGATAATAATTTAAATGAAGAAGAAAAAGCAGCATTGTCCAGACGTGCCGGCAAGCTGGCAATTATGCTGAAATCTCCCAGACGTATGGCTGCGGTGAGTAATGACATTGTTGAGCATTTTACCAGCCATGTTATGCCGAAAAAGATGAAAGGCATGGTTGTGGTATACGATCGCGAAGCCTGCGTGCAGATGTATTATTTGCTTGGTGAAAAGCTCGGTTTTGATGCAGTTGAAGTGGTTATGAACGTTGACCAGGCTCCGGTTAAAGTAGAAGAGGGCGGCAAAAAAGATAAGCTCAACAAGGACTGGCTTAAATGGCATGATGAGTTGAAGCTGCCTGTTAAAGAAGTCGATTTCGAACGCTGGCAGCACATTGATGCGGAAGAGCAGGTACAGAAGGATCTGATTGAATGCTTTAAAGATCCTGTGCATCCGTTACAGCTTATCATCGTTACCGCCAAGCTGCTTACGGGCTTTGATGCGCCAATTTGCTACTGCATGTACCTCGATAAGCCTCTACGTGCTCATACTCTTCTTCAGGCCATGTGCCGAACCAACCGGTTGTATGAAACCGATGATGTACGCAAGGACATGGGATTAATTATCGACTACCTCGGCGTTTTCGAAAATCTGCGTACCGCTCTGGCCTACAACCCTGAAGAAATTGAAGGGGTTGTAGAGGGAATCGAGGCATTTAAAGAGTTATTGCCGTTACAACTGAATAAATGTCTGTCCTTCTTCCCTAGTGTGGATCGGTCCATAGAAGGTTTTGAAGGCATTATGGCTGCGCAGGAATGCCTGCCAACCAACGAAAAACGCGATGAATTTGCTGCCAGTTTTGGGGTGTTATCCAAGTTATGGTCGGCTATCAACCCTGATCCTTTTTTGGCCCCTTATCGTCAGGACTATAAATGGCTGGCGCAAATTTATGAATCGGTGCGTCCGGTGGGGCAGACAGGTGCGCTTGTTTGGGCTGCCCTTGGCCCCGAAACAATTAAGATGATTCATGAGCATACCGATATCAACCGTATTCGTGATGATATTGACGAGTTGATCATGGACGAGCACGCTATTTTTACCCTGACCGCTAAAGAACAGGAACAACGCGCCAAACGCCTGGAGATTGATCTTATGGGGCGTTTGCGCGGCAGTCATGATCCTAAATTTGTGGCTTTGGGTGAACGCCTTGAAAAACTTCGTCAGGATTATGAAGCTGGTGTTATCAAGGCTATCGACTGGTTGAAAGGTCTATTGGATGCTGCGAAAGATACAGTACAAGCCGAACGCGAAACGGGTGAGCACCCAGTAACTGAAGCTGATAATAAACAGGCGTTGACCAAGCTTTTCTTGGAAACACGCCCAGAAACTACCCCTAAGTTAATCGGTGATGTTGTAGAGCAAATTGATAAAATCGTGAAAGCTACCCGCTTTGATGGCTGGCAAAATTCCAACAGTGGCCCACGTGAAATCCAAAAGGCGCTTTTGTTGACTCTGGCTCAGTTTGGACTAGGGAAAGATAAAGAGTTGTTCCGGAAAGCGTATGGGTACATTGAGGGACATTATTGAATTTATTCAATGCATTAACTTTATTCACTGATTACAGAATGCAACTGAGACACTTTGAGCACAGCTGGTCTAGGTTGCACACTAAGTGATAGGTAAGTTAGTTTATAAATGGATAAGTTGGTGAGATGATAAAACTACCTTGATAAAAGAACTGTGTTTTTGTACAGTTGTTGGGTGACAGTTCAAATGATCAGTTATTAGTTGCATATCATTCTCAGATAACATCACAAAAAATGGATACTATCTGGAATTATGGCACGATTAAAAATAGGGCGATTATTGCCGGGTTTTAGGTCGGTGGGGATAGGTTCAAGACGCCCTGTTAGAGGGACTGCACTAATTGATAATGAAGAGTTCACAGTCATTGCAAAAAGTATTCCTGACCGTGAATTAGCAATTGAACTGGTTTGCTCTTGCATTGGTAGAGAAATCGGCCTGCCGATTCCTGAACCGGTTCTACTACTTAACGCTGATGGAAAATGGCATTTTGGCAGCATAGACCTCGGGCATCCAAACCTACAACAAGTGGCAGTTTGTGATGATGCAGCCATAATCGCCAAGCTTGAAAGATGGCCTGGTTTAGTTAGAGCTGCGTGCTTTGATGAGTGGATAGCCAACCCTGATAGAGGGGATGAAAATTTACTCTTTGATGGTAATGGATTCATTTTGATTGACCATGGCTTAGCAATTCCTCAGGGGATGAGTTCTAGCGATTGGACAGACGATTATTATTCTAATCAATTACTTGATGTAGTAAATGGAGGGTGCCAAGGCTCTAGCACAGAGAAGACGGCTAGAGCTCAAGAGATGATGGAGTGGTCCGCTAATGTAGAAGGCTTTAGTTCAATCTATGGTCCTGATGCATTTCCGGAATACATTGAGCCCAAGTATAGAGAAACTCTGTCTGATTTTCTTACAGCTCGGATTGAGAGTTTAAGTAGTGAGCTATATCGTAAATTGAATCCTGAACAAGGGGCGTTGAACTTAAATGATTAATTTTGATAGCCTTTTGGAACAAGTTCCGGAATTGCCTCGTTATAAAGCACAATGGGTTCCTGTTTATCTAGAACCTATGATGGCTTCAGGGGAGCGAATTACAATCGCTGTAGCGGCATTAGGGCATGATGGTTTTGCAATGGTCCGTTCTGCTTTGAGACCGGAAAAAGCAAAAGCAATGTATGCTGAAAAATCTGATCCATTTATAGAACTTATAAAAACAGCGACTGAAAGTCTTCAATTCCATTTGGATACCAAGCAGTCTTTTGAGGGCTGGATGCGCCCATTTAGTGGTTTAGAACTAGGTGAGCCAAGATCAGCTTTATCTGCAGATATAATTGGAATATTAAGGCAGGCAGTGTCGATGTCTGCAAGTCTATCAGCCTTGGATTTTGATGCTCCTATTGATAAAGATAATTATAAAAATGATAGTTGGGCAAATAAATTTAAAGATACCGTTGTTGCGAATGCTCCTGAGCTTGAAAAATACTTTCGCGGGAAGTTTACTACTGGATATTCATCAAGAGATTTACGGCTTTTCTTTTTAAGTCCAAATATTGCCGTTAATACTGGAAAGCTCATTCCTGGAGCAAACATCTCATACAATTTTGATATTAATAAATCACGATTATTAGATCTTCTCACCGTGAAAGAGAAAGAAGGCCATATTGCTCCTAGAACTCATCATGAGTTGATAGTATATAGACCGGCAAATGATGATGCCTCATATAGCAAAAATCAAATCAAAGCTATAGATGCATATGTCAATGCATTGAATGATGCTGGGGATAAACACGAAATTCGAGTGACTACAGCAGTATCTGCTGAAGCTGCTAGCAAGAGGTTACTTAGTCTGGAGTTAGGATTTTAACTATTTTATATTATTTAAAATGGGGTCGCTAGATCATGAATAATTATCTCCGCAATCCCATGATTTCTAATTTTAATCTAGTGGTTAACTCATGAGAGTTTTATTAGCTTCTGCTCATGTTATATGAATGATATATATTATTATTTGTACTCCGAAGGAGTATGTTGTCAGAAAGCATAATTGTAAATGTATCTGGTATTTAGAGGGGGCTCTAGGTAGATCCGAAATGAACGTATTGGAAATCAATGTAATAATTTGGGCTTTGTAAGATGTGCATGAGTTATAGTATGAGTTAAGTTGAAAATATTTATTGAAAGGTAATATATTATTATTGTTATTATAATTTAGCCAGAACAGATCTGGCTTCTTTGTCTCTGTGGGGACTAATTAGTCGATCACATGTTCGAATTTAACCTGTGCAATCTCTTGTTTAATATAACCAATTAATTTTTCCGATATCTTTTCAAGATTTGATTTTGTACTCGAAAGAATTATAATGGGAGAATTCGTTTTTCTTTCAAGATGATCGACCAGAATGGATTTAAGTTTAGACAATTGCTTCCAAGATCCTTCATTTTTGTCTTGAGTATCTGTAACTGGTAACCTAACATATTGAATTTTATGTTTTTTGAATTCATCTAAAGCATCTTCAGTCGAAATAAAAATAGAGAAAAAATCTGGAAACTCTCTAGTGTCTAATAGTAAATAAGGCTCGTTTTTTTCGATGGTATTAATAAATAAATGTGAAGTAATATCAGCTACAGGAATAAAAATGATTTTTAGTGTAGTAAAGTCATCAAATAGCCCAAGCTGATCTCCCGGAACTGCATATTTTTTCTCACGCTGGCGATTTTGTTCATTTGAACTGCAATCGCTATAAATTAGTCGTATCTTTTGGTTAATCATTCTTTCCCCCTTGCCAAGAGAGTTTTATCTCCATTGACGAATAAGGTTCTTTGTATGCTTCAGATGGTCTGCCCCAAGCGGGTGTTCCTAGCGAGAAATCACCAGTAATTTTATTTTTATAATCTCTAACTTTTAAAAATACACGTCTGTATAATCTTGGCGCTACGCCAACGAATGGTCGAAAAAGAACATGAGTTCCCCCTTCAGATGGTGGAAGCCAATCTAGAGAATTCACAGCTATTGCATCATTATGGAGTTCGGTCGCTTTGCTTTTAGGGTAAGGCTCTATAAATTGAACTTCGTCAATTCCTGCGGCGATGATATGTCTTGCACAATAGTGACAAGGGTACGTTGTGACATACATCCGGCAACCTTTTGGAGACACTCCTGAAATTGATGCAGAAAGTATTGCATCCATTTCAGCATGAACAGCTCGGCTAAACTCAATTAAACCACCAAGCCTCGTTTTTCTAACCTGTTTTATTATCTCGTCTTTATCTTGCCCACTCACCAAAATAGGGAAAGCATTAATCAATTCTTCAATTATATTATTTTGTTCTTTGTTGCTACTACAATACTTTGTTTCTCGGAAAGCACAACGGTGGTCATTGACTGCATTCAGCGAGAAAGAATTTCCATAAATACCGCCACCAGCTTTAGGGACATCATTTGCTCCTGTTGCTACAATATTTCCAGCCGAACTAACTAATGCAGCACCTACTTGGCGTGAAAGGCACGCACTTCTCATTTGGGAAGAGCGAGCATGGTGCATTGCAGTTTCTGAGATTGTGGGGCTAATAACAGATTTTTGCGTAATAAGATTTACGAATCGACGCAAATGATCATTCATGCCTGTAATTGTCAAATCTTCATTTGCATCTTGAGTGTTATCAACAAAAAAATCAGCCTCATAAAAAGTATCTGAAACATGCTGACCATATTTTTCTTCTGCATTTTCATCACGGTTTAAAAATTCTCTAACTTGCGTCTTAACAGATGCTTTTCCAATCTCAGAGCGATCAAATAAATTTTTCCGTATGCGTTCTTCTCTTTGAATTGGATCGCAAACAATTCCTATCAAGGAAAATGAATCTTGATAAAGTTCTCTAAACAAAGACACTTCTTCTGGATGTCTTAGTGAGTCGATAATAAATACTCGTGGTAAACCATTAGGAACAACAGGTTCACCATTAAACTCATTACCTTGTAACTTCGCTCGGCATTCGCTGATATTTCCTAATACCAGCCGGGCAACGGCAGAGTGATCTTCTTGTCGACCATAGAGTTCTCCTTTTCTTAACTCATCACCTCTATCTTGCATTATTTTGACATTATCCAATGACTTACGGCTTCCTTGAGCAGGTACTGCTAGACCTGCTTTTTCTGCTTCCTGCCGTATCAGGGTGCTCGCTTTTATAATTTCAGCCTGATAATCATTTTCTTTGAAAAATGCACTCAGAATTTTAGCCGCAGTTCCAGCACCAGCGCCAGCAGGTCCAACGATAGCTACAAATACTTCATTGGTCCGGAGCTCACGAAGTACGTCTTGCCCATTCCTGACGTCTCCACGAACAGCATGCTTACTCGCATTAATATCTAAAGCGTTAACAACATTGCTCATTGTGCGCTAGGCTCCATAGATAAGGTCATGCAATGAGTTAATGATAACCCACACACGAAACTGTAGTCGATAACGTTTGGATCGGCCGTTACTAAGGTTGTTTTTAATAACTTTATCTTGTTGATTAACAATGTGTTTTTATGTTTCTATATCTTAAAATAAATCAGCTTTTGGCTCAAAGTAATGCGCTAGACTTGATCTCAACATGACTCGTGAATGTCTGGGGATAAATCTGAGCTTAACAACTAAATAATCACGCTTAGTTGGATGCTATTAGCTCAAAGCTTTACCCATCGCCCTCTCTATCAGTCCGAGTAGCTCTTTTTGTCGCTGCTCATAGAATGCTTCAAAATCGTCGGCTCGTAGGGGTTCAATTGGGATGTGATGACTTCTCAAGAGATCATTCATTGAGTCATCATCTAGTTGTACTTGGGTGTGTGATTGTAGTGAGGCCAGATATGCCGATGGAGCTGATCCGCCTATCATCCTGTTTGCCTTGTACGAAATTGGTGTTTTATTGACGATTGAATCGTACTGACGTCTTGGTATTCCTTTCTTTTCACACCAGTCTTTCGGGAAGATATGGTGGATATCCAATGAAACGTCGTCACTTTCAAGGTCACGAATCAGAGATTTCCAGAAGAGGTCGTGTGCACCCTCTCGTAATACGAGCACGTTTATACCTTTATAAGCAGCGCTCAGCCTTGATGCGAGTGATCCCAGACGGTCGATCTGGAAATTGGCATCATTAATTGTTCGAGGAAGGTCCCCGTTACTTTCAATCCACGTAAGTAATTCTTCAACATCATTAGCAATACGCGTTTCTACTGCACCACCGTAAAGTTCGCCCAATACACCACACCAGAACCATCTGGCAAGCTTCTGATTAATTTGTGGTTCTCTCCAACGTTCTTCGTCCTTGCTGCAAATTAGGGTCATCACAGCTGCGAGGGGGGCAATCTGGGTTCGGTAAGGTAACTCACGCTGAGAACTAAAACATTCCTGGCGAAGAAACTTAGCTGTACACGTGAAGCCATTTTCTACATCGTCAGCCCACTTTTTGTAAGCGTATAAGGGAAGTTCAAGAACAGAGGCGCGTTTTGCACTGACTGGGGATACTTGTTTACCCGTTTTTCCTGCTGCTATATCCGCTTTGCGTTTCTCCAGCGTATGCAGCATGGTGATGGCTTGTAGAAAATCTGTGCTTTCAATACCATTTAAGATCTGTTCTTCGGAAATGCGCTGTTTACGCGGGGAAACACCTCTGTCATCACTTCCATACCAGTCATCACGAAGATTGTAGCCGTCAGCTGCATAGCTTGCGGTAACAAGCTCAAATACAGACAGTGGTACGCCTCCGGTATTAACCTTTTCAAATACAAGGCACACCGCTTCTTTGGTAGTGTTTTTTTTCAACACAATTAAGGGAATTTGATAATCGTTATAGGCATCCAGTATCTGTGTTTTGAATTCAAAGAAATGTGGAACAGCCCTAGAATTGTGGGTGTAAAGATCTTGTAACCAAGTCATCGCCTCAAGGATCTCAGAGCATGGGAAATAAAGCTGCTGACATTCGAGTTCTCGGGTTGAAAGGTCAAGATCAACTTTCCGACCAAAATCACTGCGTATTTGACGATTACCATCAGTTGCAATAATAGCTTCATCCAGCCTGTCCGCTCCCGTAAGAGCTGTAGGAATATGGATATAGTAATAGCGATCGATGGGTTTTCCCTTATCGGTCGTTGTTTTCACTGGGCCCTGAAGTTTTAGCACCTGAGTTAATGTTGTTAACCGTTGCTGCCCATCTAAGATTAGTTTTTCTGGGGATGGCAAATCAGAAGAGGGAACATTTTCCACCGGTCTGACCTGAAAACGGACTTCACCTCCTGTTTCCAGAAGCATCACTGCACCTACAGGAAATGAGCGACCAAGGCTGACGAGTAGGCTACGGACATGTTCATCATCCCACACCCAACCTCGTTGAAAATCTGGTAACTGAATTTTCCCCTCTATGATCTCTTTGAGAAGGTCTTTAAGGGGAAGCTTAGTGCTATCAAAAGTCGACATCTACACGTCCTTGCGAGTTAATAATTGTTCGAACTATACAATGATGTTGGATTGTTTGCATTGCCTCTAGCTGAGAAATGAAATGTTTGGGCTATGAAGGATCTTAAAGGAGGATTGCTTACGTTAGGGTTTGTTGCCCTCAGGCAGAGCAGTAGTTTGTTACGAGGCCTAACTAGCTAAAAGAATGAATACCACGGATAACCTAAAAACTTACAAATCATTGATAATGCTAGGTTAATATTCTTTTGGTGACATCTAATCGCTGGAACCATGTCGACGCTTACTGTTATAAAACATTTCGATGTAATCAAAAATATCGCTGCGTGCTTCTTCTCGCATTCCGTAAATCTTTTTCTTTATCCATTCGCGTTTCAACAACTGGAAAAAGCCTGCAATCGCATTATCGTATTAACGTGGCAGTTACCGCGACGGCTCATGCTGCCCTACAGACCGTGTGATTTCAGGAACGACTACCACTCATAGCTTGTTTAATGACTGCCCTGATCCGAATGAATCAGCACCTGTTTTTTGGGGGTTATGCCGCCATAGAGCTGTCAGCAGTTCGTTCAGGACAATGTCCTTTGCCATCCGGGATTGCATAAACTAGCCGATAATTTTGCGTGAGAACAAATCAACAACCACGGCAAGATACAACCATTCTTCGTGGATCCTGATATAGGTTATATACGTTACCCACATTCACCCAAGGCATCCGGATTGAACTGTCGCTGGAGCCTGTTGGGCGACACGATACTGGCCTCGCCTTTGCGTGCCCTCAGATCCAGATGGATCTTGTGATAATCATAGACGCATCTCGATTCCAGCCAGAACTGTTTAATCTGTGCTGTCAGTCTCAGGTCTGCCTGATGGCGTTGAGAATGCGGCTGCTAAGGTCAGACGTAAAAGCTACTGGGATGAACATCCAGCACCCGACAGAGCAGGCAAACAGGCCAACAACGGATGTTGTCACGGACAAAGTCGTAACTCAGTCAGACGGCTTTGCGAAGTATGCCGCGGCTTTTTTAATATGTCCCGCTCGTCGGTAACCCGCTTCAGCTCTTTCTGGAGACGGCGTATCTCGACCTGGGCACCTGACTATTCTTTATGAGTAGAAGAATCCGGACCGTACTTCTTTATTCAGGCGTAAAGGCTGTGAGTTGTGATATCGAGACGTCGTTGCCCTACCCTCAACGGGCTTATTGGCTTCTATTGCCTAAAATCAGAAGAGCATGCCAGCGCAAAGCTGGCCATGCTCTTAGAATGGAGAGGCGGTAAGGTAGACAGGCACGGAGTGGATGGAATCACGTACTTTGTAAGCCGCCTGGTTGTGAAAGGTGTAGATGGTTCCCTTCACTGACAGATAGATCGCGTCATTCTCGGCCTTCGTCAATGCGTCTTTGTCCGTGGTGATCATGAAAGGTTCGTGATCGTCCTCCAGGCTCGCTATAAACGCTTTATCGTCTTTGGCTGCATCATACAGATAGAAGCGATAGGAGAAGCCTGTGGTGGCTCCTGCGCTCGTTTCCGTGATGTAGAGATTAGCCAGGCTGTTTACTTTGACCTTCTTGATAATCTCTTGCTCAAGGGATGATAAGTGCAGCGCCTTGTAGGCCCCGAAGACGACAACTGCCAGCAGGATTAAGAATAGATAACGCTTCTTAAAAGCCTGTGCGTTTTGCATAGTCGATACCCGCTCTTATCCAATACTGGTCGTTAGGGTCATCACCGTAAGGCGTTGAGCCATACCAATTACCAAAGGCCGGATCGGTGGTTTCTGCGTGACTTTGCGCCCATCCTGCACCCCGAAGTAATACTTCTTCAGGAATTCCCGCAGCGTGACCAACAGCCCCGTAATGAAAGTTACCAAAACTCTCGAACTGTCTCCCGCGCTGTTTGTAATCCCACGGGCCATGCCCTCTTACCTGCTGATAAAACCATGCATAGGTGAGGGCTTACGGGTTCCTGTGATCTTTCCCGTCATTCCGTCCGTTGGAATGCTGAGATTATGGGAAAATCCGGTGATCTCAATGCTGCCGTTACGATCGTGAACGTCTACAGATCCCTTAATGTCTGCGCCGCCGTCATCTTTAAGCCATAGATAAGCTGGAATTGCCATTTTTTCTATTCCTCATGTTGTTATAAAATCCATAATAAAAGTGTACCTACAGGTGGGTGGACAGTAAACGATCAGACGTAATAGAATTATTAATGTAGCGTATTTAAATTTTGAGTTAAGTATTCCTAAAGAAAGAGAGCTTTTGTCCCCTCCATTATTTCTGTGCATTAGTAATCAGTTATTGGTAACACTATGCCGGGACAGTAATCCACCTAAGTTTACATATGACTTAATGACATAAGCCAAAGATGTTGTATCCAGAATCTCAAAACAGTTATTTGTGAAGCCGTAAGAGAGTAAGCAGTCTGATTATTGGTCAGGCGCTGGAGTAATAGAGGCGCATTGATCTTGATGCAGATATATAAAAAATCTTTTACAGGCTGGTAAATTTTTCAGAAATTAGATTAAGGGAATCGTCATACCATCTGTGTAGCTAAAAAATGCATCAGTGATATAAATTACGTGCCGCGCCGCATCTTGCCAGTACAAAGCAAGTCGGCGCGCAGTGGCAAGAATAATTAATTTATTTCAGTGGCAGGCTGTAAACGACAACGTATTAAACTCTCCCGATCAAGCCGTCTATGATTGTTATCGTAGTAGCGTTCTGGCCAGATATCCGCCGCATCCATACCGATCGCTTGAGCAATTAGCATCTCTCCTTTTGGCCAGGGTCTGATCAATGCATTTGCCAGTGTAGATGAAGATAATCCCGCGCTTCGCGAGACCGCGGCCAGGCTGGTGCCGCGTTTGTGCACTGCGGCAATGATATCGGCGGGATGCCAGTCTTTTTTTGTCATTTCGATTACTCCTGTATGTTATGGAATGTTTGATTATCCTGTTTTGGGATAATTATGTAAACAGCAGATATTCGATTTTGGGATTAAAATCGGATGTTAAAAATGGCATCAATTTATTCAGAAGATTATCAGCTGATTATAAAAGCGCTTCGTGCTGGCAGGCTTGCTAAGGGGATGACGCAGGCGCAGCTGGCAAAGGCATTAGACAAGCCGCAGTCGTTCGTGGCAAAAGTTGAAAATGGAGAGCGTCGCCTGGATGTTGTCGAGTTTGTTCGCGTCTGCCGTCTGGTAAGCCTCGATCCTGCCAGTATCCTCAGTAAGCTGTGATATATGGCGCAGCGTCATACCACCGTCACGGTTTTCCAGTTCTAAAAATAACGTCTTGATTGCATAAAACTTTGCGAGCATGATCGCAAACATAAGCATTCAGGCGCGCGGATATTATGGTTTCCGATAAGACTCTCCGGCAGGCGATAGCAAGTATTACCCTCTGGCGTAAAGGCGAGCAGCGAGCGCCACATAAGCCGTTACTTCTGTTGTACGTGCTTTCGCACTATCGGCAGGGTCATGCCCGGCTCTTTGATTATGGTTCGGAAATTTACGCGCCACTGCTGGATCTTCTGGAACGTTACGGACCACAGCGTCGCGATCAGCGGCCGGACATGCCTTTCTGGCGCCTGAAAGGTGACGGTTTTTGGGAGTTGCATAACGCAGAATTATGCTCAACCAGCGGTAGCCGCCAGCCACCCCGGCGGGAGCTTATCGAACATCATGTTGCGGGTGGATTTGATGCCGAAAATTTTGCGCTAATTACCAAAAAACCGGCGTTAATCGACACGCTGGCGCATCAAATCCTTGAGGCACATTTTCCGGCCAGCATTCAGGATGATATCGCTGACGAAATGGGATTTAACCTTCAGCACTCTCTTCGCCAGCGCGATCCCGCCTTTCGCCAGAAAGTACTGCGTGCTTACAACTATCAGTGTGCGATTTGCGGCTTTAATATGCGTCACGACAATGCGCTAATTGCGCTTGAAGCCGCACATATCCGCTGGAAACAGCATCGTGGTCCGTGTGACGTTCCCAACGGTCTGGCGCTGTGTGCCATTCATCATAAAGCGTTCGATCGGGGGTCGATTGGGCTGGATGAAAACATGCGCGTGGTGATCTCTGATGCGGTGAACGGCGGTGGGATAGTGCAGCGACTGTTTCGGGATTTTGCCGGTAAAGCCATTGCTCTACCTTCGGTTAAAGCGAATTATCCGGGCGAACCGTTTGTGGACTGGCACCGAAAAGAAGTGTTCAGGGGCGATGGCTGATGTAGTTAGCGCCATGAGATGTAAACCCATTGCAGGCCAGACGCGTTATTTGAGTCATATTGAATAAAGTAAGGCTTACCTCTTCAGCCATCCCATCACCACTTCCGCCAAATCATCCTCAACCGTATAAAAATAACAGGCAGGGATCTTCAGCACCTCGGCCAGCCGACACGCCAGCGCAAAATCAGGCGTGTGAATGCCGCGCTCATATTGGTTCATGCGCGCACTGGCTGTGGCTTCATCAATACCGGCCAGAATGCCCAGTTTCTGCTGGGATAAACCGGCGTTGAGACGTGCTTCTTTCAAACGGTGCGGCAGCATGACGATCCTGTAAGTCTGGAAACAGAATCGCAATTTTGAGATCTGATAGTTGAAAATGTACTAAGTATTGCTTAGTATTTGTGTCGCAAATTTGTACGGTTTATTAGCGATAAAGGAGAACAGGAAATGAAGAAAACGGATATGCACCCGGCAGAGATTATTGCCCAGCTTAAGAAAAAGCATTTATCGATGGCAAAGGTGTCGCGCCAGGCGGGGCTATGTTCGTCCACACTGGCAAATACGCTGATCCGCCCATGGCCTAAAGGAGAGTATCTGATTGCTGATGCGCTGGAAATGGACCCTTCGGCGATCTGGCCCAGCCGCTATTATGACGAAAATGGAATGTTAGTGGATCGTCGAAAATTAATGCGTTCGATGAATCAACAGAAAGCGTAAAGTATGTGTGTCACCATCGGGCTATCCTTAGCCCGGGGCGTGTAACAACGGCCTCTCACCCAAACCTCCCCATCATCCCCCTCAGTTCCTGCTCTGTCACCGGCAGCGAGATAAAATACCCCTGAAAGCCCGTCACTCCCATTCCGCGCAGCATCTCCAGCTTCTTCTCACTGTCTACCCCTTCGGCAATACACCCGCTTCCCGTCAGTTCAGCAAAATAGACCAGGCTTTTGACCAGCGCACGGGCGTGGGCATCGTGCAGGCATGCGTCGACGATACTTTTATCCAGTTTATAGTCGCTGAATTGCAGCGTTCTGACCGGCAGTATCACGCTGGTCTGGGAAAAACAGTCGTCGAGCATAATGCGAAACCCCTGCTCCTGAAGGTGCCGGAGAGTGGTCGCGCAGGGTGCATCCGGGCGCAGATCGGTGGTCTCGGCGCACTCCAGCACCAGTTGACCTGCCCAGGCGGGATCGTGAAGCTGACGGCGGGCGGCGTCCATCATCGCTATAAGACCGTGATGCCCGGCCAGGCAGGGCGGTATATTGACGGAGAAATAGTAGCGGCCTTCACAGGCGTTAATCTGCCGCACGGCCTGATGGAGGACGGCGGCGGTGAGCAGTAGCCAGACGTGGTGGGCGTGGATCTGCGGCAGAAACTCCGCCGGGGTAAGAATATGTCCGTCACGATACCAGCGGACAAGCAGTTCACAACCCAGTAGCCGCAGCTGCGGGTTGACGATGGGCTGAAAAACGCAAAACAGCTGGTGGCTATATATCGCCTGCATACACTCGCGTTCAAAGGCATCCATTGGCGGATAACGCTTGTTCTGCGGGTATTGCGCGGCACGCGGCAGGCAGGTGAGGGGAAAAGGCATTTTTTTGAGTCCTGATACCCGCTGGCAATAAAGCGTTTTATGGCTGCGCTGTCGGCGCTGCGACTGCTGACGGATGCTGTCGCCGTGAAAAAGATCTATTAGCGCGACGATCTCTTTCGGGGTCAGACCGTCGTAATGAGGTAATCCTGATAAAGACGCGTTCTGCGCCTGCAAGGAGAGCCGCGAACCGGTGCACAGCGCGCCGTTCAGCAGGGCGGCAAGCTGTGAACAGGGCAGGTCGGAACAGCTTGCTCTGACGCAGGCCAGCGCCTGCGGCTTTTTGACGAGTTTTTGCAGCGTTGACCACAGCCAGCAGGCGGGGAGGCGGCTGAGGATCAGCATGTTCATCGGTCGATGCATCTGGTGCAGCAGGGAGGCGGCGTATTGCAGGGTCATCAACAGCCAGTAGGGATCGTCCGGGAGATAGACCACCACCCGGTGCGCCGGCTGCGGTACTAATGTGTCCTGCTGTGGATAGACGATCTGCGGATGCGCGTCCGCCAGCAAACCGGCCAGCCCGCCGGCAGCCAGCGTGCACGGGGAGAGGATCATGGTGTCACTGGTAGACAAACGTCACCCCGATGATCGACTGCACGCTGCCGGCGGTGACCTGCCCGTGAGTGCGGGCGTAGCGGGCAGTAAGCCCCAGGTCCACCGGGGAGGTGCCGACCACGCCCATCGACACCAGGTCGTTGGCCGCCAGAGTCGTACCGCTGCGTGCAATCTGAACCCCGACGCCCTGAGCCGCAAGGCCCCCGGCGGAGTTGCTGAAAATCGAATTGCCGCTATCCTCGGTGCTTCCGGAGAGGTAATAGCTCAGGTTCTGGTTCTGCGCGCAGCGTACCGTAAGCGGAACGGGGGCGGTGCCAGGATAGTCCGGCAAATTTACCGTCACGTTGCGGGCGGAGACGTCACAGCCGCCGGTCGGTACCACCACATCATTGCTGGCGTAGATATTCCAGATGAACTGAAAGTCGTCGGCGTCTTTGCTGTTGGTCTGGTGCAGGATCAACACGGCGACCAGCGAGCCGGCGCTGATGGCGACGCCGCCCGCGGTACTGACCGGCGTCAGATAAAGGACGGCGGGCCACGGTTTATCGGTTTTGCTGTTATAGATCACCCGCGCCGTTTCGCTGGTGGTGGGAAAGGGATAGGCCAGCCCGTTGTACCTGACGGTGCCGGTAAAGTTTTTGAGGACCCCGCCATAGGCCGAGCCGCGCTGGAGCGTCACGTAATCGGTGATGGTGTCCGGGAAATCGTTATGGCAAAAAATCTGCGTCGAGAGGTCAACCACCAGGTTCTGCCCCACGCTGACGGAGGGGGCCATATTGACGTAGACGTTCGCCGAGCCGCCGCCAATCGGGATCGTCACCCCTGCGGCGGTTCGACAGGCAAAAGACCAGGCGCTGGCGGACCAGCCCAGCATCAGGAGCGAGGTAATAAAAGCAATAAGTTTTGGCATGAGGATCTCCTGTCAGGCCCAGGTGTAAGTAACGTTGATGACGGCCTGGATGGTGCCCTGCGTTGCGCCGCCGTTAACCGTCAGCGCCCGAACCTTAAGCGGAAAGCGCGCTGACTGGGTTGTTTCGTCCACCGGCCGGGTTTTACGCTTGCCGTTGTTGAGCGTGGCGCCCTCCTCATCCTGCAACTCAAGTTGAATATTGCCGGCAGTGCCCTGGTTCTGGTAATAGCCGGTACTGTCTGCCGCGCCGCTGAACGTGGCGGTGACCATGGATGTCCCGACCGGGCACTGGGTGAGATCGAGGATCACGTCATGCCAGGCAGAGGCGGCCCCCGGGGCGATCATGTTGAAGGTATAGAGATCGCCCAGCGTCACGTTCGCGGTGGGGGTGGCGATGGTGCACGGTTTAGCGACCACCCGGCCGTTAACGGTGATGGTCACGTCGGCGCTGTGTCCGGGGGCGATACTGGCCGCCAGCATGCCCGCCAGCAGCCAGCGGGAAAGAGTGCGTTGCATGTCAGTCTCCGGCTATTGAAATTCAAGGGTGAAGGTGGCGGTCGCCGTAACCTGCCCGGCGGTAACCGGAACCCGGGTGGACATTAAGCGGGCATGAAAGCTGAGAATGTTGGTCTGGCCCGGCGTGAGAGTTGTCCACTCAAGCGACGACGAACTGGCGTTAAGCGCCAGCGCGCGGCGGTTTTTATCGAGGATCTGCACGCCGATACCACCGGCGGAACTGGCCCCGGCAGAGAGCCTTAATAGCGTCGGGTTGTCATTATCCGCCGGGCCGGTGTAGCCCACTTTGACCGCCGTTGCCGCCGTGCCGCACGGCGACAGCACAATGCTGAATGGCACCGGCCGGGTCGCTGCGCCGACCGTGGGAAACTGTTTATCCGCTTCACTGCCCATCCTGACGGTAAACTCCTTCGAGTCGGTGGCGACCGCACAGCCGTTATCGCGAACTCTGCCGCTGATAGAGATCGTGCTGTCTGCGGCGACGGCGTGCGCCATAAACAAGCCGGATAGCAGCACGAACAACACGCGTTGCAGAATGATCATGTCGGTTCCTTAGCGGCAGATAGCCACGATCTGGTTGAGCGTCTGGCGCGGATCCAGACGGTAGTCCGCCACGCAGCGGGCGTTTGCGCCACTGCCCCATGTCACCTCGACCTGACCGGTCGCCGGCATACCGCTAAGATAGACCTGACCGCCATCCGCCACGATGCTGCTGCTGTGGCGGGTCGTGGAGGTGGCTATCGCGCCAAACGGTACCGGTTTACCGTTGTGCATCAGGGTCATCAGCAGTTTGAGGCCGACCTGGGCGCGGAATTCGGCGCGCACCACCGCGCCGTGAGTTGGCACTACGCTGGCCACGGCTTCATTCACATCCACGTTGTCGGCCAGCGACCCGGTATCCAGCGCCACCCGGTTCTCCCGATACTCGGTGGCATATGGAATGACGGCGTAGCCGCGCCAGTCGGTAAACACCCCGGTCTGGTTTTCGATTTTCACGTTTTCAGCCCCGGGCGCTTTAATCAGCACGCTGGTATCGTTCAGCGGCTGGCTGAAGGTGACGCCGTCGGCGTGGGCCAGCACGCCGCCGCTCATTCCGTAATAGACCTGTTTAATGCCCTCGCTGTGGCTGTAGCCGAGGTTAGCGTTGCCGTAGCCCCCGCGGTAGTTGAGGGCGGTGTAGCCGCTGCTGCCGCTATTGCCTTCCCCGCCGTCCGCATAGCCGGTCTGCATGCTGTAGCTGAGGTTGTTATCCTCCAGCAGCGTGCCGTACAGGCCCGCAAGGTTAGTCATCCGCCCGTTCAGATCGTGCGACATGCTGTAGCTGGCGCTGGCGTGCCGCCAGACGGAAGCAGTATCGGAACGCAGCCAGTGGCTGAAGGGAATATTGACGTTAAGGGCCAGCACCCGATCGCGCCCCTGCTGCCAGGCGTTTTTGTTCAGGCTGTAACTCAGAGTCCAGTTAATGTCGTTGATCACGCTATTCAGCCCGGTCTGTAGCTGTTCATCAGCACCGTCGGTGCCCCAGTAAGTCTGGTGGCTGCCGCTGATATAGAGCGTTGAGGTACGCCCCAGCTGCTGGGTAACGCTGACCTGCGCTTTACCGCGTTTATTCCACGCCAGATTGTAGTAATCGGTGATTTTCGGTTTCACCTGCACCGGCCCGTCCTGACTCTCAATACGGTAACCGCTCATTCGACGCCAGGCGGTGTCAGCGAAGCTAAAATAGCCGCGCGTTGAGTAGCGATAACCGACGAGCTGAATGTTGGTGCCTGTCTCAGTCAGCGATTTGTTGTACAGAAAACGCAGCGACTGCCCCTGATGATGGCTGTCGTCCGCCAGCTGCGCATTGGCCTGGGTGACGTCGAGCGACAGCGCGCCGAGGGTGCCCATATTTTTGCCCATGCCGAGGTTAAAGGCGCGGTAACGATCTGCCAGCTGCGTACCGCCATATAACGTCCAGCCCGCCGGAAGTCCGTGCAGGAGCGTGGTCTGAAAGAAGGCGGGTTTATCCTGCTGCCCGTTGCCGCTGCGATACTCTCCGGCGGTAACGGCGTAGCGCGTGTGCCCTTCACGTTGCAGGAAGGGGACCGTCGACCACGGCACGCTAAAGATCTGTGTGCTGCCGTCGGCTTCTTTAATGGTCACCTGCAAATCACCGCCGTTGCCCGCCGCATACAGGTCGTTAACCGTAAAGGGGCCGGGCGGCACCGTACTCTGGTAGATCTCATAGCCGTTTTGTTTGATGGAAACCTGCGCCGTGCCCCGCGCGATGCCGTGAACCACCGGCGCAAACCCTTTCTGGCTGTCCGGCAGCATGTTGTCATCGGAGGCAAGCTGCGCGCCGCGAAAGTTAATGCCGTCGAAAATATCGCCGTTGGTGTAGTTATCGCCAAGGGTCAGCCGCGAGCGCAGCGGTGTGATATCGCGTTCAAGCCAGGAGTTAATATGCTGCCAGCGGTTCTCGCGACGAGTGGACGCCCCGCCGCTGTAGCTCCAGTTGCTATTGTCACGCAGTCGCCATGCGCCGACGTTAAGCCCGCTTTGCAGATTAAGCCAGGTATAATGGCTGGAGCCGCCGGGCGTGTTGTGCACGTTATTGCCGGTCAGGTTGTAATTGAGCAGCGCCGCCGTGATCCCGTCATCCCACAGCTGTGGCGGAATATAGCCCCGCGCGGTATTACCCATAAAAGCCTGCGGTACCGTCAAATAAAGGCGCTGCTGACCGACATCAAATCGGGTGGTCGCGTCCTGAATGAGGGTAGTCAGCGGCACGCAGGCATCGACCGCCAGGGCGTTCATTCCTGCGACAGCGGCGGTATTAACGCCCATGCCGGCAAGCTGCCCGCGCGTCAGGCACGGTACCAGGCCATAGCCGTTATCGCCGGCACTGAACCTGACATCACGTGTGGTCATAAAGCCGTCGTTGAGGTAAATATCCACGCGATAGAGGCCAGGCGGTACTTCCTGACCTTTTTCAAAGCCGGAGAGATCCGCCACCGCAGAAGGATCGTCGGATAAAAAACGCGGATTAAAATACAGCTCGGCGCGCGCCGCAAAAGCCTGCGCGGCGATCAGCAGCGCCAGCGTCTGTATAACATGCCGTCCCGGACGCAGGGCGGGGCCGCTGTTCATGTGGGGCCTGACGCCGCGCGTTCCATAGTGTAGATATGACATAGTCCCTCCGGCCCGTCGTTGCCCGATAATGATGGTGTTGGTTCAGGTTCAGCGGCGGCGCGGTGTTATTGCATAACGCCCTGCGTTCTGGCCGTTAGCGCGCCATAATCATTAATGGTCCGGTAGGTAATGGTGCTTCCGGCATCGGAAGGCAGAGGCACCGAGGTTTCGCCCATCGGCGGTACCAGCGCATTCTCCAGCGTCCGCGTACCGGCATTGAGTTCGGTGACGGTCAGGTAATAGGGCGTCGGATTACTCAGCGTCAGGTGCGAGGCGCTGCGACGAAAACGCAGCTTTTCGGCAGCCCGATCCGGCGGCAATGCCAGATTTGCCGGACGGTAGTACAGTTTAATGCGGCTGATAATGGCCAACTGGAGCGTGTTGTCGCTGAGTTTGGCCTTATCCATAGACGGAATTGCCTTAACGTTGATCCAGAACAGGCTTTCCCGATCCTGCGGCAGCTGATTATTGGTCGCATCAATAATGCGCAGGGTGTTCTCTTTTTTACCCTGCATCGCAAACAGCGGTGGGGTGATAACGAAGCGGCTTTCTTTTTGTCCGTCAGCGTTTTCGACCCATGACTGGATCAGATAAGTGCTACCTTCTGCGTTACTGGTGACCGGTAACTGGACCTGTTTTTGTCCGGCGGGATATACCACCCGGGTTGCGCCCAGCGCGACACCCGCATCGGCGTGGGCCGCATAGCCAAACGTTAACATCATCATTAATCCTGCCAGCAGGCGGCGCATTGTCGTGGTCTTCATCTCATGCTCTTTGGTTATTAATCGTGTTTTCGCTTACTGGTACGTCAGGGCAAACCACGCCTGCGCATTGGCGATGCCGCC
This sequence comes from Klebsiella sp. RIT-PI-d, assembly GCF_001187865.1. Lineage (NCBI taxonomy): Bacteria > Pseudomonadati > Pseudomonadota > Gammaproteobacteria > Enterobacterales > Enterobacteriaceae > Klebsiella > Klebsiella sp. RIT-PI-d. The sequence continues at coordinate 48,563 of NZ_LGIT01000017.1, forward strand.
GGTAATTTGTCTGCCTGTCGCCCGGTATTTGGCAACAAAGTGCAGGGTCAACGGGCCGCTATGCAGCGGTGTCCAGGCGAGTGGCGGGCTGTTCAGCGGCACCAAGTTATCCTCAGCGTCAAACAGGGCGATGCCGATGCCGCTGGCAATTCCAGGGCCTTCGCCGACGGACAGCACGTCCGGGTTTTTACCATCGGCGACGCCCCGAAAGGCGATCCCGACGCGCTCGCTGACTGCCGTGGTGCAGTCCTGAAGATGAATATCAAAAGGGACGGGATTGGTGTCCTCTCCAGGCTCATGCAGACGATAACTGCCGATTTGCCCCATATTGACCGTCATCTGGCGATCGCCCGCCTCGACGCGACAGGCTTCAGCAATAATGACGCCCTGAAAACGCATCATGCCTTCCGCCGGGGCCTGCGAGGAGATGAGCAACATCAACAGACCGGTGGTTATCCTTTGCATCGGTGTCACCTTGCACGCGTTAAACATAACGAGCCATCCTGGCCCGCGGTGCCTCCCTGCTTTACGCCGAATTATTCGTATTGCACTTTGAACGTGGCATCCGCATTTGCGGTACCAGCAGTGGCTTTTCCGGTGGCGAAGTAACGTGCCTGGAAAGGCAGAACGTTATTGCCGTCGTTCAGGGTCACTGCAGTGCTAAACGATGCACCATCCAGCGCAAGCGGCGTGCCGGTTCGGTCAAGGATCTGTACGCCGACGTTGGTCGCGCTACCGGAGGCAGAGCTTTGCAGCGCCAGTACATTGGCATTTTCGCTGTTGACCGCGGTGCCCGAAAACGCGATAGACGCTTTCGTTGCGACGGTAGTATCACAGTCGTTCAACTGAATATTGAAGCCCACGGAATTACTGGTGCTGCCTGCGGTAGCAAGCTTGGCAGTACGTACCTGGCCCATTGGCACGGTTTGCTCGAGAGAATCGGCATCTACCGCGCAGGCAGCGTTAACCACTTCGCCTTTAAAATGCACCGTGCCGCCATTGACCACGGTGGTATCAGCAAATACTACCGGGCTCAGGCACAGAGCAGACAGGGCGGTAAGCGCCAGCGTTTTCAATTTCATGAAATATTCCTTTTAATCGAGAGAAAGACTACGAATCATAATAAGAGGCGTTCTGTATTTTCCTTTTCAGGAAAAACGTTCGATCGCCGGTTCTGCATATTTCATCCGTATTACTGCCAATATTAAATATGGCTCAGGATGTATTCGGCGATATGGCGCTGATAAGGTTATGGTCGCTATTTAGCGAAAAAGAAAACAGAGTGCAGGACAGTAAATGACATCCGGCGCGGTTTATCCTGCTAAACCTATTTATGAGGGTGCGGGTAATAAATAAGGCGTAGCGGGCGTGGCTATTTTTCATAATATGATCCTGATGTGTTGTTGACGAATTAACGCGGACAGTTGCCAGCCTCATAACGGTATCGATTACCTGATTGATGACTGACGTTATTACTCTGCTGGCAATCAAATAATTGCATGAGGTGTCCTGCTCTGGTGGCAGAATGTATCCGTTAAAGACGTGTGGTTGCTACTCATATATTTGTGAAATTAATGATTTATTTATTTGTATGACAAATACAATGCTATGATTTAGTTGTGATTTATGAAGTAAAGTTAAATCAATGTACAATGACACCACAAAAGAAGGTGTTATTTTGTTTGAGTGACATAAGAGATTTTAATATAATTAAAAACAATTAATCAGTCGTGGAACATAATCTCTCGCTATGAATTTATAGCGAAAGAAAGACTGTGTCTGAGCTATCTTAATGGAGGAGGTTGGTAGAGTGGCTGTGGTTTATATTATAAATGAAGCACTTATCTATGATGCTCAGGCACATTTACTGCATTACACGTGCGATGATAAAACGGTGACATTACCTATTCCCGCCAGTAACTGCTTTAAAATTTTGCTCGATAATCACGGTGAAATTATTAGTCAGGAAACATTGCTTACGCGCGTCTGGAATGCGCGAGGGATGAATGTGAATGCGAATACTTTACATCAAAATATTTCGCTATTGCGAAAAGCGTTATCACAAATAGAAAATGGCCGAAGCGTTATAAAAACCATTCCAAAACGCGGATTCACTATTCCGACTGACGTGACTATTCAGCAAAAAATTCAGGATGTAGAGTCTGACCCTCCTGAAAATGAAATGGCTGAAGTCGCTGCGCCGCCTGGCGTTATGACCGCAGTGCCGATTGAAAAAGGTGTCTTCCTGAGGCGAAAGGGCATCCGGAGTTTCATTGCGGCTGGCGCGCTTTTATTGCCGCTGGTGGTCGTGTTGTGGCATATCATCACGCCGCCGAGAAACTATTTTTCCGCTTACATTGAAATCAATGATAGCGAAGAATGTAAAGTGTTTGTGAACAACATTCCTGATGACAGCGTGATTTTTCAGTCGCTAATCAAACGTTCGGCGGTCGATTGTGGTGCCCGCCGCTGGGTTTACATTACAGGAAATCACGTCGCTGACTATCCATCATTTATTGCCTGCCGTAACCAGCCTGGCACCGGGCTCAGCCCCGGCTGCCAGTCGTTCTACTTTTTTTATTGATGGATTGACGATGTATGTTGAACATAAATGTGAACATTAATTATGCAATCGCTTTCATTTCCCTGATGATATTGATGCTTAGTCTGTACCTGGTTAGCTATTTTCGCTCAGAGAGTGAGGCCATTAGCTGTGATGCCAGACTCAGCATCATTGATAACGCCAGGACCCTCAATTTTCGAATGAATATTTCATTTGATAACGGCGACGGATTTATCACGCTGATGGCAAAAGATTCGGCCAGCGATGCGGTACTGAGGCTGCGTAAGACCTTTCATTATCAATTAAAAAAGAATGATGTGATGGTCTTGTCTAACGATGCGAGCGTGATGAATTTCAGTAGCGCAGAGGCCTTCAGCACCTTTAAACGGTATCTGCCGGCATTTTTCTTCACCACCCGTAGCGATATGAAAATGCTGACCCGCGTGATAAAAAGCAGCGACGATTTGCTGGTTTTTATGATTGTCGATACGCCGTTGTTTGTCTGTGAGAGACGTTAAGAGTAATAATAAAAATATATTATCATCCTTAAACAATGGCTTAACCGGGATCCTCTTTATGACTGACTACTGGTGGAAAGACCTTCTCGACCGTAACGCGCAGTGGCAGGGTCTTGAGCTTATCGTCCGCGAGACGGATTGCGCACAAACCCTGCAAATGCTGAGCGGTCATCACGGGCGTATGGCGCTGAAAGTACGCGGTGAAACGCTGTTCTGGGCCACGGTACTGTCAGACCACTCCGGCGTCTGGCTGGTATTTAATGCCGATCATCCGGACCGGCAAAACCTGCTGCCGCCGGTCACATCACAGGATGTGGAAGTCATTGCACGTAAGGGACGGGAGGCATGGACCGGCGAGTGGTGCCGCTATTTTGCCCGTCAGTTAATGACGCTGCCCTCACCGCTACTGGCCCCGCGCCGCTGGTTGATAAGACCGATGGAGCAGGTAAAAGATCGCGCCCCTTATGCGCTAAAAACACCGTTAACGGCGGAAAACTGGCATTTTCAGTCACCGGCCAGTACGGACAAAATGGGCTGCGACTGGACGCTGTATGCGGAGGACATGGCCGATCTTACCCAGCCGGAAAAAGTCAGGCTGGTGGACTGGTGGTGGGGCGGTAATCTGCTGCTGGGGCGCTATCCGATCGATACGGATGCCGGACGGCTGAAGTGGTGGCGCAAAAAATCGCGTGAAGGTCAGCTTCCGCCGATCCTCGTCTGGTATATCGCCGGGCTGGCATCGTTCGTGATCCTCGACGGACACTACCGGTTCCAGGCCGCGCGTGAAGAGGGCATCCCGCCCGAATTTTTAGTGATAAGCGAACTTAACGAGCAGGTCTTTACCCCGGATCCCGAACAACAGGCGCGCATATTACGTTCGCTGGAGCTTCAGCAGCGCAAAAAACCGGACTTTAACGTTGATGGCATGAATCAGACGCTGATCAATCTCTACGATAACCGCTATCTGTATGCGTCTACCAGCAGCCGGGCGATACTGGGAAAAGGTGATGGCTGGACGCGTGAGGTCAGCGACTATCTGCGGCGGCATCAGCTTGAAGGCTATCTGGAGAAGATCCTTAACCGGCAGGAATGATTCGCTGCTCAGGGGCTGCCCGACGGGCGTCACGATATCCTGTTAACTAATCGTATAATTAACAGGGATATAGAAGATGCACATCGGGCTGTACAGCGATGTGGGACGGCATAATCACGCGTTCTCAATTATTGATAAGTATTATTAATGAGATTTTTTTCCTTAGAAATCACGCTGTTGACTGGATATCCTCTTCTGCACATGATTTAATCGGTGCAAATTAAAGCTGTCATCTCCGGTCAGATTTAGCGATTTCATGTTTCTCTGCGGGAGATTATGGAGTCGGTTAAATGGAACAAACCACTAGCGTGCTGGATCTGAAACGGGTCCTGTCCTTTGATATAGAGTTAAGCAGAGATAATACATTCAGACAGTTAGGCGCGGTGCTGGCCGATGAGATCCTGAATATAAAAGGTCATCAGGACGATGCCATCGCCCGGCTGGATCATCTGGCAAAAGATGCCGATGTCATTCTTGGGCACAATATTTTAGATTTTGATTTACCGTGGCTCTCCGCTCAGCCGGTACGCCCGCATATCCTGCTTGATAAACCCATCATTGATACACTTTATCTTTCGCCTCTGGCCTTTCCGGCCAATCCTTATCACCGGCTGATCAAAGACTACAAGCTGGTCAGGGACACGATTAACGATCCGGTGAATGACTCGCGGCTGGCGCTGCAGATTTTCGCTGAACAGCTGACGGCGCTGCGAAGCAAGCCGCTGGAGCAGCTTCAGCTTTATCAATATCTGTTTGAGCATGGCATCTCCGCGCATTTTACTACTCGTGGACTGGCGCAGGTTTTTGCGGCGCTTACCGGTAAGAAGTCGATTCAGGCGGCGGCGCTGCCGACGCTGGTTAAAGCCATCGCGCAACATAAGGTCTGCCCGAATCAGTTGAGCCGGGTGATTGGTGATGCGCTGCGCGAGCCGCAGAAGCTGCTGCCGCTGGCCTTCGCCTGTGCGTGGCTGCCGGTCAGCGGCGGAAACTCGGTGCTGCCACCGTGGGTCTGGCGAAAATTTCCGGCCACGGCCGATATTATTCGCGAACTGCGAGAAGAGAAGTGCCAGGAGGCCACCTGTGGATACTGCCTGCAAAATCACGATGCCAGACGCCATTTACAGCATATATTTGAACTGCCGGATTTTCGCAATCTGCCTGACGGAACGCCGCTTCAGCGCGACATCGTAGAGTGCGGGCTGGCCAGTCGCCCACTGCTGGGAATACTGCCGACCAGCGGCGGTAAATCGCTCTGCTACCAGCTTCCGGCGATTGTGCGCAACCAGCGTAACGGTTCACTGACCCTCGTTATTTCGCCATTGCAGGCGCTGATGAAAGATCAGGTCGATAATCTGCGGCAGAAAGCGGGCATTGAGGGCGTGGCGGCAATCTCCGGTATGCTGACCCTGCCGGAGCGCGGGGCGATCCTTGAGCAGGTGCGACAGGGCGATATCGCCATTCTGTATCTGTCACCGGAGCAGCTACGCAATCGGGCGGTAAAAAATGCCATCCGCCAGCGGCAAATTGGCGGCTGGGTATTTGATGAAGCCCACTGCCTGTCAAAATGGGGGCACGATTTTCGCCCGGATTATCTCTACTGCGCCACCGTTATAGATGCGCTGGCGAAAGAGCAGCAGGTTCCGGTCCCGCCAGTTTTTTGCTACACCGCCACGGCTAAGCTGGATGTCATCAACGACATCTGCTCACACTTTCAGAATAAGATCCCGCAGCCGCTGGCGCGCTTTGAAGGCGGGGTGGAGCGCGTTAATCTGCATTATGACATTCTCGAAAGCCGGGGGCTGAGCAAGCTCAGTCAAATCCTCTCTCTGCTCGAACAGTTTTTCGGCGACGGGCAGCCCGGCTCCTGCGTGATCTACTGCGCGACGCGTAAATCGGTGGATGAAATTTCCGATGCGCTGATGCAACAGCAGTCGCTGCCGGTAGCAAAATTTTATGCCCGCCTCGAAAGCGCGCAGAAAAAAGAGATCCTCGAAGGCTTTATTGCCGGACAATACCGGATCGTCTGCGCAACGAATGCGTTCGGGATGGGGATCGACAAAGACGATGTCAGGCTGGTGGTCCACGCGGAGATCCCCGGCTCGCTGGAAAACTATTTGCAGGAAGCAGGTCGCGCCGGGCGCGATACCCTGGACGCGCACTGCGTACTGCTTTTTGACGAGCAGGATATTGAGAAACAGTTCCGGCTACAGGCTATCAGTGAAGTCAGCTTTAAAGATATTCGCCAGATATTCAGCGGCATCAAACGCAAGGTCAATGATAAAAATGAAGTGGTGGCGACCAGCGCGGAGCTGATTAATCAGCCGATGGTAGAAACCAGTTTCACCGCCGACGACAGCGGAGCGGATACGAAGGTGAAGACCGGCATCGCCTGGCTGGAGCGGGTAGGCTATGTCGAGCGCAGCGACAATATTACTCAGGTCTTTCAGGGTAAAGTCGCCTTCGCCTCGCTGGAGGAGGCGCAGGAAAAAATTCGGGCGCTGAATCTGAATCCTCCCGCCGCGCAGCTGTGGAATGCGATATTGCAGGCGCTGATCAACGCGGACGACGATGATGGGCTGAGTGCCGACACGATTGCCGATGATGCAGCAAAGTATCTTAGTCATGGCTCCAGCATGACCGAAGCCAAAGACGTGATGCGGGTGCTGACCCAGATGGCCGATCTGGGGCTAATCACCAAAGGACTGCTGCTTACCGCACATATTCGCCCGAAAGGGAAAGACAATGCCCGGGTGACAGCCAGCCAGATCCAGGAGATCGAAAAAGCGATGCTTTCGCTGTTACGCGAGCAATTTCCCGATCCTGAACTGGGCGTATTTTATTCGCTGCATCTGCGCAAATTTAACCAGTTGATTATCGATCTGGGTCACGAGCGAAGCCACCCGTCGCTGCTGCGTAATCTGCTTTATAGCTGGTCGCAGGACGGGCGGCAGAGCGGGCAAAAAGGCTCGATTGAATTTCGTTACGACAGCCGCGACAGCTATCAGATGGCCATTAATCGTCAATGGTCCACTATCGAAAAAATTATTCAGCAGCGTCATCGCTTAACCAATGCCGTGCTGGGCTTTTTGTATCATCAGGCGGCAGCAAGCGATGAGAACAGCGTCAGGCGGATCATGCTGTCCTTTGCCCTGGAGCAGGTGCTCGATTATCTGCGCCAGGATGTAGATATCATTCCACTTCTGCAGGAGCGGGATCCCGGTAATGAGCAAGAGTGGCTGATAAAAGGTGCGGAACGGGCGCTGCTTTATCTGCACGAGCAGCATGCGATTACGTTGCAAAACGGGCTGGCGGTGTTCCGTGCGGCGATGTCGCTAAGACTCAACGTCGAAAAGGCGCACCGCTACGTGAAGGCTGACTACCAGCCGCTTGAACAGCATTACCAGCAAAAAATACTGCAAATTCATGTCATGAACGAATATGCGAAGCTCGGACTGGATAAGCCCAAAGCGGCACAAAAGCTGGTGAAAGATTATTTTGCGCTGGACGCGGAGTCATTCTTGCCGCTGTACTTTAAAGGCCGCCGTAAGGTGCTGGATCTGGCGACCAGCGAAAGCTCGTGGAAGCGGATCGTCGACGATCTGCATAATCAAAGTCAGGAGCAGATCGTACAGGCCGGTCTGGATCAAAATATGCTGGTGCTGGCCGGACCCGGATCGGGAAAAAGCAAAGTGATCGTCCATCGCTGCGCGTATCTGATGCGCGTGAAACAGGTCGATCCACGTAAGATCCTGCTGCTCTGTTATAACCATAATGCGGCACAGTCGCTGCGCCGCCGGTTAAAAGCCCTGCTGGGGCGAGACGGGAGCCGCGTCACGGTGCAGACATTTCATGGTCTGGCACTGAGCCTGACCGGACACGCCGTGGGCAGTCAGGATAACGAAGAGATCAATTTTACCAGCCTGCTACAGGATGCCATCGCCCTGTTAAAGGGTGAAGAAACGCAGCTGGGCCTCGAAATGGAAGGACAGCGCGAGCACCTGCTGGGCGGGCTGGAATATTTGCTGGTGGATGAGTATCAGGATATTGATGAGCAGCAGTATCAGCTTATTGCCGCGCTGGCCGGCATGAGCGCCGGTGAAGACGACGTGAAATTGAGCCTGATGGCGGTGGGGGACGACGATCAGTCTATCTACGGTTTTCGTGATGCCAGCGTAACGTTTATTCAGCGTTTTGCCGCCGACTACGAGGCCCAGACTCACTATCTCACCTGGAACTATCGTTCGACGGCAAACATCATTGCGGCGTCAAATCAGCTGATTGAACATAACCACAACCGCATGAAAAACGCCCATCCCATTACGATTGACGAAAATCGACGCCTCGAGCCTCGCGGCGGTAAATGGCAGGCCACAGAACCCTGCCGCGGCACGATTGAAATTGTCCGTTGTCAGGACAGCGCGCAGCAGGCTGCCGAAGTTGTGCAGCAAGTTCAGCGAATACGCGAGATCGATCCCACCTGTCCGCACGAGCAGATCGCAGTGCTCGCGCGTAACGGCATTGATAAAAACGAACTGGTTCGGGTGCGCTCTGCACTGGCCGACGCCGATATTGCCTGCCGCTTTACGCTTGATAAAGACGCCGGTTTTCCGGTCCGCGCCTGCCGTGAAATTGTCGATTATCAGCAATGGCTACGGGAGCAGCGGCTGACGCCACTTACGCCGCAGGAATTACGCGAGGCGTTACCCGCGCTGGCGCTGGCAAACCGCTGGCACATCTTGCTGCACGACCTGATCGATCAGTGGGAGGGCGCTCAGGGAGACGAGGCGCTTCCCGCAGAATATTTTGATCTTTTTTTACAGGAGTATCTGAATGCCCAGCGTCGTCAGGTGCGTTTTGGCAGCGGCGTATTATTAAGCACAGTACATGGCGTCAAGGGCGAAGAGTTTGAACATGTGATTATCCTTGATGGCGGCTGGGCCAGCGCATTTGGCGACGACGTACAAAACCAGCAGGAAGAGCGCAGGCTGTTTTATGTAGGGATGACGCGCGCCATCTCCCGGCTGGTATTGATGCAGGTTGATAACCAACAAAATCCACATATTCCGCTGCTGGAGGGCGGGCCGCTGTCGTACCAGCGGAGTCAGGCTATCCGCCCTGAAAAATTGCGCCGCTTTCTGATTACCGGTCTGGCCCAGCTGAATATTGGCTTTGCCGGTGCGTATCAGGATTCGCATGAGATCCATTCGCTTTTAACCAGCCTGAAGCCGGGTGAGCAGGTCGAACTGGTCGCTGAAAAACAGAGTATTACTGTTATGCTGGGCGAAAAAACGCTGGCGCAGTTTTCCCGAAATGGCAGACAACGTTGGGAAGAGATCGTGCCCGCGATCCGCCATGCCGAGGTGTTAGCGGTATTGCAGCGTAATAAGCATCAGGAAGGTGAGAAGTTTCAGAGTAAATGTAAAGTCGACAGCTGGTACATCCCGATCCTGATGGTGGAGACCGAGGACGCGCAATAGTATGCGGCAGCATATTGTCGATTCCCTCCGCTAAGCGGCTGTGATAAACCGGATCTATATTATTCACACCGAAGGAAAGGAGGGAGAGATGAATCAATCATTACAACCTGGCCAGAATACGAGCTTATCTCAGCCGCGCGGGCAGGTGCGTGTCAGCCATACCCTGGACGCAGGACTTGATGTCAATCTGACCGCTTTTCTGGTCACTGCATCTGGCAAGGTGACCACTGACGACGACATGGTGTTTTTTAATGCGCCGCAGCACGCGTCGGGGGCTGCAACGTTTATGAACCCGGCTATCAGCGGCAACACGCTGAGCCACTGTATTGATTTCGATCTCTCGCGCCTTCCCGCCGGGATTGTCAAAATCGCCGTGACCCTGACTCAGGACGGTGGTGCAGGCGGTTTTGCCAGAGTGAAGGATCTACAGGCGCACATTGTGGCAGGGGAGCAGAGCCTGGCCCTGGCGCCCGGTGCGTTCAGTCAGGAAACCGGTATTATCGTGCTCGAATTGTACGTGCGTAACGGCGACAATAAGGCTCGCTCGGTATGGCAGGGCTTTAATTCGGGGCTTGCGGGATTATGCAATCTTTACGGAATCGAGGTCGAAGCGCCTGCACCTGTAACACCGGCAGTGAGCCTTAAAAAAATTATCCTGACTAAACCCGAAGTGCAGCATAAAGTCTCACTGATCAAAGGCGCAGCTGCGCCGAAAAGCATTCGTGTCAGCGCCACCTGGGTTGATAACGGCGACGACGAAGATAATGACGATCTTGACCTGCGGATCGGTATTTTGCGCCCGGATGGACAGATGTCACTGGTTTGCGCCCCTGATAATCCCGGCGCGTTTGAAGCTTATCCGTGGCTGCTTCACGGTGGCGATGTGGTTACGGCCAGCGCGTGCGCACCGGGAACGGAAACCGTGGAAATTAATCCGGCGATCTCCCGTCTGATGGGCGGGAAAGTAGCTATTGTGTGCAGCGTCTACTCGGCGGTAAGTAATGGCGCCGTCTCCGTGGCATCGCTGAAACCGACTATGCGCATGGAATACGGCGAGCAGGTGGTGGAATGCGCTTATGATTTTGATACCGGTGACGATGACGAGGGTATTTATACCTACGTCATCGGCCTTATCGAAATTGATGAGGACAGCATCGTTCTCAGTCCGGCAGGGGTGACGTCGGAAGAGGGCAGTGAAGACACCCCGTGGCTCACCCGCAAAGGCGATAAAGTGGTGCTAACCGTTGACGGTCCGTGGGTGTTTAAAGGCGGTAAACCGGCGACTAAAAAAGGTAAACGCTACGTCTAGTCTATAGCGCCTGCGGTTGCGCTAGGTTGCTGACAGGCCTTTATCGCGTACGGACTTCGCCTGTACTATCCGGCATATCTGGACCTGCACATGTGACAATAATCTCCTTACACGCCCGGTAGGCGTAACGCCACCGGGCAGGCTCTTCGCCGCGCTTCCTCAGGCTATCCCTTTTCGCAATCTATGCGCTTAACTGCGCTGTTTCTTGATACTTACCCTGATAAGTATTAACGTATTATGCGTAATGAGAGGGAGACGTAATGACTGAAGATGAGCTATTTGCCCGCCGTCCGCTGGGAATGCGTATGGCAATGGTGGTACGCCAGTGGCGTTCTGTCATTGACCAGGCCGTGCTGGATACTGGCCTGACGCAATCGAGCTGGACGGTACTGATGCAACTGCATCAGCTGGGTAATAACGTCTCAGTCACCGAACTGGCCGAAGTGCAGGGTATCGAACTGCCGCCGCTGATGCGAACTCTCACGCTACTGGAAAAACAGGGATACCTGCTGCGTACCATATCGCCTTACGACAAGCGGATCCGCCTGCTGGCGCTGACGCCTGCCGGAGAAACGATCCTGGAGCAACTGAATCAGGTTATTCAACAGTTTCAGGATCGTATTACGCACAATATCTCCGCGACGAACAAGGCGTTGTTCAACGCGACACTTAACCAAATCGCCTGCAATTTGCGGTTTCTCCGCGAAGAAGATAATAAGACAAAACGCTAACTATGATGACTCCTGAACAAAAATTTGCCCGCTGGGTAAGGGTCAGTATTGCCTCTTTCCTGCTGATGTTCGTCTACTTTGTGGTAGCGGATATCTGGATACCCCTGACGCCGGACTCGACGGTAATGCGCGTTGTAACGCCTGTTTCCGCCCGGGTGTCCGGCTACGTAGCGGCGGTGCATGTCCACAATAATAGCCCGGTAAAGAAAGGGGATTTACTTTATGAACTGGATACCACGCCGTTCCAGAACCGGGTAGAAGCGGCGCAAATCGCCCTGCACCAGGCACAGCTGACTAACCAGCAGCTTGATGCGCAAATCGCTGCCGCCCGCGCGAATGTGAAAACGGCGCAGCTGACGGCGCATAATGAAGCCGTTACTTTCCGGCGCTATCAACGGCTAAGCGCCAGCCAGAATGTCTCGCAGCAGGAACTGGATAAAGCGCGCACCAGCTGGCAGACCAGTGAACAATCCGTGACGGCGCTGAATGCCACCATTCATCAGTTAACGATTGAACGTGGCGAACGTGATGATGCCCGCAACGTCACGCTACAAAAATATCGCAATGCGCTGGATGAGGCGCAGCTTAATCTTAACTGGACCCAAATTCGTGCTGAAGCTGACGGTACGGTAAGTAATCTTCAACTCAGTCCCGGGCTTTATGCCTCAGCAGGAACGCCTCTGCTGGCGTTAGTGAGCGCTCACACCGATATTGTGGCAGACTTCCGTGAAAAGAGCCTGCGCCATACCCGTCCCGGTACCGATGCGGCAGTGGTATTTGATGCCATGCCGGGGAAAGTGTTTGCCGCTCACGTCGTCAGCAGCGATGCGGGGATCCTCGCCGGACAGGAAGCTGTCAACGGCCAGCTTTCACAGCCGGAACAGTCTAACCGATGGGTACGTGATGCGCAGCGTATGCGGATACACGTTGCGCTTGATGAACCGCTGGCGCTGCCGCTGCCTACCGGCGCACGCGCAACTGTTCAGCTCTATAACAGTGAAGGCCCCTTTGCCCATTTCTTTTCCGGGCTGCAAATCCATCTGGTGAGCCTGTTACACTATGTCTATTAATACCCTGGCCCGCGTCTTTACGCCGCACGACACGATTACGTTTACCGCAAACGATTTTCGCCAGACCTTACGCATCGTGGTTGCGGGGACTCTCGCGCTCAGCATTTCCACGTTTTATAACGTGCAGTACGGCGTCTTTTTTGTGGTCTATCCGATTATGCTGCTGTCGCTGGTGCCGGTGTTTAACCGCCATGTGGCGACCCAGTTCATTTTCAGCGCCGTGCTGAACTGCTTTGAGATGATACTGATTATTGGCTTTCTTTCGCGCTGGCCGCTGATCATGACGCTGGTGGTTTTTGCGCTTTACGTGATGCGTTTTCGCTTCATGAGTAAGGGGCCGCTATTTTTATTCGGTTCGATGGGCGTCGTGTGCCAAAGCGTCATGCTTAATTTTATGAGTTACCCCACTAACGACTGGCATACGTTGATGTTCTCCAACGTTGAGGCCAGCATAATGGCCGTCTGTCTGAGTGCGCTGATGCACTATCTGCTGCCGGATATTGAACCGCGCGGCCGACCGCCGCTTATTGAGAAAAATGCAGCGCGGGTGCGCCATGAATCGCTACTCTCCGGCACGGTGGCCACAATGATCTTTGTTATTTTTCAGATAAGCGATCTGAGTGACTCGTTGTCGGCGCTGATGGCCGGCGTGCTGATCCTGTTTCCGATGAGCTATCGCGGTGCGGTAATCAGTTCAATGTGGCGCGTGGTGGGCGTGGTTCTGGCCTGCTTATATATTTTGATTGTGCAGCTCATTCTCTACGATCACAGTAGCCATATGCTATTGATGATGCCGCTTATTGCCCTTGGCCTGGGGTTTAGCGCGCGCCTGCACGTGATGGAAAAAGTGGGTGCAGGCGTTGGTTTTTCAAGCATTACCACGATCGGTATTATGTTCGGGCAAAACCTGCACCCGGAGCAGGACCTGGTTTTCAGCGATATGTATCGTATTGCGTCCGTTACCGTCGCACTGGTGGCGACGCTCATCATGGTTTTTCTGGTGCATATCATCCTGAATCGCTTTACCGCCACCCGCTATGTAATTGCCAATTAGCGTGGCGTGTTTTCCGTAAAGTGGTAAAACAGATTGGGCTCGCTGACAATAAACAAATTGCCTGCACCATCGCGGGCAATTCCCTCCGCCTGTTTGATGCTACTTGCCAGACCGTGCTCGCCCTCTTTTAACGACATTTCGCCCAGAATATCGCCGGATAAAGTCACTTCCTGCAGATTTTTGGATTCGTGTGACAAGACGTAAAGTGAATTATTCCCGGCGTTGAAGTCTGCGCCGGAAATATCTTTAACGTCCAGTCGGCGCGTGAGGGGTTTATCATCGGATATTTGCAGGTCATTGCTTTCCAGCAGGCCGGCAACACGGTAAATAGCGACAGGTTTTTTCTCTTTAAAGAAATAAAATACGCGATCCTTCGGCGAATAGGCCAGCCCCTCAAAGCCCGTATTGGTCGGGGTTTTTTGCAGGGCGATTTGCAGTTTTTTCAGCACTGTCACATGCGAGTCAGCATCAAGCGTTATGACATAAATGGAATAGTCTTTTTCATCGGTAATAACGAATGTGTTGTCACTCACATACTCGATGGTTTCAATGTCCTCGACGAAATCCAGCGGAATAGTGCGCAGGACGTCGCCCTGCTTGCTTAACTCGACGATGGCGGCAGGACGGTTAATGGTGCTGAACAGGGTGTCGCTTTTCGCCGACCAGGTAAGGGAAGAGATATTGTTACTCACGCCGCTCATTTTTTTACCCTCAATGGCAACCTGGTAGCCGCGAAATGACGACGTTTTGTCTGCGCGATGATGCTGATAAAAGTGGTTACCCGCACTACACAGTGCAATAAACACGACTAAAAGCAGAGTGAGGATCTTTTTCTGATGGTGTTTGAAGATTGCCATCCCTGTCATGATGTCTCCATAAGCGTTTAACGAAAATGCTGGCCGGTCAGTATACGCGGCAATGCAAATAATGCTCATGCCTCAAATTGCCTGTGGACTGCCACAGGCAGACGACGGTTAAAACGTCGGCAGTGCTAATAACGCAGGGAGTTGTGATAGCAGATACAACACCAGGCCGATAAACCCGCCCACCAGCGTTCCGTTAACCCGAATAAACTGCAAATCTTTGCCAATATTAAGCTCAATTTGTTGCGACATGTCCCGCGCATCCCAGCCTTTAACCGTGTCGCTAATATGTCTGGTCAGGAAAGCGGCGAATTCGGGGGCCACGCGGATGACGGCCTGCTCCAGGTGGTTGTTTAGCGAAGCACGCAGCGCGTCATCCGCAATCAGCGTTTCACCAAACCACTGGCCAGCTTCCGTGATGCGTTTCTGCACGCGTGAATCCTCGCTGTGCATATCCTCCTTCAGCCAGCTGCGCAGGTCTCCCCACAGTTCACCTAAATAGCGGTTAAAAGCGTCATCATTCTTGATATATCGTTTGATGTTTTCGGCTTTTGTTTGCATATCGGGATCGGTTTTAAGGTTGTCGATCAGTTTTAGCGTTGCGCGATCGAATGCCCGACGGATCTGATGAGTACGATCCTGGTGAATATCATCCAGCATCGAATTGATAGCATCAGAGACCAGTTCTGCGCTGTGCTCACCCAACCATTCAGTGGGCAGTAATTTTGCCTTACGGGGATGCTCGTTTTTAAGCCAGTGAACAATTTGTCGGGCAATAAACGCCCGGGAGCTATCGCGTTGCAACAGGGCAATTAACTGGTCAATGATGGCGTCCAGCAGCCGCTGATGACGGTTATTTTTGGTCATACTCTCCAGCATCATGGCGCTGGTTTCGGTGAGATCGACCTTATCTATGGCTTTATGGACCGCGCGCTTAAGCAATCGCTGAATGCGCTGATCATCCGTCAATTCCAGAAATCCGCTCATGACCTGAATGAGATGTTGTCCCACTCGCCGGGCATTGTCCGGCTGGCTAAACCAGTGGCCGATCATGCCAGCCGGTTCATGACGGCGAATTAACGTCACCAGCGACTGGGTATCAAGAAATTTTTCCTGCACGAACTGGCCGAGGTTATCGCCGATACGCTCCTTATTACGCGGGATGATTGCCGTGTGCCGCGAAATAAAAGGGATCGGTAAATGATGAAACAGCGCCGAGACGGCAAACCAGTCCGCCAGCGCGCCAACCATTGCCGCTTCCGCGATCGCCTTCACCCCGCTAACCCAAAAGTTCGGTGGTAACAGTAGAGTGATGATAAAGGTCGCCGCTGCAATCAACAGTAGCGCCAGCGCCAGGCGTTTGGCGCGTTTAAGTTCAGTTATCTTATCCATGGCATTAATCATATAACCAGATGACCGCTTCGCAACAGAGTGAAATACAGGTGAGTCATCATTCTGCGAGGCGCATTCCAGACCCTATGCAACTCATGTTGCCTGGTGTGATGTTGTTTCGTCTCTCTGCGCAAAGTGAATAACCAGAGAGTGCGCTTAATGATGATGAACGTGTAGATTCGCGCCATCTCGTTTACCCGGTGACGGAACGCCATGACTAAATATACGACTTCGACTCCGCACGATGCGGTGTTCAAACATTTTATGCGGCATAAAGATTCGGTATGCGATTTTCTTGAAATCTATCTGCCACCAGCGCTGCGTCAGCGTTGTGATTTACGCACGCTTAAACCAGAATCCACAAGTTTTATTGAAGAGGATCTTCGGGCGTATTACGCCGATATGCTGTGGTCAATGAAAACGACATCGGGGGAAGGCTATCTCTATGTTGTGATTGAGCATCAAAGTTCGTCAGTGGCACATATGCCATTTCGGATGATGCGCTATGCGATTGCCGCAATGCAGAATCACCTTGATGCGGGTCATAAGCATTTGCCGCTGGTGGTCCCCATGCTGTTTTACCATGGCGAAATAAGTCCCTGTCCGCTTTCATTATGTTGGCTGGATGAATTTGCCGATCCGGCGCTGGCCCGTCAGCTTTATACCAGGGCCTTTCCACTGGTTGATATTACGACCACGGCGGACGACGATATTATGCAGCATCGGCGCGTGGCGCTGCTGGAGTTCATGTTAAAACATATTCGCCAGCGCGATCTGCTGGCGTTGGTGGACCCACTGGTCACCCTTTTGGGCATGGGATACACTACCGGTACTCAGTTAAAAGCGCTGTTCAACTATATTGTGCAGTATGGTGATGCGCCTCGCTTTCGCGAGTTTCTTAGCCAGCTTGCCGAACGTTTGCCACAACACAAGGAGGAACTGATGACTATTGCCGAAAGACTGCATGAAGAGGGCCGTCAGAAAGGCCATTTCTTGGGTCGACAAGAAGGTTTAGAACAGGGTTTAGAACAGGGTCTGGAACAGGGTCTGGAACAGGGATTGCAGGAAGGTTTGCAGCAGGGGAAACACGCAGAAGCGTTGCGTATCGCCCGCGCCATGCTGGAGAACGGTCTGGATCGTGAAACGGTGGTCAAAATGACCGGACTCTCCGTTGATGAAATCATGGCCGTAAGTCATTAGTCGCTGTAACCAAAGCGAATAGTAATCAGCAAGCGGCATCCTCTGTTATGTCGCTTTCAGAAAGCTCTGTTTATCTGCATTTTTTCTGCATGACCTCATGTTTTGACTACCCTTAATACTCTTCGCAGTACGTTTTGCTGCAAACGTTCCGAGTATGAGGAGAGACGTAACATGGCCTATCAAACAGTAAATCCTTTTACCAATCAGCTTGTTAAAGAATATCCGGCGCACAGTGATGCCGATGTACAGGCTGCACTTAGCACTGCAGATGCACTCTATCATTCTGAGTGGGCCAAAGGCGACATTGAACAGCGCCTGCCGATTTTGCATAAACTCGCCGATCTCATGGATAACCAAAATGAAGAACTGGCAAAAATTGTCAGCGTTGAGATGGGTAAACTCATTGAACAAAGCCGCGCGGAAGTGAAGCTGTGCGCCCAGATCGCACGCTATTACGCCGATAACGCGAAAGATTTTCTTGCGCCGGTCAACTATGATTCATCGCTGGGCGATGCCTGGGTTGAGCACCATCCTATCGGTGTGCTAATGGCAGTAGAGCCGTGGAACTTCCCCTACTATCAACTTATGCGCGTTCTGGCGCCGAACCTGGCCGCAGGTAATCCGGTTATCGTGAAACATGCGAGTATCGTACCGCACTGCGCTGAGACTTTTGAACATTTGGTTCGCGAAGCTGGTGCACCGGACGGGGCATATACCAACCTGTTTATTTCCTCCGATCAGGTATCGGCCATTATTGATGATGATCGTGTACAGGGTGTTGCCCTTACCGGCTCTGAAAAAGCGGGCGGAATTGTTGCCTCTCAGGCGGCAAAAAAACTTAAAAAAGCGACCCTTGAACTGGGGGGCAATGACGTTTTTGTCGTGCTGGACGACTGCGATCTTGAAAAAGCGGTTAAGGTTGGGGTGCAGGCGCGTTTGCAAAATGCGGGACAGGTCTGTACGGCTGCCAAGCGCTTCATTATCCATGAAAAGGTCGCTGAGGCTTTCCTCAGCAAGTTTACTGACGCATTTGGTCAGGTAAAGCTGGGCGATCCGCTGGATGAAAGTACTACGCTGGGTCCGTTATCCTCAAAAGACGCGGTGGAAACGCTGACAAAACAGGTTAATGAAGCCGTCAAACACGGGGCAAAAGTGCATTTCGGCGGCAAACCGGTTGAGCATAAAGGTAACTTTTTTGCGCCAACGATCCTGACCCATATTACCCGCGATAATCCGGCGTATTTTGAAGAGTTCTTCGGCCCGGTTGCACAGGTGTACGTGGTAAAAGATGACGATGAAATTGTAAAACTGGCAAATGATTCGCACTATGGCCTTGGTGGCGCGATTTTTAGCCAGAATATTGAGCGTGCTAAGCGCCTGGCATCGCGCATTGAAACCGGAATGGTTTATATCAACTCTCTGACTGATACGGCCGCAGAACTGCCGTTTGGCGGTGTTAAACGCTCGGGTTTTGGACGAGAGCTGTCTGATTTAGGGATTAAAGAGTTCGTGAATCAGAAGCTGGTGGTAGTGAGTCATCAGTAAACAGGATTAAAGCCCCTACAATATACTTGAAGGGGCTTTATTATTTGCGTATTTTAATCATTATATAAACTTCTTATTTTAACCCTGCCAGATACTACCCGCTGTGAAATTAGATTTAGATCACATTTTTTAATTAATATTTATCCCATTCTTGATTCGCGCCATACAGATATCTGGATTGACATTGATAAGCAATGTCTTTTATTGGCTTTTATACTGTTTAATACACAATGCGATATAAGGAAATTATCATGATTGGTTTTTTTAAATATGCTGCTTGCCCGACAATGGTTTTAGGAATCTCCGATCAGCAAACTAATGCCCCCCTGGCATTGAGAAAAATAGATGCTGAACTGAGTAAAATTCTGTGGTCGGTGAATGAAAGGACCGGCGAAATTACGCTGGTTTCCAGCGATGCCATGGTTATG
Organism: Klebsiella sp. RIT-PI-d; assembly: GCF_001187865.1. NCBI lineage: Bacteria > Pseudomonadati > Pseudomonadota > Gammaproteobacteria > Enterobacterales > Enterobacteriaceae > Klebsiella > Klebsiella sp. RIT-PI-d. The sequence goes on from NZ_LGIT01000017.1 coordinate 67,806, forward strand.
GATATTAGCGGTGGTCGTATTGTATTACAGCAGCGCGATCCTAACAAACTCTCACAAAAATGGGATATGGCGATGACCCGCGGATTTATTCGCAGTAAACAAAATAAAGATAATGTTATTGATAGCCTTAACCGTGGAACCGCAGAAGGTAATCCAATTATTCTTCATCCGTATAATGGTTCTGAAGCACAACAGTGGAAATTTGTACCAGTGGACATGATGAGTGTCAATAATGTGAAAACTCAGGTAATGGCAGAAGACGAACCGTCTCACGCCTGATGATTAATTAGCAGGCTTCAATAATATATTGAAGCCTGTCTTTATTACTTATTTCATCGCAATACTTACCGCTTCACCCATTTGTCGTAATGCCTCGCGGTTTTTATCCGTCAGCGGCAGCGCACAATTAATTCGCAGACAGTTACGATACTTTCCCGAGGCTGAAAATAGTGAACCTGGTGCCACCTGTATTTTCAGACGGCAGAGTTGCTTCGCGACGCATACCATATCGACAATCTCAGGTAATTCGATCCACAACATAAAGCTGCCCTGTGGGCGGGTGATGCAGATATCACAGGGAAAATACTGGCGTACCCAGCAGGTCCAGGTTTCCATATTATGCTGATAGATCTGCCGCATCCGCCTTACATGGCGATGATAGTGTCCGTCACGGATAAACGCCGCCACCGCCATTTGCATGGCAGGTACGCTGGTGCTACTGGTGGCATATTTCATATGCAACACCCGATCGCGATAGCGCCCCGGCACGATCCAGCCCACCCGCAGGCCCGGGGCGATACTTTTCGTAAACGAGCTGCACAATAGCACCCGTCCGTCGATATCCCAGGATTTAATGGTCCGGGGGCGAGGATAATCACGCGCCAGCTCGCCATAAATATCATCTTCAAAAATCACAATATCATGGCGCTGGGCAAGAGACAGTACTGCCCGTTTGCGTGCATCGGGCATAATAAATCCCAGCGGATTATTGCAGTTGGGTACCAGAATAACGCCTTTTATCGGCCACTGCTCCAGCGCCATTTCCAGCGCCTCAATGCTAATGCCCGTCTGCGGGTCGGTCGGGATTTCAAGCGCTTTTATATCAAAACTGCGTAATAGTTGCATGATGCCGTAATAACATGGCGATTCCACCGCCACGATATCGCCAGCTTTACAGACTGCCAGCAGGGCGATAGCCAGTGCACTGTGGCAGCCATTGGCGATCACGATATCGTCTGGCGTAGTGACGGTTTCACTGTCCAGCATCACGCGTGCAATCTGCTCGCGCAGATCCTGGCGCCCTGATAACTCATCATATCCCAGAACATCGCATGGATTATGCTGCACGATACGACTTAGCTCACGCCATAGCGGTTTCAGGCTCGGCTGGCTGACGTCTGGTGCGCCACTGCCAAAGGCAATGAGCGATTTATCGTGATGGTCGGCCAGCTGGGTATTGACCTGATCCCACTGAGTGATATCCACCGGCCGCTGTACTGGCGACGTCATTGCCGGCAACGGCGGCTGCGCCTTGCGCGGGGTAATAAAATAACCGGATCGTGGCTGAGGAGTAATCAATTGCAGGTTTTCCAGCGTCTGATACGCCTGCTGCACGGTGCTGATACTGACGCCATGCTCCTGGCTCAGGCTGCGCACCGACGGCAGTTTTTCGCCGTGCCGGTAGAGCCCCTGCTCGATCCGTTCCGCCAGGATATTGGCCAGATGTTGATAACGCGTCATGCTGTATCCTTTTTTTACACCGTACAGATTATAAAACCAGTACAGATAGCGACAATGAATGCCGTGCAGATCCTGTTTTACTCAATCTGTATGTTAAATAAAAGTGTTTTTTGAATCTGTATTGCTGTGATGAATTTAGCTGAAAATAGCCTCACTAACACGGTGAGGAGACAGACGATGGAATTTCATGAAAATCGGAGTAAACAGCCTTTTATTGGTCTGACCCTGATCTGGCAAGCGTTTAAACAGTGGCGCCGGCAGGTACAGACCAGAAAAGTGTTACAGCGGATGAGCGACGCACAACTGCGCGACGTTGGGCTTGAACGGGATGATGTGTGCTGAAAGGAGAGGCCGGTGGATGTTATCCGGCCTGCCCGGCATGTGCAGGTTATTCTTACACCCGCAATTCAGCAAAGGCCGCCCGGATTTCATCTTCCGGTAGCTGAATACCAATAAAAACCAGCGTGCTATGCGGGGTTTCATCGCCCCACGGACGATCCCAGTCGGCGCTGTAAAGCCGCTGAACGCCCTGGAAAAGCAGACGATTTGGCGCATCGGCGATCCACAGCATACCCTTATAGCGCAGCAGTTTTTCAGCATACTCCAGCAGTAATGTCTCCATCACGCGGGAGATGCTGCTGATGTCTACCGGAAAATCCAGTTCGACCACGATGGACGAGATGTCGTTCTGCTTGTCGGCAATAAAATGAAAGCGCGGTTTAGCGGCAATCACCTTTTCTTCCAGCATAAAACCGTTGGTATTAAACAGCAGTGAAAGGTCGATGTTACCGTGAGTCGCGGTATAGATCGGCGCGCGCGCGTTAATGCGCATTAAGCGCTCACGCAGCTTTTCGCTGTCTTCTGCGGCGTCGGTTTTCGTCAACAGGATCCGGTCAGCATACCCTACCTGTGACTGGGCAAGGGTGAACTGGTTCATTTGCTCGTTAGCATGGACAGCATCAACCAGCGTAATGACGCCATCCAGCAGGTAGCGCTGACAGAGGATCTCATGGGAGAAAAAGGTCTGAATAATAGGGCCGGGGTCGGCCATCCCGGTACACTCAATGATCAGGCGATCAAATGCAATGTCACCCCGGTCAAGGCCATCGAGCAGATCCAGCAGGGCATCTTCCAGTTCGTTAGAGCGGCTGCAGCAAATGCAGCCGTTGGTCAGGGTGGTGATTTGCGTGGCGCGATCGCCGATGAGCCGGTCATCAATAGAGACTTCGCCAAATTCATTTTCGATAACGGCAATTTTAAAGCCGTGGTGTTCGTTGAGAATATGACGCAGGAGAGTGGTTTTCCCTGCGCCAAGAAAACCGGTAAGAAGTGTGACAGCTATTGGAGTCATAGTGGTTCCTTTCTTAACAACAACTGCTTCCGCCGCTACCGTAGCGCGCTTCCTGGCGCTCGCGGAAGAATTCGTTGTAAGTCATGTAAGGTTTATCCGGATGATTGCTTTTCATATGATCAACATAATTGTCGTAATCCGGAATACCAATCAGCATCTTTGCAGCCTGGCCGAGGTATTTTTTTGCCTGTCCTAAGTTACCAAACATCGCGTCATCCAGATATAAATAAAGCCGGAGGAAAGTTATCCTTCCTCCGGCAGACAGATTAATGGTGGGAAGAGGTTTTCACGCCGCCTTCCGGCACCGGAACATACGGTGTTTCTTTATCTGTACGTTCCTGCGTATTACGGGCGTTCATCCAGGTCCGCAGTCCGTAGAAAATGATGCTGTAAACCACGACCAGGAACAGAATACTTAACCCCGCGTTGGTATAGTTATTCACCACGATGTGGTTCATGTTAGCCACTTCCTGGGCGGTCAGCTCTCCGCCTGCGGCAATACGCTCTTTGTACTGGTTCGCCATATAGAAGAAGCCTTCCATCTGCGGATTAGTACTAAACAACTTCAGACCCAGCGCCCAGGTGGTACAAATCAGCAGCCATACCGCCGGGACCACGGTGACCCAGATGTATTTGGTACGCTGCATTTTAACCAGTACCACGGTACTGAGAACCAGTGCCACAGCCGCCAGCATCTGGTTAGAGATACCGAACAGCGGCCACAGGCTCTTAACGCCGCCCAGAGGATCAACCACGCCCTGATACAGTAAATATCCCCACAGACCAACGCAGCCCGCTGTACCGATAACGCCTGCCACCAGCGAGTCGGTTTTTTTCAGGAACGGTACAAAGTTACCCAGCAGATCCTGCAACATGAAGCGGCCGGAGCGGGTACCCGCATCCAGAGCGGTCAGGATAAACAGCGCTTCGAACAAGATGCCAAAGTGATACCAGAAACCCATGTCCATGGCAGGAATGATTTTATGGAACACGTGAGCAATACCGACTGCCAGCGTCGGTGCGCCGCCTGCACGGTTCAGTACTGAAGGCTCGCCGATGTCTTTCGCGGTTTGCAGGATCTGCTCAGGCGAAATCACAAAGCCCCAGCTACTGACTGTCGCGGCGGCCTGTGTCGTAACGTCTTTTAACTGTGCCAGGATCATCGGCGCATTTTCAGTGCCCAGCTCATGCAGGTTCGGCATGGTAATGCCGAGGCCCGCAGGCGGCGTATTCATCGCGAAGTAGAGGCCAGGTTCAATGATAGAGGCTGCCACCAGCGCCATGATCGCGACAAAAGACTCCATCAGCATGGCGCCATAGCCGATGAAACGTGCGTCGGTTTCGCATGCCAGTAGTTTTGGCGTCGTACCGGAGGCGATCAGAGCGTGGAAGCCAGAAACCGCACCGCAGGCAATCGTGATAAACAAGAACGGGAACAGCGCGCCTTTCCACAGCGGCCCCGTGCCGTCTACGTACTGGGTCATTGCTGGCATCTTCAGTTCCGGGTTGAGGATCACAATCCCGATGGCCAGACCCACAATCACGCCGATTTTCAGGAAGGTGGCAAGGTAGTCACGCGGAGCCAGAATCAACCATACCGGCAGTAGCGCAGAAACAAACGCGTAACCAATCAGGGTAAAGGTGATAGTAGTATCTTTGAAAGTTAGCGCCGGACCCCAGTACGGATCTTGCGCAATCACGCCGCCAAAATAAATAGAGGCAACCAGCAGGACAATGCCAATCACTGACACTTCGCCTACGCGTCCAGGGCGCAAGAAGCGCATATAAATGCCCATAAACAGTGCAATCGGCACGGTTGAGCAGACGGTGAAGACACCCCACGGGCTTTCGGCCAGCGCTTTTACCACGATCAGCGCCAGCACGGCGAGGATAATAATCATGATTAAGAAACAGCCAAACAGTGCAATGGTGCCAGGGACCGGCCCCATCTCCTCTTTAATCATCTCACCGAGAGAGGCGCCATTACGGCGAGAAGAGATAAACAGCACCATAAAGTCCTGTACTGCACCGGCAAGGACCACCCCGGCTAACAGCCACAGCGTACCGGGTAAGTAGCCCATCTGCGCCGCCAGTACCGGCCCGACCAGCGGACCTGCGCCTGCGATAGCCGCAAAATGGTGGCCGAATAACACGTTCCGGTTGGTCGGAACATAGTTCAGACCGTCGTTATTAATGACTGCAGGCGTTGCGCGCGTTGGGTCAAGTTTCATCACCTTCTGGGCGATATAAAGGCTGTAATAGCGATATGCCACCAGATAGACCGAGACGGAGGCGACCACAATCCACAGGGCGCTGACGTGCTCGCCCCGTCGCAGGGCCACAACTGACAAACAGAATGCACCGATGATCCCGAGGACCACCCAAGGGATGTGCTTGAATAGTTTTTTAGTATCCATGGTTAAACCTGGCCGTTAAAAAGTAAGCAGACGTAGCTGCGTGAGTAGGGTAAGACCTGTAATGAAAGTGATATGTCGGCGCCGATCATGCCAAAGGCGGGCGCGTGAAAAATGGGCAATCTGGATAAGTGGTCGTATGCAAAATTAAGCGGTCAAAGACGGGAGTAAGTGGTGAACAGACCTGAAAGGGTAAAAGCAAATATGTGATTGAGATCACACCAAAAAACACCGATATCGGCGAAGTGAAAACGTCGGCATCCGGCGGGCATACCGACCAGGTTGCGGCAGGAACAGCACGATTTTCCGTAAAGTTTTTGCTTCCCGGGCCGAAAACCCGATATCAGTTCAATGGAAGAGAAAACATGTTAAATCGTATCAAGATTGTCACCGGCTTAATGCTGGTGCTGGGATTATTTGGTCTTTTACAACTCACTTCGGGTGGCCTGTTCTTCAACGCCCTGAAACACGACAAGGATAACTTCACCGTTCTGCAAACCATCCGCCAGCAGCAATCCACGCTCAACGAGAGCTGGGTCGCGCTGTTACAGACGCGTAATACGCTAAACCGCGCGGGTATCCGTTACATGATGGATCAGAACAATATCGGTAGCGGTACTACCGTGGCTGAATTGTCACAAATTGCCAGCCGCACGCTAAAACAGGCTGAGCAGGCCTGGGCTGATTATGAAGCGCAGCCGCGCGATCCGCGTCAGAACGACGTGGCGGCAATGGAAATCAAACGCAACTATGTGATTTATCACGATGCGCTGGCGGATCTGATCCGTCTTTTAGGCGCCGGGAAAATCAACGAGTTCTTCGATCAGCCGACCCAGAGCTATCAGGACGTGTTTGAGAAACAGTATCGCGAATACTTGCTGCAAAACGATGCGCTCTACAAGCAGGCCGTAGAAGAAAACCACGTTTCTTATAATCAAACCCTGTGGGTACTGGGCGGCACGCTGCTGGTGGTACTGCTGGTGATTATGGTGGTCTGGATGGGCATTACGCGTGCGCTGTTGACGCCGCTGCATCGGATTATCGAAAGCATTCGCCATATTGCCAGCGGCGATCTGGTCAAGCCTATTGATGTTGAAGGCTCTAACGAAATGGGGCAGCTGGCTAACAGTCTGCGTCATATGCAGGGAGAGCTGGTACGTACCGTAGGTGACGTACGCGATGGCGCAGATGCAATTTACAGCGGTGCCAGTGAAATTGCGATGGGTAATAACGATCTCTCTTCCCGTACCGAGCAGCAGGCGGCCTCTCTGGAAGAGACGGCGGCCAGCATGGAAGAACTGACCGCTACCGTGAAGCAGAATGCTGAGAACGCTCGTCAGGCCAGCCAGCTGGCACTGAGCGCGTCAGAAACCGCGCAGAAAGGCGGTAAAGTGGTGGATAACGTTGTCCAGACAATGCGCGATATCGCAGGCAGTTCGCAGAAAATTGCCGATATTATCAGCGTCATTGATGGTATTGCTTTCCAGACCAACATTCTCGCCCTGAACGCCGCGGTTGAAGCGGCACGTGCAGGCGAGCAGGGACGTGGGTTTGCGGTCGTGGCCGGTGAAGTCCGTAACCTGGCGCAGCGCAGTGCCCAGGCCGCGCGTGAAATCAAAAGCCTGATTGAAGACTCGGTAAACCGGGTGGATCTCGGGTCAACGCTGGTTGAAAGCGCGGGCGAAACGATGGATGAGATCGTCAATGCTGTTACCCGCGTAACGGATATCATGGGTGAAATTGCCTCGGCCTCTGACGAGCAGAGCCGCGGTATTGATCAGGTAGGCCTGGCGGTTGCCGAAATGGACCGCGTAACGCAGCAGAACGCCTCGCTGGTGGAGGAATCTGCCGCCGCGGCAGCCGCGCTGGAAGAACAGGCAAGCCGTCTGACGCAGGCCGTTGCCGTGTTCCGTATTTTGCAGGCGCAGCAGCGAGATGTCAGCGTCACCAAAGTGGCTATCGCCCCCGCGCCAGTGACCACGCGTAAAGCTGTGGCGACCGACAGCGGCGAAAACTGGGAAACCTTTTGATAGATAGCGTACGGCATTACTGATAAACCTTGCTGCCCGGCTGGGCGATCCAGCCGGGCAGCAAAAAAGATTATCCTTCCGATTTGACCACTTTAATCTCTATCATCCCAATACCCAACTGACGCGGTGCATGGCCGAGAATATTGCCTTCGTTAGTCGACTGTGGCTCAGGCGGAACAATCATCAGCGTGTTACTGCCAGTCGGATTATCGAAATGCAGCGTTGTGGTGGAAACCTCGTGACTTAAGGTCAACGTCTGCTCTTTATTGCCTACCCGAACCGGAATTGGGCGATCGGCATTGGGTCCCCAGGCTTTAGCAGTGATGATAAGATCGAACGTCTCCGGCAGCGGCTGTTTGTACTCAATCTTTATCTCTTTGCCCAGTTGGGCATTGGACCAGCGCCCCCAGGATTCAGGGCGTGAAATACCGCTAAACTGCTGCACTTCTTCCGGTGCGCCCGCAACGTTAAAAATAAAACTGTCGGCTTTATAGCGGATGTCGTTATCCACAATTTTAAGCAGGTCGACATTACGCGTGTAGCGATCCGTATCAATTACCGTATTTTTAAACGCGGTCTTGCCTTGCCATAACGCTTTATCAACGTGCTGCACGGATTGCTCGCCGCCTAACTGTCCCTGAGAAACGCACCAGTCAGTAGAGAGCGCATACTGTGGTGACCATAGCTGCGCCATTTTATAGCAGTGGTCGACCCAGACGAAGTTATCGCGCGGGGCAAAATCGGCCAATTGAAAGCGCAGGGGCGCCGAGTATTCGCTTTCTGGCAGCGGCTCCACGCGCTTATCAGAAACACGCAGCAGCAGCGGCAGGCGGAAATGTGTCCCGGAGAAAGCAAGGGTATTTTTCTGGCTATCGACGGTGAACTCGTTTATCTCTTTTGGAAATTTCCACAGCCGCACAATATCCGGTTTCCAGCCGGTGATTTTCTCTTTCATATTCAGAAAAACTTCTGAAAGCGATTGCCCGGAAACACTACTGCGTCCGAGACCAATGAAATTATCGCCACCCATGATATCCAGCACCGTGGCGCCGTTATCCATGGTATTACGCTTTACACCGGAAAGATCCTGCTGTGGTTTATCGCCGCGCAGAATAAAAAACAGATTATTTCGGTCCTGCTTATTCAGGTATTTCCAGGCAGTATTATTCATTGCCAGATGATCTGACGACACCACAATGACCGTATCTTTAAACCACGGCGATGCTTTTATTTTGTCGATAAACGCAGCGATGTGCTCCTGACTACAGCTTACGGCGCTAAATGACTGGTTAGGTTTGCCCTCATAGCTGTAGCTTTTACGCTGACAGGTGCGCGAAATAAAGCCGTCAGGATGATGCGTATCGACCGTCAGAGCAAACAACGAAAAGCGTTTGCCGCTGCGGGAAAGCGCCTCGAATTTTTTCCAGGTTTCGTCCAGCACGGTATCGTCGTAAAAACCCCAGTCGTTACGATAGCCCGGATCGGCGACGGTACTTTTCAGCTCTTCCGTCCCATACAGATGATCGAAACCGTGGGATTTCAGAAAAACATCTTTGCCGGCAAAGCGCAGGTTTGCACCCTGCACGAAATAGTTCTCATAACCGGAATTTTTCAGAATATCGCCCAAGCAGATATTCTGCGGAAAGAAACTGGAAACCGAAGCCGATGCATTACCTTCAAACGGGGCAAACAGGGGAATGCCGCATTGCGATGCGACCATTCCGGCAATGGTATAATCAGTACCGGGCAGCTGCGCTGTATGGCTAAAATCAATACTTTCTTTTTTTAGCGCCCCCAGTTCCGGCGCCAGATCCGGAAAAGCGTTTTCGTCGAAATACGTGCGTTCCAGACTTTCACCGTAGATATAGACCAGATTAAGTTTCGGATGTGCGATCGTTTTCGACGGTTCTTTATACCAGTCGGCAAAATCAGGATCGCCATCGCGAGACTGCGATTTCACCAGCTCAGTAATCTGATGAAATGCCGGACTGGCATCAACAGAGGCCAGCGCCAGTACCAGCGCAAGCAGGCTGTAACCCATATGATGAGGGTGATGACGACGGCGGCGTAGCACCCAGCCGAGGGCCAAAAATACGCCGACCAGCGCCAGAATGAGGCCCGCGCCGGGTAAGATATATTTGCTGACACCCGCACCGGTGAGGCTGTTGGTCAGGGTATAAAGTACGGCATCATTAATACCGTCACCGGTAAAATAGTCGCTGGCGTAAAGCGTAATATTAAGTACGACAAATATGCCCAGTACGGCCAGCGTGACGGCAAACCACCAGATATTACGGCCTGCTTTCCAGGCATAAATCACCACGGAGGCCAGAAAAAGGGCAAGAGAGATGAGTTCTGACAACGAGATATCCTCGACAGCGCCAGGCTCTGCTGGCTGAGCATCGTTTTTTAGCGCTTACAATGTAATGGTGTTGCCGCATTGCTGCAATTATGGCGTCATAAAAATGTGTTGTGGTTCGGAATTCACCTGAAAGCGCTGTTTTACGATCGCTATCGCATTATGAAGTTACAGAGGCGACCGCGGCGCAATGGCGCGGTCGTGAGTGGGAGATCAGGAGAGGAAGTTCACGCCCTGCTTTAAGACCAGATCGCAGGCTTTGGTTTTTACTTTCTGTGCCAGCGGCGTTTCGCCAAGATTGCTCAGGTTAAGCTGCTCACCGTTTTTGGTGTTGAGCAGCCCCTGAATTCCTTCCAGGTAATTGGTATCTTCTTTTTGCTCTTGTTGGCTCAGGCCCAGCTTGTCCAGAACCTGATTCTTAATATTTTCGGTGCTGGTCACCGACGCCAGTTTCTGTTTAGCACAGTATTGCAGGATACCTGCCGCATTATTCATGGTGTCGGCACTTAATGCCTGCGTGCCGCCGTTAAGTAAGCCGCCGAGTGCTGAAAGTTGGCTCCCGTCCTGGCTGCCTAACTGGCTGGCCGCGCTGGAAAGTGAGTCCTGCCAGCTGGCGGCGTACGTGCCGGAAGAGAGGAGGGCGGCATTCAGAAGTACGCCGCTAAGCAAGATTTTTACCATTTTCATCGTCATACTCACGTTGAACAAGACTGTATTTCTCTGAGTATATCTCGCCTGTGGGGAAGAATTATCTTAATACTCTTTGCCGGTAATACGACTGCGGTAGCTTTCCCAGTTGAAAATGACCCACAGGCTATTGCCCAGCCGCATACGGTCCATGACCCGCTCACCGAGCAGTTTATTCATTTCATCCATATTGCTATTGGTCAGCATTCCGGTGGGTCGTTTAGAGGAAGAACGACGATCGACAATCTGATTAATGATCACTTTTTCATAGCGGGATTCGTTCTGCATACCAATCTCATCAATAACCAGCAGATCAACGCGACTGAGATCGTTAAGTAACTGTTCTTCACTGGTTTCGCGGTTGCCAAACGAATCTTTCATCGCCGACATAATATCAGCCACTGTAATGATCAGTACTGATTTGCCACGCAGCAGCAGTTCATTACAAATCGCCGCCGCCAGGTGATTTTTGCCGGTACCAGGCTTGCCAGAAAAAATAAAACTGGCGATGTTGCCATCAAATTCTTCGACATATTGCCGCGCTTTCGATAACGCATTCATTTGTCCTTCGCTCTCTACACGATAGTTTTCAAATGAGCAGTTTTGGTGCAGCGGCCGAATGCCGGAGCGATTAAAAGTGCGTTGCATCTTCATCGCCCGATTTTCACGTTCAATAGCGGCAGAGCGAATGTCGCCCTGCTCTTTTTGCCATGCCAGCAGTTCTTCACCCGTTTTAAAAGCGGGTTTCACGTGTGTGGGCATCACTTTCTGTAAACGCTTCAGTAATTCGCCGACGTTTTTCATGTTCAACCTCTGAAACCGGGGGGGATATGATCGTCTGGTTCACTCAGGCTATTGATATCACGTTTTACTGTTCCACCACTACTGGCCCGGCTTATTTGCACGCTGCGCGCCAGTTTTTGCTGCCACTGGACGTGATGAAAAACTTTGCCTTCGGCCTGCCAGTAGGCGGTAAATGAGGCCAACTCTTCTGCCGTGACCGGCTGCGACAGGGCAATACCCCACAATGCGGCCAGACGTTGAAAATCGCCGTCCGGCTGCCAGCCGGGATACATGGCAAATTTACCCATCGGCACGGCGATGGGGGCGGCAGGTGGCTCCTCGTAGAAGCGTTCATCAAGGGTGACATCACTGCCGGGACGAGCCAGCTTCGCTTCCAGCGCCAGTAACTGCGCCAGACGAGCAGGGGAGAGCGCATAAAATGCCGGTGCATTGTTAGCAAATACCGCGACGGCCTGGCCTTCTGACTGGGCCAGAACGCTGGCGTAATTCTGCAAAAAGGCATCGATACCGATGACATCAGGCGTCAAGATTCTGGAAGACATACGCTATCTCAATACTAAAAAAGGGCGATGAGGGTAATAATGACACATAGTAACACAGTGCATGGAATGGCTGGCAGGCGGGAAAAGGATAAAAAAAGCGTACCGAAGTACGCTTATGTTGGCGATGAGATAACGGCCTCAGGCGACGATATTCAGCGTCACGTCAATGTTACCACGAGTTGCATTAGAGTAAGGGCAGACGATATGCGCGGCATCAACCAGCTTTTTCGCTTCGGCCTGATCCATACCTGGCAGGTGGATAGTCAGTGTGGCTTCAATCCCAAAACCGGTTGGTAGCGGACCAATTCCCACTTCACCTTCAACGAAAGCATCTTTAGGCATGGCGATTTTATCGCGACCCGCCACAAACTTCATGGCACCGAGGAAACAGGCGGAATAGCCTGCGGCAAACAGCTGCTCAGGGTTGGTCGCTTCAGCACCTGCACCACCCATCTCTTTGGGAACGCCCAGCTTAACGTCCAGAAAACCGTCGGATGAGGTGGCACGGCCATCACGACCCCCGGTGGCTTTGGCTTTGGCGGTATAAACGACTTTTTCTAAAGACATAGCAGGTTCCTTATATTGTTTACTATAAAATAGCGTGCGATTTAAATAGCCCATGATTAGGCTAATAACAGAAATCAGAGGCGCTGTAATTGTTTACGAAGATCGTCAAGCTGCTGCTTAAGGGTTGCCAGCGAATCAGCCTCGCAGGCCAGCGCGCAGCCCACTGAATCCGGAATGGTCAGTGCCTGCTGCTGCAGGGCCTGTCCGCTCTCACTTAACGTCACCCGTACCTGACGCTCATCCTGATGGGAACGCTGGCGTAGCAGCAGACCTGCGGCCTCCAGTCGCTTCAGCAGCGGCGTGAGCGTGGCGGAATCCAGGAATAGCTTTTCACCAATCTCCGATACGCTGACGTCATCTCTTTCCCATAGTACCAGCATGACCAGATATTGTGGATAGGTCAGATTAAGCGGTGCCAGCAACTGTCGATAGAGCTTATGCAGCGCCAGATTAGTAGAGTAAAGCGCGAAGCAAAGCTGGTTATCCAGATGCAGTGGCGCGTCCAAAGGCGAAGCTAACTGTTTTTTCATATGCTCAATATAGATAGCACACAATTTAATTGCAAGCGATTATAAATGCCTGTGGGCCGCCATTACACGCGAGGACGTTTTCGATAGAGCCACAGACCGGGGAGTGACAACCCAATGGAAAGTGCGCCGACAATAGAGGATGCTTTCAGAAAATGCGTCAGCAGCATGATCATCAACGTTTCTGAGTAGCCAAAATGGCTAATTTTGACGGCAGAAACCATCGCAGTATAGGCCGCAATACCGGGGAACATCGGAATTACCGCTGCGACGGTAAAGATTTTAGGATGGGCCAGATACCAGCGCGACCAATAAATACCGATAGTGCCCACCAGTATGGATGCCATAAACGTGGACCATTCGATATTGAATCCCGCGGTAAACATAGCCATTCGGGAGCCGTGCCCGATGGCCCCCAGTAGCGCGCACCACGGCAATGCGCGATGAGGAACGTTAAATACCATCGCAAATCCGACCGCAGGGATGGCCGAGAGGATCATGTCCTGTATCAGCGCCAGCAGAAAATCAATTATGCCCATCCGCGTAGTCCCCATAAAGTAAGCGCCATCACCACACCAATACAGGTTGCCAGCGTCAGAAGACTGGCGATTGCCCAGCGGGCTAGCCCGGTGTTTATATGTCCTTTAAACATATCGGCTACCGCGTTAATTAATGGAAAACCCGGAACCAGCAGCAGGACGCTGGCAGCCATAGCGACATTTGACGTTTCGCTAAATAAAGGAAGTCTTAACAGCAGACCCGAAATTGTCGTGGCGACAAAAGCGGTCAGGCAGAAATTAATTTGCGGATGCAGTGAACGGTGAGTTAATACTTGACGCACGTACATCGCCACTGCGCTTGCACTAAAGGTAATAAATGCGCCATCCCAGCCGCCATCATTCAGTTTACAAAAACAGCCGCAGGAGAGGCCGACCATGATGACCAGCAACCAGCGGGGATAACGTAGCGGCTTAATATGATTAAATCGCTTTTCGACCTCCCGGTGATCCAGCAGCTTATGCTCCGCCATAATGACAATATGCTGAACCTCAGTCACGACGTGCATATTGATACCGCGATCGCTGTTCTTACGCGTCGAAGTCAGGCACAGCCCATCTTTAATGGTGGTGAGTACAATGGCATTAGAGGAGATGGCGCTTTCAACACTGTCCATCCCCAGAGCACGACCCAGACGCGTTGATAGCTCTTCAACGAGCGCACTCTCTGCACCATGCTGCAATAAAAAAAGCCCACATTGAATACACAATCGCGTAATGGTTCTTTGCAATGACCGATCGGCTTGCATGGGTAGCCCTGAAATAGAAAATGCAGTGTAAAGAGCTGTTTTACCATGACTCCCCCCTGCAATAGCGGTGACTAAGATCAAAGAATGTGCAAAAAATCTACTATTGTGTATCCCTCATCTTCTGGTTGAAGCGTAAAAAAACACTGATTGAGTTCGCAGGTAATGGTAAAGTTGTCATCTCATTTTTAAAAATACAGTAATATTTACGCAATGAATATTTTTAGTTTTTCTTAAAAGAAAATTCTGTTTTTCTACTCTGGAATTGATTAAATTTTTTTTGTCATTATGAGATATTTATAATGTTCACATTGTCCTTTCAAGAGTATGATGTGATATTAGGGATTGTTGTATGATTTTAGATGTACAATAATGGACATTTACAGGGAAAGGCAAGATTCACTAAAATGCACGTGAATATATTTATTTTACTTATTCACATGAATGATGTTCTATAATCATAAAATAAAGTGATTCTTCGACAGGATGTGGAGGTTATTTGTATGGTATCGGGTTATTGCAAATATGGTGTTATTATCAGCAAAATACCAGTAATGCAAACCGGGCTTAGCGGTATAATGGAACTGCATTTCCCTGAGTATGAACTTACCTCATGTCGATCTCCTGAACAGTTAACGCTTTTTCAACTTCGCCGTGCTACACTGGTGCTGGTAGACCTCTCCAGCGAATTTCATCATGCTCGTACCATTTGCGAACAGTATTATGCTTTAATTTCACAATACCGTGATATTCACTGGATATTTCTTGTCTCTCGCCCTGTTTATCCCTTAGCCGTAGAGTTTTTGATGCGTCCAGAAAGTACATTACTCTCTGATGCAGAGCCTGTTGATCAGGTTGTAAAAGCCATTCGTGCCGGAGGATTATCAACAGAACGCATTAGCCAGATGTTGTTAACTGTCGATAATGAAGATTCCCTTAGTGAAGAAGAGTCTTTGGTCGTGTTAACCTTATCTGAACGTAAGGTATTGCGTCTTCTTGGCAAAGGCTGGGGAATTAATCAAATCGCGGCCTTATTGAAAAAAAGCAATAAAACGATTAGTGCGCAAAAAAATAGTGCAATGCGCCGTTTAGCGTTACGCAGCAATGCGGAGATGTACGCCTGGATAAATAGCGCACAGGGAATGAAAGAGCTGAATCTACTTTCAGCCTATGGAGATTCAATCGAATGGAAAAGAGCCCCGCAAAGCGACATATCGCTATCGTAGAACCTTGCAGAATGACAGAAGTTGGACTGCGTCATTTTTTTGAAACGGCCGCTGGCGATAATTATACAGTACATTTTTTTAGAAACTACGTTGAGTTAAAAGAGGCGCTTGATACGCGTATTTTTTTCTCTGTCATTTATTCACTTTCAGGCAGCAGAGAACAGCGGCGTGAAGGATTGGTACTGTTAAGCGAACTGAGCCAGCAGTATCCAAAAACACAGCGAATTATGCTCGCAAATGATGAGCGCGAAGCTCGCCTGGTCAGCCATCTGGCGCCCTCAGGTCTGCACGGTATTATTAGTAAAACAGCGCCTCTGGATATTTTACAGACTCAGCTTGTAACGCTTTTACGTGAAACACGTCGTATCAATGTCAATGCGCATAATCACTGGTACGTCAGTAATTCGCGTATGCTCAGTCCTACAGAACGCGCTATTCTCCAGTTTATGGCCTATGGGTATTCTATGCCCGAGATTGCTGCACAGCTGGAGCGTAATATCAAAACGATCCGGGCGCATAAGTTTAATGCCATGACCAAACTGGGCGTTAGTTCGGATATGGGGCTGTTACACGCGGCAGATATTCTCATCAATATCCCGGTTGTGGGTGAAGAATATGCGGTAAGAGAAAGCGCAATTGTCGCGCATTAAAGACGTCAGATCTGGCAAAGGATGTGCAGCCCTTCGCCAGCTTTTTCTACAGGCAGACGTCTATCCAGGTCGCCCCGATGAGCTCAGCCATCCGCTGCGGTGAGATCCTTACGGCGCTATGCGTAGCGCCTGCCGCAGGTAAAACCTCCTGATATTGCTGTAGTGAAATATCACAGTAGACAGCTAACGGGTTTTCCAGCCCGAAAGGGCAGACGCCTCCCACAGGATGCCCGGTGAGCACTATTACCTCATCACTGCTTAACATGCGCACTTTCGCGCCAAATGCCGCTTTTAATTTTTTATTATCCAGCCGCGCATCGCCTTTTGCCACGATGAGAATCACCTCATTTTTAATCTCAAATGAGAGCGTCTTCGCTATTTGCCCGGGTTCTACGTGATGCGCTGCTGCTGCAAGGGCCACGGTAGCAGTACTTTGACTGAGTTCAATTATTTCAACATCGGGGGCGCGATCGGCAAAGAATTGTCGCACAGATTGCAGACTCATGAGGATCTCCAGACTATTATCCGGTTTAATCTGTCATATGCGTCCGGTCAATGTAAATGCCCAACGTAAAATGCAATGAATATTGAGATTTCTCGATCCCCTTCACATTCACTGCAACCGGTTACAGTAACCGGTTGCAGATAATCTCAATGCAGTTTAATACTACGGCTGTAACTTCCACTGTATCGAAATAATAAGAGCCGTGCATGACATATCACCCTGTGAACACTGACCCTCAAGCGTTAACCTGCAGGACGCTGGCTCACAAGGCGAAAACATGTATAGCTATAAATAGGGCCGCTGTGCTTACGTCTATAGCCTGTCAGGAGGGCTGCTATGTCTGCTAACCATGCCGCATTTAATCTGATATTCCGCTTCGTTGAAAACTATGTCAGCCCTATCGCCGGGCGCGTTTCTGCTCAGCGTCATGTTATGGCCATCAAGGATGGTTTTATTTCCGCCATGCCATTTATGATTGTCGGATCGTTTTTACTGGTTTTTGTGTATCCGCCTTTTTCTCCGGACACGACCTGGGGATTCGCACGTGCCTGGCTGGATCTGGCTAAGCAGTATGAAAGTCGTATTTTAACGCCGTTTGATATGACCATGGGTATTATGTCGATTTATATCTGCGCGGCTATTGCCTACAATCTGGGTAAACACTACGAGAAGAAATTCCAGCTTGATCCGTTTATGGGCGCAATGCTCTCCATCATGGCATTCTTGCTGGTGGCGTCGCCGAAAACTAACGGTACGCTGCCGGTTGACAGTCTTGGTGGCACGGGCATTTTTACCGCTATTCTGGTCGCTATCTATTGCGTTGAACTCATGCGTTTTCTAAAAGCGCATAATATCGGGATCCGTCTGCCGGATGCCGTACCGCCGATGATCAAAAACTCTTTTGATCTTTTGATCCCTGTCCTGGTCGTTATTGTTACCCTGTATCCACTAAGCCTTTGGATACAGAGTGAATTCGATATGCTGATCCCGCAGGCTATTATGTCTCTGTTTAAACCCCTGGTTTCAGCGGCAGACTCGCTACCGGCCGTCTTGCTGGCGGTATTAATCGGGCACCTGCTATGGTTTGCCGGCATCCACGGCGCGGCCATCGTTTCTGGTATGCTGCAAATGTTCTGGTTAACGAACCTTGGGATGAACCAAAGTGCGCTCGCACAGGGTGCGCCACTTCCGCATATTTTCATGGAAGCGTTCTGGACATTCTTTGTGGTAGTTGGCGGCTCCGGGGCCACCATGGGCCTGGTCATTTGCTATCTGCGTAGCCGTTCGGCGCATTTACGTTCGATTGGCCGCCTGAGTATTGTCCCCAGCGTATTTAACATCAACGAACCGGTCATTTTCGGTACCCCTATCGTGATGAACCCGGTGTTCTTCATTCCCTTCCTGCTGGCACCGATGGTGAACGCAACGATTGCATGGGGCGTGGTGAAAATGGATCTGGTTGGACGGGTCATCTCTGTTGTACCGTGGACGGCTCCTGCGCCAATAGGTGCCGCGTGGGCGCTGGGCTGGGACTTCCGCGGCGCGGTTCTGGTGATTGCGTTAGCGGTTATCTCGGCGGTAATTTACTTCCCGTTCTTTAAAGTTTACGAGAAACAATTGCTGGAGCAGGAAGATCAGGAAGCGGCACGAGTGGAAGCAGAACAAACTGCGTAATGGAATGTAGCCCGGTGGCAGAACGTCATCGGGCGCTTAATTTACCCTATTTCGTTAATGTACAGTCGCCGCACTGCTGAACATCCGGCAGGCGATAGCGCTGGCAGCAGGTACGACGTACCAGCAATCCATCGCGTGGAACAACGGTGCGCCACAGTGGATTATCACTGCCATCAGTAAATTGCTTACCGAAGAAAAAGTGCTGGCGGAGCGTTTCCGTCAGCGCATCGCCGAGCAGCGGCTTAATCTCTCCCAGATACCAGTTAATCAGATAGCCGGTATTACTCCAGATAAGCTTGCCGTTAATCTCGCCCGTCGCTTCCAGCGCCCTGACTACCGGTATAAGTGTCTGGGTTACCAGCTTTTCAATGCGTTTAACCGGAGACAGCGCTGAACACTGCTCATCTTCAATAACATCTATCCAGAAGCAGGCCGCACGGCCGGTTTCATGGAATTCAACGTGAAAATGTTCAGGCGAAAGGTCAGGCGCACGTTCTCCGCTTAACAGGGCCAGCATCAGCGGCGGGATCAAAAGACCGATATACCATTGCGCCCACAGAGAGAGTAAAGGCTTATCTTCGCGCGGCTGCATGGGCTGATTACGATAGATATGATCGCCATAAAGCGCAAGCAACGTGCGCAGTTCAGCCGGGCGTGACCAGGTGGCAAGCGTCATCGCTTGCGTGGGAGGAAGCTCATCAAAGCGGATAAAATCGAGCATGTGCGCCCGATTTTCAGCGATGACATTGCGCATAGCTTCTGCCAGCGTCGCTCGCTTTTCGCTAAAAGGCGTCAGCCAGATCACATCTTCGATAATCGGTGCAGAACGATATGCCATACGCAAAGATAGATACAAATCTAAATGATAATGATTGCCAATCCTAACTATAGATAAAGACAATCGCAACTCTTTTCCGCGCTAAAAAGGGTGCTCAGGCAAAGCGAATTTCATCGCTGCTCAGAATATTGTTCCTTCCCAAATGCTTAGCTTCGTAAAGCGCTTTATCAGCACTTTCCAGCGCGCTGTCGACAGCATCACCCTGCAGATTCGCAATACCAATACTGACGGTAACATTGGTCGCTACACTTTCATTGAACATATGCGGGATCTTGAGATCGTAGACCTGCTGGCGGATGCGTTCGGCGGTTTCACGCGCCCGGCCTGCGTCACTGTTGGTCACCAGCACCATAAATTCTTCCCCGCCAAAACGCGTCACGATATCGCGCGAACGCACGGCATCACGTATTGCCGCTGAAACGCGGATCAGCGCCTGATCGCCCATCATATGGCCATAATGATCGTTATAAGCTTTGAAATGGTCGATGTCGATCAGCAGAACATAATGTTGCCCCGAATCGATTGACAGAAGCGTATCAAGGCGGTTTTTCAGGCCACGCCGGTTATATAGTCCGGTAAGGGGATCGAGCATACTGAGATCGTTCAGCGTTTCCCGCTCCTCCAGCAATTTATACATCAGGCTTTGCGCGAAGTGGTCATTACGCTTTTGAATCACGTGCTGAATAGTAATACCCACCATTGGCAGGGCGAAGCAATACACCATGCGCGGCCACAATTCTCCGTCATTAAGCCACAGGCAGATTAGAAATATCGGCAGGGAGTGCAGCGTAAAAGCACTAATGTTATTGGGGAAAGAGATAGTGCCGATAAATAACACGCTTAATAAGGAAATGATCAGATAGCTAAAATCAGTAGGATCGATTTGTGAATATTTAACGGCAACATGCCATGCCCACAGACAACCCGATACAGCCGAGATGACGTTTATATTTATTTTCTTATGCGGAAATCGGTAATGCCACACCAGTAGCCCTGAGCTTACCAGGGAAATAACAACGATGGGCAGCGTCAGCATGCGAGCGTTATACAGCGGGCTGATGATGATAAAAATCGTCGAGACTAAATTGAGGAACAAAAACAGCCGCAAGGAAAGCTGATATTTCTTGTCCTTCAGGGAACGCCATGTGTGTGCTGTCATATCAGTAATTCGTTATTTTACTTGGGGTTAAAAGTGTGTATCGCCAAAATGAAAAATAACGCGCTTGAAAACAGGCGCAAATATAAGGTGTCCATCGGTCTCGTTTTTAGGGCGCACAATTTATCACCTTAAGGAATGTCTGTCATTACTGCAAAAGTAAATGTACTGCTGCTTTTTTTAATTACCGCTGACAAATGAGAAAATATGCCATATGATATTGGTTATCATTATCACTGTGAGAGGCGAAAGCATGTTGCAGCGAACGCTGGGAAGTGGCTGGGCAGTATTGATCCCGGGATTTATCATGGCAGGTCTGGCCTTTGCCGATCTGTCGATTGATGCATGGCGTGGATTAATCGTTCTGGGGTTATTGCTGACGTCCGGTATGATTTGGCATAAACGACTGCGTCATTTCGTGCTGTTGCCATCAGGCATTGCATTAATCGGCGGGATGATGCTGGTGATAATGAATTTAAAGCTGGCTGGCTGAATCTGACGTGATGTACCGGAAGAGAGATAAGATATCTGGTGCGAGGGGGGGGACTCGAACCCCCACATCCTAAGGACACTAACACCTGAAGCTAGCGCGTCTACCAATTCCGCCACCTTCGCACAGTCATCTTACTTTTTTGAATTTGATATCGCCTCGTTGGTGCGAGGGGGGGGACTCGAACCCCCACATCCTAAGGACACTAACACCTGAAGCTAGCGCGTCTACCAATTCCGCCACCTTCGCCCAGTGCGAGCAATATCAACGTGGATTATGGTGCGAGGGGGGGGACTCGAACCCCCACATCCAAAGGACACTAACACCTGAAGCTAGCGCGTCTACCAATTCCGCCACCTTCGCATACCATCGATACTCAAAAAGTATCGTTACCACGGAGGCGCATTCTAGATGTTTTCAACCTTTCGTCAATAGTTAATTACTGCGCGTGGGCTGAATGCTGCAAAAATGGCCTTAATAATTGGCCGGATAAGACGCTATCCGGCCTGACAGGGATTACTTCTTCGCCTGACGCGTCATGATGGCGCGGTAGACTTTGAAACGTCCGGTCTGGGCGAGCACTTCGTGGAAGCCAAAGGTTTCATCCAGCGCCTGCGGGTAGGGCAGAAAGGCGTTAGCGACAATGCGTAATTCCCCACCGCTGTTCAGGTGGCGTACCGCGCCGCGGATCAGCGTTTGCGCCGCTTCAAAGCTGGTCTGCATCCCGTCATGGAACGGCGGGTTAGAAATAATCATATCAAAACGTCCCGTCACCTCTGAAAAGACGTTGCTGGCAAAGACTTCACCTTCCAGTGCGTTAGCCGCAAGCGTTGCCCGGCTTGCGTCAACGGCTGGCGCACTCACATCGCACAGTGTCAGACGAACTTTTGGCGAATGACTGGCAAGAACGGTGGCCAGCACGCCGGCACCGCAGCCAACATCCAGCACTTTGCCTTTCGTATGCGGCTTGAGCGTAGAGAGCAGCAGTTGACTGCCGGTATCCAGCCCGTCGCGGCTAAAGACGCCGGGCAGCGTTTTAATCGTGAGACCGTCGAGATCGTACTCATTCCAGTATTGTTCAGCATCAAAAGTCGGCTGCTTTTCCAGACGACCGTGGTACAGGCCACAGCGACGTGCGCTGTCAATTTTGTTCAGCGGGGCCAGGTCGGCGAGCATCTGTTCGGCGCTGCGCACACCGCTGCGGTTTTCGCCTACCACAAAAATGTCAGTGCCAATGGGGAGCAGTGAAAGCAGGTTCAGCAGCTGAAACTGGGCTTCCGGCTTATTTTTTGGCCAGTAATAAACCAGCGTATCGCAGTCGGCGACATCCGCAGCTTCAGCAACAAGGCTAAAGCGCACGTTTTCACCCATCTGGCGTTCCAGCACCTGCCAGTGATGAAATTGTTGCGTATGGGCGCGGCTGGCAGCCGTCTCCAGGCGAGCGGGCAGGTCGTCCTGCAAATCACCGGCAAAAATTATACGGCTCTGTTCGAAATCATCACTGTGGCGCAGCAAGACTTCACTTGCCGGGGTAAAAGCAGACATAAAGGTTCCTCTATTGATCCTGGCTGCGATTATAGAGGTTT
Organism: Klebsiella sp. RIT-PI-d; assembly: GCF_001187865.1. Lineage (NCBI taxonomy): Bacteria > Pseudomonadati > Pseudomonadota > Gammaproteobacteria > Enterobacterales > Enterobacteriaceae > Klebsiella > Klebsiella sp. RIT-PI-d. Next base: position 90,255 of record NZ_LGIT01000017.1, read on the forward strand.
ATTGGCGCGGTTTCGACGAATTTGCTATATTTGCGCCCCTGACAGACAGGAGCGTTCCACTATGACAACCCGACGAGAGTGGCAATTACAGCAGCTGGGGATCACCCGGTGGTCGCTACGCCGTCCTGGAGCGCTCCGGGGTGAAATTGCGATTACTCTGCCAGCGCACGTGCGTCTGGTGATGGCCGGTAATAATTTACCCGCGCTTACTCATCCTTTCATTAGTGATATTTTACGCGCATTAATGCTTACTCCCGATCAGGTCCTGCAACTGACGCCGGATCGTGTTGCGATGTTGCCGGAAGGCAGTCACTGTAACAGCTGGCGACTGGGTATCGATGAGCCGATTACGCTCATCGGTGCACAAATGGCGACCCCGGCGTGGGCCGATTTGCGTTCAAACCCGGCGGCCCGCGCCGCGCTATGGCAACAAATTTGCACTTATGAACACGATTTCTTTCCTCAGCACGACCGATCTCTCCCAGGCCTGGGAAATTGAAAAACGCGCCCATGCTTTCCCGTGGAGCGAGAACACCTTTGCCAGCAATCAGGGCGAACGTTACCTTAACTATCAGCTCATGGCTGAGGGAAAAATGGCGGCGTTTGCCATCACGCAAATCGTGCTGGATGAAGCCACCCTGTTCAACATTGCCGTTGATCCTGCATTTCAGCGCCGGGGACTCGGCCGTGAGCTGCTCGAACATTTGATTGATGAGCTGGAAAAGCGCGGTGTCGTGACATTATGGCTGGAGGTGCGAGCCTCTAACCTGGCCGCCATTGCGCTGTATGAACAGTTAGGCTTTAACGAGGCGACCATACGTCGTAACTACTACCCCACCGCCGACGGGCGGGAAGACGCAATAATAATGGCGCTGCCAATAAGCATGTAACAGAAGGTGAAATGATGAAGTGGGACTGGATATTTTTTGACGCTGATGAAACGCTGTTTACCTTTGACTCATTTGGTGGCCTACAGCGGATGTTTCTTGACTACAGCGTGACATTCACCGCGGACGATTTTCAGGACTATCAGTCGGTCAATAAACCGCTCTGGGTGGATTACCAGAACGGAGCGATCACCTCACTTCAGCTACAGCATCGCCGTTTTCAGAGCTGGTCAGAACGTCTTAGCATTCCGCCGGGCGATCTTAACGCCGCGTTTATGAATGCCATGGCTGAAATTTGCGCCCCATTGCCGGGGGCAGTATCGCTGCTTAACGCCGTGCGTGGTAAAGCAAAGCTCGGTATTATTACCAACGGCTTTACCGCGCTCCAGCAAATTCGCCTCGAACGCACCGGGTTGCGGGATTACTTTGATCTGCTGATCATCTCTGAACAGGTTGGAGTGGCGAAACCCGATGCGCGGATCTTTGACTATGCGCTGGCGCAGGCGGGCAATCCCGATCGCTCGCGGGTGCTGATGGTCGGCGATACCGCCGAGTCGGATATTCGCGGTGGCATTAACGCCGGACTGTCAACCTGCTGGCTGAATGCGCATCATCACGTGCTGCCTGAAGACCTTCATCCGACCTGGACCGTGACGTCATTATCTGAACTGGAGCAGCTCCTGTGTAAACATTGATTGTCTGACCGTTGCTCTTGAGTACAATAGCCGCAATTTCGTAATTTACGCTGCGTGGCCTGCTGCCGCGCACTTACACAGAAGATGTTAACTATGACGTTGTCTCCTTATTTGCAAGAGGTGGCGAAGCGCCGTACTTTTGCCATTATCTCTCACCCGGATGCCGGTAAAACGACGATCACTGAAAAAGTATTGTTGTTCGGACAGGCGATCCAGACCGCCGGTACGGTTAAAGGCCGTGGCTCCAGCCAGCATGCGAAATCAGACTGGATGGAAATGGAAAAGCAGCGTGGGATCTCAATTACCACCTCCGTTATGCAATTTCCGTATCACGACAGCCTCGTCAACCTGCTGGATACTCCGGGGCACGAAGACTTCTCGGAAGATACTTACCGTACGCTGACGGCGGTAGACTGCTGCCTGATGGTCATTGATGCCGCAAAAGGCGTAGAAGACCGGACCCGTAAGCTGATGGAGGTCACCCGTCTGCGCGATACGCCAATTTTGACCTTTATGAATAAGCTCGACCGTGACATTCGCGATCCGATGGAGCTGCTCGATGAAGTTGAGAGTGAGCTGAAGATTGGCTGCGCGCCAATCACATGGCCAATCGGCTGTGGCAAGTTGTTCAAAGGCGTTTACCACCTTTATAAAGATGAAACTTATCTTTACCAGACCGGTAAAGGCCATACCATTCAGGAAGTCCGTATTGTTAAAGGCCTGAATAATCCGGATCTGGATGCTGCGGTCGGTGACGATTTAGCGCAGCAGTTGCGTGATGAACTGGAGCTGGTACAGGGTGCGTCGAACGAATTCGATCAAGAACTGTTCCTGGCCGGAGAAATTACGCCGGTGTTCTTTGGCACCGCGCTTGGTAACTTCGGCGTTGACCATATGCTTGACGGTCTGGTGGAATGGGCACCTGCACCGATGCCGCGTAAAACCGATACCCGTGAAGTTACGGCGGAAGAAGAGAAATTTACCGGTTTCGTCTTTAAAATCCAGGCCAACATGGACCCGAAACACCGTGACCGCGTGGCGTTTATGCGTGTAGTGTCCGGCCAGTATGAAAAAGGGATGAAGCTGCGCCAGGTGCGTATTGGAAAAGACGTGGTGATTTCTGATGCCCTGACGTTTATGGCGGGGGGCCGCTCGCCCGTTGAAGAGGGATATCCGGGCGACATCATTGGCCTGCATAACCACGGTACCATCCAGATCGGCGACACCTTTACTCAGGGTGAAATGATGAAGTTCACCGGCATCCCGAACTTCGCACCGGAACTGTTCCGCCGTATTCGTCTGAGAGATCCGCTCAAGCAGAAACAGCTGCTTAAAGGTCTGGTACAGCTTTCAGAAGAGGGAGCGGTGCAGGTATTCCGCCCGATAGCCAATAACGATCTGATTGTCGGCGCGGTAGGGGTTCTGCAGTTCGACGTGGTGGTTGCGCGCCTGAAAAGCGAATACAACGTTGAAGCTATCTATGAATCCGTTAACGTTGCAACGGCCCGCTGGGTTGAAAGCGCTGACGTGAAGAAATTCGAAGAGTTTAAACGTAAGAACGAACTTCATCTTGCGCTTGATGGCGGCGATAACCTGACGTATATCGCGCCAACCATGGTTAACCTGAACATTACTCAGGAACGTTATCCTGACGTGCAGTTCCGTAAAACCCGCGAACACTAATCATCTCCTCTCCCGGGCGCGGCACCTGCCGCGTCCGTTACTTTTCCTGCCTTATTAATCCCTTGCGGAAATATCTTAATTCAGCGCTTTTTCGCTTCGATTGTTCTTTTTTTAATCATCTGCGCAAGCGGAATTACTATTGTGATCTATATTTAACAAAGTGATGACAAACTGACTGGCTGAATGCTCTGTTCAATGCGTAAATAGTAGCCTTATTCGCCAGTTAATTTGTTAATCACGATATTAATAACTGAGGAACGGCGGTCACCGGCCACTTCTTACCACTGAGCGCAGCTCAGTTTGAGACGATGTGCTGACGGCTATTAGGTGAGTTTTCACCATTACAGCAAAGCGGCGTTGTGGTCGCAAACGTCCAGTAATGGACAAACCTACAGGATGAGTTCGATGAATATGAAAAGACTGAAGATTTCTAAATCTCTGCTGGCTGTGATGTTAGGTACTGCACTGGTAAGCGGCTCTGCTCTGGCAGAAAGCGCGACGGCGAACAAAGCAGAAGCAGCCTCTGACAGCGCAGGGCAAAAAATCGATAGCTCTATGAATAAAGTCGGCAATTTCATGGACGACAGCGCGATTACAGCTAAAGTTAAAGCGGCGCTGGTTGATCACGAAACGATTAAGAGCACTGATATCTCTGTAAAAACCGAGAAGAAAGTGGTTACGTTGAGCGGTTTTGTTGAAAGTCAGGCACAGGCTGAAGAAGCGGTGAAAGTGACCAAACAAGTTGAAGGCGTAGCGTCTGTCAGCGACAAACTTCACGTCCGTGACGCTAAGTCAGAAGGCGTGAAAGGTTACGCAGGCGATACGGCAACCACCAGTGAGATCAAAGCCAAACTGCTGGCCGATGACATTGTCCCGGCACGTAAAGTGAAAGTTGAAACCACCGACGGTGTTGTTCAACTTTCCGGGACTGTAGATTCCCAGGCACAAATTGATCGTGCTGAAAGCGTCGCCAAAGCGGTTGACGGTGTGAAAAGCGTTAAGAACGACCTTAAAGTAAAATAAATTGCAGAATACGAATCCCGGTACATCACCGGGGGCCGTGTAAATTAAAAAGTACGACATTGCAGTGAGCAGCGTGAGCGCTCATGTTTAGCGGTCGACAATGACTATGGTAAAGGAGAAACGTATGTTTCGTTGGGGCATTATATTTCTGGTTATCGCGTTAATTGCCGCCGCTCTGGGTTTTGGTGGTCTGGCAGGTACGGCAGCGGGTGCAGCAAAAATCGTCTTTATCGTCGGTATTATTCTGTTCCTCGTCAGCCTGTTCATGGGTCGTCGACGTCCATAGCGACGCGTTGGGCGTGGTAAAAATGTAAAGGCCAGTCTTCGGACTGGCTTTTGCAGTTTCAGTCCCCGGTAAATTGCGCTACGTTAGTCGTATAGCTAAGAATAACGACAAGGAAAGCAGGGTGGGACAACGCATTCCCGTGACGCTGGGCAATATCGCGCCGTTATCAATTGAGCCCTTCCGCGCCGAACGACTGGCACTGGTCTGTGAGGGTGGCGGGCAACGAGGCATTTTCACCGCCGGGGTGCTGGATGAATTTATGCGCGTGCAATTTAATCCGTTCGATCTCTTTTTCGGCACCTCAGCCGGCGCACAAAATCTTTCTGCCTACCTGTGTAACCAGCCTGGCTATGCCCGTAAAGTCATTATGCGCTATACCACTACCCGGGATTTTTTCAATCCGTTGCGTTTTGTACGGGGTGGTAATCTTATCGATCTCGACTGGCTGGTGGAATCAACCGCCAGTAACATGCCGCTGGCAATGGATTACGCTGCCGGACAGTTTGAGCGGGGCAAAGCGTTCTATATGTGCGCCTGCCGCCAGGATGACTATACGCCCGGCTATTTCGCCCCTGATGATAAAAACTGGCTGGATCTGATCCGTGCCTCCAGTGCTATTCCGGGCTTTTACCGTAGCGGTGTACTGCTGGATGGGATTAATTATCTTGATGGCGGAGTGAGTGATGCGATCCCGGTTCAGGAAGCCGCCCGGCGTGGCGCGACAACCATTGTCGTGATCCGCACTGTGCCGTCGCAAATGTACTATACGCCCCAATGGTTTAAGCGCATGGAACGCTGGCTGGGTGAAAGCAGCCTGATGCCGCTGATGAATGTTGTCCAGCACCATGAAGCCAGCTACCGCGCCACCCAGCAGTTTATTGAACAACCGCCGGATAATTTACGCATCATTGAAATCTATCCGCCTAAGCCGCTGAAAAGTATGGCGCTGGGTAGCGCGTTGCCAGCCCTGCGCGAAGATTATAAAACGGGTCGGCTCTGTGGACGTTATTTTCTCGCGACAATCGGCAAGCTGCTGGCCGAAATTCCGCCGTTGTTGCGCCACGCGCCGCGTATCCCGGTGCCGGCAACCGTGGTGGTTCCGCCTGCACCGGTTGCCAATGATACGTTGCAGAGCCCGCTTGTTGATGTGCCGCAGGCTAACGATGGCAGCTTCGATCATGAGGAGCTGGCATGACGACACGCTTTATCGATACACATTGCCATTTCGATTTTCCGCCCTTTACCGATAATGAGCGTCCCAGCCTGCATCAGGCGGCGCAGGCAGGCGTCGAAAAAATCATTCTCCCCGCTACCGAAGCTAATAACTTCGCCCGCGTCAGCGCGCTGGCGCAGCAGCACGATGCCCTGTATATGGCGCTCGGTCTGCATCCCATCGTGATAGAAAAGCATACTGATGCCAGCCTTGAGCAACTGGAGAATTATCTTTCTGCACGCCCGCAGAAGCTGGTGGCGATCGGCGAGATCGGGTTGGATCTGTGGCGCGACGATCCGCAGTTCGAACGCCAGGAAAGCCTGCTTACCGCGCAGTTGATGCTGGCAAAGCGTTACGATCTGCCGGTGATCCTGCATTCACGGCGCACGCACGATAAGCTGGTGCCACACCTTAAACGACAAAACTTGCCGCGTACCGGTGTGATCCACGGTTTTGCCGGAAGTTGGGTACAGGCAGAGCGTTTTATTCAGCTGGGATACAAAATCGGCGTCGGCGGCACTATTACTTATCCACGCGCCAGTAAAACCCGCAATGTCGTGGCGCAGCTGCCGCTGGACGCACTGCTGCTGGAAACCGACGCGCCGGATATGCCGCTTAACGGCTTTCAGGGGCAGCCGAACCGACCAGAGCAGGTCGCCCGGGTATTTGCCACATTATGCGAATTGCGACCAGAACCTGCGGATGTTATTGCCAATGCCATCTGGCGTAACACCATGGCGCTGTTTACGTTTACGCCGTAACAGGCCTGCGAGCGTACGAGCCAAAAAAGGCGCGGTCGCCCTCACAAATACAGTGCCGGAAAAATAAGCCGGGTTACGCCGCGCTCGCACAGTGCTAAAGCAAGTTGTTCTACATCATCTCGTGTTGCACCCGGCCAGGTTTTCGCTTCACCGTATACACCGTGAGCATGGAAAGCGTTAAGCCGTACCGGAACGTCTCCCAGCTGGCATATAAACTCAGCCAGCGGGTCTATCTGTTGCTGGTAATCCACCTGACCGGGAATAACCAGTAATCGTAGCTCCGTCAATTTTCCCTCTTCCGCCAGCAGCCGGATACTGCGCTTAATCTGCGCGTTATCCCTTCCGGTAAGCGCCCTGTGGCATTCGCTGCTCCAGGCTTTCAGATCGATCATTGCGCCATCGCATACCGGCAACAATTTCTGCCAGCCTGTTTCGCTGAGCAGCCCGTTGCTGTCGACCAGACAGCTTAAGTGCTGTAGCTGAGGATCGGTTTTGATTGCGCCAAATAACGTCCGTAAAAAGGGCAGCTGGATAGTGGCTTCTCCGCCGCTGACGGTGATCCCCTCTATAAAAAACAGCGCCTTACGTAGCCGGTCCAGCACCTCATCAATGTGCATCGTCTGCGCCATTGGTGTTGCCTGCTGCGGGCACATATGTAAGCAGGCATCGCACTGCTGACACGCGGAGTCATCCCAGAGTACGCGTTGGCGGGTAAGAGATAGCGCCTGATGCGGGCACTGCGACACACAGTCGCCACAATAGTTACAACATCCCATAGTCCACGGGTTATGGCAGTTTTTACAGCGCAGATTACAGCCCTGTAAAAACAGAGCCAGGCGACTGCCCGGCCCGTCTACGCAGGAAAAGGGAATAAGCTTACTGACTAAAGCGCATCTGCTGTTCATGGCTTATTACACGCGGTTGACGTTGCAAAATACGCGTATTGCGCGCGGCTTCTTCACCCAGCCAGGTGGTATTAATCCGCGATCCCTCTGCGCGATACTTTTCCAGATCCGATAGCCGGACCATATAGCCGGTGACGCGCACCAGATCGTTGCCGCTGATATTGGCGCTGAACTCACGCATTCCGGCTTTAAACGCCCCAAGACATAGTTGAACCAGCGCCTGAGGATTGTTTTTGATGGTTGCATCAAGGGTCAGAATGTCGCTAATACCGGCCTGATAATAGGCGTGATGCGGCGCAACGGTTTGCAGATGAGTGATAGGATCGGGTTCATCGCCGTAAGGTAAACGTGCACCTGGCATGGTGCCAGCATCAGAACTGATCCCCGACTGGGCATGAAGCATTGCCCGGTTTTTCCAGCCATATTTTACCGGCGTATTTTCCACAAAATCAGCAAGTCGGGCACTGATACGATAGCCCAGCGCATTGGCTCCGGCATCTTTACCGTAGCGCATATCCAGTCCGTCGCGCTCACACAGCACATTAACGGCTTCTGCCAGTCCGTACATACCAAACATCGGCACGAAGCGCTGAGGATCGATTAATCCTTCTTTAACCAGAAAGCTGCTTTCAAAAAAATGTGACTGCCGGTAAAGAAATTCACATCGCGCATTAATGATCGCGATTTGCTGTTTACAGTAGTGCGGCAGGGTGCGTGAAAAGAAGTCCTCTACAGACGTACTGCGCTCTGCAACCCTTTTCAGGTTCAGCCTTACCAGCGTACTACCGCCGCCGGCCAGCGGCAGCGAGTTGTAACAACTCACCACGCCATACTGACCTTTTGTGAAAATTTTATCATTTACTGGTCCGTTAGCAATGTGCGGCTTGCTGCACCCGGCTATGTTTTTTGCTACCTGCAATAATAAGTCGTCCGGCGTGATTTGCGGATCGTAAATAAAAGTGAGGTTAGGGGAAACCTGCTTCAGCTCTGCATCAGCGCGAAGAATAGCCCGGGTGATAGCATTATCCTGCGGACCGATGTTCACATGGATAAAAGCATCGGGCAGCGTTCGGTCGAGATAACGCCAGAAACGTTTGATTCGAATATCGACCTCTTCTTGTGTTAGAATTCTAACAAAAGGTTGTAGCAGCGTGTCAAGGTGTCCCAGATACACGGGCATGGACGTCACAGAGGGCACATGATGATAGAGAATGGTCAGCAGTGAAAGTGCATCATCCAGATCCTGCGCGCCCTCAAGCTCCAGCCATTCGGAGCCGTGGGCAAGAAACTTAGCGTAATCCGGCAAAACGTAGCGCGGCTTAAACGGGGCGTGGCCCTCAAACATATCGCAGATCGCGCCCTCTGCCAGCGCCGTTTCGGCATCTGCAGGTAGCCGTGGCGCAGGCAGGGCGTTTTCTGCCTCCAGCGCGAGAAAATGGCGCTTCTGTTCGGGGCTAAGCGTCGGGCTGGTCACAATTTGCTGGCAACGTTGTTGTAGCGCGTTCTCACATAAATCGGGCATCGTCGCATCCTTATCAGGCCGGAATGATGCTCTACATTGTAAGAAAAGAACGTTGGAGGACTTTTGATCCTGATACCGTCGCCGTCATAAAGATGTGGACAATAGGTGATGGCGATCTCGTTACAGTAATGCAAATTTGTATGAAGTTTTCATTAACTGTGATGTAAGTCGATATGTTATGGCGAGTGAATGTTAGAATACTAACAGACTCGCAAGGTTAAAAATTAACTGGCCATGAGCCTGGAGAGTGTTATGACTGATTTAAAAGCAAACAGCCTGCGTGCCCTGAAACTGATGGATCTGACCACGCTGAATGACGACGACACCAATGAAAAAGTGATCGCCCTGTGTCATCAGGCAAAAACCCCGGTCGGCAATACCGCAGCCATCTGCATCTATCCGCGTTTTATTCCCATTGCCCGCAAAACGCTGAATGCGCAGGGTACCCCGGATATCCGCATTGCGACGGTCACCAACTTCCCGCACGGTAATGACGATCTCGACGTTGCGGTGGCTGAAACCCGCGCTGCGATTGCTTACGGTGCCGATGAAGTTGACGTGGTATTCCCGTATCGTGCGCTGATCGCCGGTAATGAGCAGATCGGTTTCGATCTGGTTAAAGCCTGTAAAGAAGCCTGCGCAGCGGCCAATGTGCTGCTTAAAGTCATTATCGAAACGGGCGAGCTGAAAGAAGAGGCGTTGATCCGTAAGGCGTCTGAAATCGCTATCAACGCCGGTGCGGATTTTATCAAAACCTCTACCGGTAAAGTGCCGGTGAACGCGACGCCGGAAAGTGCACGCATCATGCTGGAAGTGATCCGCGATATGAACGTGGCCAAAACCGTCGGATTTAAACCGGCGGGCGGCGTGCGTAGTGCAGAAGATGCGCAGCAATTCCTCGCTATCGCAGATGAACTGTTCGGCGCGGACTGGGCCGATTCCCGTCATTACCGTTTCGGCGCATCCAGCCTGTTAGCCAGCCTGCTGAAAGCGCTGGGACACGGCGACGGTAAGAGCGCAAGCAGCTACTAAATTGTTTTGCCGGATCGTCCGCCTGACGATCCGGCCATTCACTCTTTTCTCTGGGGGGTTCCCGTGTTTCTCGCACAAGAAATTATTCGTAAAAAACGTGATGGTCACACACTGAGCGACGACGAAATTCGTTTCTTTATCAACGGCATTCGTGATAATACCGTTTCTGAAGGGCAGATTGCCGCCCTGGCGATGACCATTTTCTTCCACGATATGACCATGCCGGAACGCGTTTCGCTGACCATGGCCATGCGCGATTCAGGAACCGTTCTGGACTGGAAAAGCCTGGATCTCAACGGCCCGATTGTCGATAAACACTCCACCGGCGGCGTGGGTGACGTTACCTCGCTGATGCTTGGCCCGATGGTTGCAGCCTGTGGCGGCTATATCCCGATGATCTCCGGGCGCGGTCTGGGTCATACGGGCGGTACGCTCGACAAACTGGAAGCGATCCCGGGGTTTGATATCTTCCCTGATGACAATCGCTTCCGCGAAATTATTAAAGACGTCGGTGTGGCGATTATCGGCCAGACCAGCTCGCTTGCACCGGCGGATAAACGCTTTTATGCCACCCGCGACATCACCGCGACGGTGGATTCTATCCCGCTTATCACCGGTTCCATTCTCGCTAAAAAGCTGGCGGAAGGTCTCGATGCACTGGTAATGGACGTCAAAGTTGGTAGCGGCGCGTTTATGCCGACTTACGAACTGTCAGAAGCGCTGGCTGAGGCTATTGTTGGCGTGGCAAATGGCGCAGGCGTGCGGACAACCGCCCTGCTGACCGACATGAATCAGGTGCTGGCGTCCAGCGCCGGGAACGCGGTAGAAGTCCGCGAAGCCGTACAGTTCCTGACCGGCGAGTACCGCAATCCGCGTCTGTTTGATGTGACGATGGCGCTGTGCGTTGAGATGCTGATCTCCGGTCGGCTGGCGAAAGACGATGCTGATGCGCGTGCAAAATTGCAGGCGGTGCTGGATAACGGTAAGGCAGCGGAAATTTTTGGTCGTATGGTGGCAGCCCAGAAAGGGCCGACTGATTTCGTGGAAAACTATGCCAGATACCTGCCGAACGCGATGCTCAGTAAAGCAGTCTATGCCGATACCGAAGGTTTTGTCAGCGCGATGGATACGCGTGCGCTCGGTATGGCGGTAGTGTCAATGGGCGGTGGACGTCGTCAGGCATCCGATACTATCGATTACAGCGTCGGCTTTACCGATATGGCGCGTCTCGGCGACAGCGTTGACGGACAACGTCCGCTGGCCGTTATCCACGCAAAAGATGAAGCCAGCTGGCAGGACGCGGCGAAAGCTGTGAAAGCGGCTATCAAACTGGATGATACCGCTCCGCAGACCACGCCAACGGTTTATCGTCGTATTACTGAGTAACGGCAGATCCTGCTCTTTCCTGGGCAGATACGTCGATATCGTCGTATCTGCCAAAATGAGAATGAATTAGGGTATACTGATCTGATCGCTTTTTTATGAGCACTACGTACGGAGAAGACTATGAAACGTGCATTTATTATGGTGCTGGATTCATTCGGCATTGGCGCGACTGAAGATGCAGATCACTTTGGTGACGTCGGCGCTGACACCATGGGCCATATCGCAGAAGCCTGTGCCAACGGTGAAGCTGACCATGGTCGTAAAGGCCCTCTGAATTTACCCAACTTGACCCGCCTTGGGCTGGTCAAAGCACACGAAGGTTCCACCGGTAAAATTGCTGCCGGAATGGACGGTAATGCGGAAGTCATTGGCGCGTACGCATGGGCGCACGAGCTTTCTTCCGGTAAAGATACCCCGTCAGGCCACTGGGAAATCGCCGGCGTGCCGGTTCTGTTTGACTGGGGCTATTTCAGTGACCATGACAACAGCTTTCCACAAGAACTGCTGGACAAGCTGGTTGAACGCGCAGGTCTTCCGGGTTACCTGGGGAACTGCCACTCTTCCGGCACCGTGATCCTCGATAAGCTTGGCGAAGAACATATGAAAACCGGTAAGCCGATTTTCTATACCTCCGCAGATTCCGTGTTCCAGATTGCCTGTCATGAAGAAACCTACGGGCTGGATAAGCTGTATGAGCTGTGTGAAATTGCGCGCGAAGAGCTGACCGAAGGCGGGTACAACATTGGTCGTGTTATCGCCCGTCCATTTGTCGGCGACAAAGCCGGTAATTTCCAGCGTACCGGCAACCGTCACGATCTGGCGGTCGAGCCACCTGCGCCGACTGTCCTGCAAAAACTGGTCGACGAGAAAAACGGTCAGGTGGTGTCTGTCGGGAAAATTGCCGACATCTATGCCAACTGCGGGATCACGAAGAAAGTGAAAGCCACGGGTCTGGATGCGCTGTTTGACGCCACCGTCAAAGAGATGAAAGAAGCGGGCGACGAAACTATCGTTTTCACCAACTTCGTTGATTTTGACTCTTCCTGGGGCCACCGTCGCGATATCGCGGGCTATGCGGCCGGTCTGGAACTGTTCGACCGTCGTTTGCCGGAACTGATGGAGCTGGTGGGTGAAGACGATATTCTGATCCTGACCGCCGACCACGGCTGTGATCCAAGCTGGACCGGAACCGATCATACCCGTGAGCACATCCCAGTGCTGATATACGGACCGAAAGTCAAACCTGGCTCGCTGGGCCACCGTGAAACCTTCGCGGATATCGGTCAGACGCTGGCGAAATATTTCGGTACGTCTGATATGGACTACGGCAAAAGCATGCTGTGATGTAACTGCCGGATGGCGCTACGCCGCCATCCGGCACTGATAATCTCGATAAGGATAAAATAATGGCTACTCCCCACATTAATGCAGAAATGGGTGATTTCGCTGACGTCGTATTGATGCCGGGCGACCCGCTGCGCGCAAAGCATATCGCTGAAACATTCCTTGAAGACGTGCGTGAAGTTAACAACGTGCGCGGGATGTTAGGTTTCACCGGAACCTATAAAGGCCGTAAAATCTCTGTTATGGGTCATGGGATGGGTATTCCGTCCTGCTCAATCTATACCAAAGAGCTGATCACTGATTTCGGCGTCAAAAAAATCATTCGCGTAGGCTCCTGCGGTGCAGTGCGTGCTGATGTGAAACTGCGTGACGTGGTGATCGGTATGGGCGCCTGTACCGACTCTAAAGTGAACCGTCTGCGCTTTAAAGACCATGACTTCGCTGCCATTGCTGATTTCGGTATGGTACGTGATGCCGTTGACGCAGCAAAAGCGCTGGGTGTTGACGCTCGCGTAGGCAACATTTTCTCCGCCGACCTGTTTTACACTCCGGACCCGAGCATGTTCGACGTCATGGAAAAATACGGTATTCTGGGCGTAGAAATGGAAGCCGCAGGTATCTACGGCGTTGCCGCAGAATTTGGTGCCAAAGCGCTGACCATCTGCACCGTCTCTGACCATATTCGCACCCATGAGCAAACCACGGCTGCTGAACGTCAGACGACCTTTAACGATATGATCAAAATCGCGCTGGAATCTGTTCTGCTGGGCGACAAAGCGTAACGTCTTTAAAAGGGGGCCTTCATGGCCCTCTTCGTTTCAGAAATCTATTCATTTACTCATCCAGTAATTCTTCTTTTACATTGCAACTCAAGAAGATGTGATATTAAATCTATTCAAGTATCTATTCACTCATCAATTCATTTATGACGCAGATAACCGATCTTTTGCTACAGGGACCGCGTTCAGCTACTGAACTGCGTCAACACCTGTCTATAAGCCAGGCAAGCTTTTCGCGCCTTATTGTCAAAGACGAGCGGGTTATTCAATTTGGTAAGGCGCGTTCTACACGCTATGCCTTAAAGCGTCCCATCCGCGGTAGTAATAATATTCCACTGTGGCGCGTAGACGAGACAGGAAAGGCACATAAATTTGCTACGGTCTATCCCTGTTGGCCGCAGGGCAGCTGTGTGGTCATATCCTGTACGGGTGAGAGCCAATGGTTTGACGGTCTGCCCTGGTTTCTGACCGATCTTCGTCCACAAGGATTTTTGGGGCGCGCCTGGGGACGTAAACTCGCGGCATGTCTCGGCCTGCCGGAAGATATCCGTCTGTGGCAGGAGGATGAAATCCTGTATGCGCTAACGGTTTTCGATGGGGACTACACGGGCGGTTGGTTAGTTGGAGAGAATAACTACCGTCGATGGATTGAGGAAAAGACACCTCAGGCTATTGGTGAAAGCGAGAAAATAGCGCGTTATGTTCAGCTAAGTCATCAGGCGCTGGCAGGAGAAATTGTCGGCTCCTCCGCTGGAGGGGAACAGCCAAAATTTACCTGCTATGCGCAGACACAGCAGGGCGATGCACATGTTATCGTCAAATTCACCGTCCTGCCGCAGACAATAATGACCCGTCGCTGGAGCGATTTACTGGTCGCCGAATCTGTAGCCTTATCATTACTGCGTGAAGCGGGGATTGCTGCCAGCGAATCAAGGGCCTTTTTTTCTCCTGACGGGCAGACTTACCTTGAAGCCATACGTTTTGACTGCACAGGTGCTAACGGACGAAAATCTATTGTTTCACTTGAGGCTTTGCAAAGCGAGTATTTATCTTCGCCAGGGGCGTGGCCGGACGTAATGCGTCGCTTGCTAAAGGAGGGACTTGTCACGCATGAGACCCTCATCGAGTGTGAAAAAATTTGGGCGTTTGGCCGGTTAATTGCCAACAGTGATATGCATGCCGGGAATTTATCTTTTTATCTTTCAAAGTCACCGTTTGTAATGAGCCCGGTTTACGATATGCTGCCAATGGCATTTGCCCCTAACAGCGCCGGCATTATGCGTGATGAGGCGTTTGAACCAAAATTTGACATCTACGTCAGTAAAAACGCCTGGCTATTTGCGCTTCCGCTTGCGCTAACGTTTTGGAAAATGCTCGTCGCTGACAAACGGATCAGCGCAAATTTTCGTACTATTGCATCAGACATGTGCGGCAAGATTAAATTATTCAGCGATAAGGTTACGCGGGCAGGAGCATAACGTCACTTTATCGCCTGCACCAGCCACGCTGAAAGCTGCTGTAGTTCCTTCTCCTGATCCGGAAAGTCGTCGCGCAGCGCAGCGCATTCCTGCTCAATCCTGTCGGCGCGGTACTGGCAATTTTGCAGGCGAGTCGCCAGCGCTTCCAGCGGTGCCGGATTCAGGCTGTCGGTATACACCTGTGCACGGGTGATATGCCCTTTTTCGACATCAAAATGCAGCTCCACGCCGCCCCAGCTAAAGCGCTCGTCGAGCAGGTGCGAGAATGCCGGCGCCTGACCAAAGTTCCATTCCCAGCTGCTCTGCCGGGCGAAAGTTTCGGCAAAATTTGGCAGATCCGGCATGTTTTCCGGCGAAATAATTTCAGCGTTAACACGCTCGCCATAGTAGGTAAAAAAGGCGTCAGTGACGGCATCGCAGACCTGTTGATGCGTGATCCCGGCCAGCAGCTCTGTCAGATTCGCAACGCGGCCGCGCACCGAGGTAATGCCTTTCGCCGCCAGCTTCTTCTTATCCGGATTCAGATAATTAGCCAGTCGACTGAGGTCGGCATTCAGCAGCAGCGTACCGTGATGAAAACCGCGATCGTTGGTTTCACGATAGGCTGAGCCTGAAACTTTACGATCGCCATCGGGGGTTTTGACCACCAGATCGTTACGCCCGGATGCCTCTGCCGAAACGCCAAGCGCGTTTAACGCATTAAGCACAATCGAGGTAGACACCGTTTTATCATATTCCGGTTTACCAGCCATAAATGTAAAACAGGTATTGCCGAGGTCGTGGAAGACCGCGCCGCCACCGCTGCTGCGCCGGGCCAGACGCACGTTGTCTTCCTCCATCCGGCGAGTGTTACACTCTTTCCACGGATTTTGCGCCCGTCCAATAACTACCGTATCGGCATTTCGCCACAAAAACAGCACCCGCTGCGTGGCAGGCATCTGGCGGAAAATCGTTTCTTCAACCGCCAGGTTAAACCAGGGATCGTATGAGTCAGAAATAAGCAGGCGTAATGTCGGCATCAAAAGATCCTTTTCTCTGTCGCATTGCGGCAAATAAGCACCGGATTGCGGAAAAATTGTCTTTTCTATATTGCCAGAAGCGCTATTGTCAGGGTAGCCTCATGCGTCGTTTTAGCCCGGATATACAGGAGTTGTAATGCCAAACATTACCTGGTGCGATCTGCCCGAGGATGTGTCTTTATGGCCTGGTTTGCCTCTCTCACTGAGTGGCGATGAGGTGATGCCGCTGGATTACCACGCAGGCCGTAGCGGCTGGCTGCTGTATGGCCGTAATCTTGATAAACAGCGCTTAACGCAGTATCAGCGTAAACTGGGTGCCGCCATGGTCATCGTCACGGCGTGGTGTGTGGAAGAGTATCAGGTCATTCGCCTGGCCGGTTCGCTGACGACCCGTGCGACGCGCCTGGCGCATGACGCCGGTCTGGATGTCGCTCCGCTGGGTAAAATCCCTCACCTGCGCACGCCGGGCCTGCTGGTCATGGATATGGACTCCACGGCGATCCAAATCGAGTGCATTGATGAGATAGCCAAACTGGCAGGTACCGGCGAAATGGTCGCCGAAGTGACCGAGCGGGCGATGCGTGGCGAGCTGGATTTTACCGCCAGCCTGCGCAGCCGCGTAGCCACGCTAAAAGGAGCCGATGCCAATATTCTGCATCAGGTTCGCGACGGTTTACCCCTGATGCCAGGATTAACCCAGCTGGTCCTGAAACTTGAATCGCTGGGCTGGAAAGTGGCTATCGCGTCAGGCGGTTTCACATTTTTTGCAGAATACCTGCGTGATAAGCTGCGTCTGTCGGCAGTGGTTGCCAACGAACTGGAAATGATGGACGGCAAGTTCACCGGTAACGTGGTGGGCGACATCGTGGATGCGCAATATAAAGCTAAAACGCTGGTGCGCCTGGCTGAAGAGTACGGCATTCCGTCTGCGCAAACCGTGGCAATCGGTGATGGCGCAAATGATTTACCGATGATCAAAACCGCCGGATTAGGCATTGCCTATCATGCGAAACCGAAAGTTAATGAGAAGACGGAAGTTACTATCCGTCATGCTGATCTGATGGGTGTATTTTGCATCCTGTCCGGCAGCCTCAATCAAAAGTAAGAGGTCAACGTGGCGAAAGCTCCAAAACGCGCATTTGTCTGTAATGAATGTGGTGCGGATTACCCGCGCTGGCAGGGGCAGTGCAGCGCCTGTCATGCCTGGAATACCATTACCGAAGTGCGTATTGCGGCATCGCCCACCGTTGCGCGAAATGAAAAACTCAGTGGTTATGCGGGAAGTGCGGGCGTCTCGAGAATTCAAAAGCTGTCTGATATCAGCCTTGAGGCGCTGCCGCGCTTTTCCACCGGTTTTAAAGAATTTGATCGGGTGCTCGGCGGCGGCGTGGTGCCGGGCAGTGCGATCCTGATTGGTGGGAACCCGGGTGCCGGTAAGTCCACTCTGCTGTTACAAACGCTGTGCCGTCTGGCAGAGCAGATGAAAACGCTGTACGTTACCGGCGAGGAGTCGCTCCAGCAGGTGGCGATGCGTGCGCATCGCCTGGGGCTACCGACCGCGGGCCTTAATATGTTATCGGAAACCAGTATTGAGCAGATCTGTACTATTGCCGATGAAGAGCAGCCGAAGCTGATGGTCATCGACTCCATTCAGGTGATGCACATGGCCGATATTCAGTCATCGCCCGGCAGCGTGGCGCAGGTACGTGAAACCGCCGCCTATTTAACCCGCTTCGCGAAAACGCGCGGCGTGGCCATTGTCATGGTAGGCCATGTGACCAAAGATGGCTCGCTGGCCGGGCCTAAAGTGCTGGAGCACTGTATCGACTGTTCAGTGCTGCTTGATGGCGATGCCGATTCTCGTTTCCGTACGCTGCGCAGTCATAAAAACCGCTTTGGCGCGGTTAATGAGCTGGGTGTGTTTGCCATGACCGAGCAGGGGCTGCGTGAAGTCAGCAATCCGTCCGCCATCTTCCTGAGCCGTGGCGATGAAGTGACGTCCGGCAGTTCAGTAATGGTGGTCTGGGAAGGCACGCGCCCGCTGCTGGTTGAAATTCAGGCGCTGGTCGATCACTCGATGATGGGGAATCCACGGCGCGTCGCGGTAGGGCTGGAGCAAAACCGTCTGGCGATCCTGCTGGCGGTGTTGCATCGTCACGGCGGATTACAAATGTCCGATCAGGACGTTTTTGTGAACGTCGTCGGCGGAGTCAAAGTGACGGAAACCAGTGCCGATCTGGCGCTGTTGCTGGCGATGGTTTCCAGCCTGCGCGACCGGCCGCTGCCGCACGATCTGGTGGTTTTCGGCGAAGTCGGTCTGGCAGGCGAGATCCGCCCGGTACCGAGCGGACAAGAACGTATCTCCGAGGCGGCGAAGCACGGTTTCCGTCGGGCGATTGTTCCGGCGGCCAACGTGCCTAAAAAACCGCCAGAAGGGATGCAGGTTTTTGGCGTTAAAAAACTTTCTGACGCGCTTAGCGTATTTGACGACTTATAATACATATTATCGTCTTTCCGGCGGCTGTCTCATCAGCCTGATACGCGAAGCGCCGTCAGGCTGCGGGTGATAATAGCGCCGGAAGGTATTCACTCCAGGCGCATTTTTACTCTCGCAGGATGCCATTACCCGAATTTAGCAGGAGGCTGTTGTGTCATTTGATTACCTGAAAACTGCGATTAAACAAAAAGGCTGTACCCTCCAGCAGGTGGCCGATGCCAGCGGCATGACCAAAGGCTATTTGAGCCAGCTTCTGAATGCCAAGATTAAAAGCCCCAGCGCCAGAAAGCTGGAAGCATTACATCGCTTTCTGGGACTTGAGTTTCCGCGTAAGCGAAAAAGCGTTGGCGTGGTGTTCGGTAAATTTTACCCGCTGCATACCGGGCATATTTATCTGATCCAGCGCGCCTGTAGTCAGGTCGACGAACTGCATATCATCATGGGTTATGATGAAACGCGCGACCGTCAGCTGTTTGAGGCCAGCGCGATGTCGCAGCAGCCTACCGTTCCGGATCGCCTGCGCTGGCTGCTGCAGACCTTTAAATATCAAAAAAACATTCGCATTCATGCTTTCAACGAAGAAGGCATGGAGCCATATCCGCACGGCTGGGACGTCTGGAGTCACGGCATCAGCGCATTTATGGAAGAGAAGGGCATTCAGCCCAACTGGATTTATACCTCTGAGGAGGCCGATGCCGCGCAGTATCCGCAGCATCTTGGCATTGAGGCGGTACTTATCGATCCTCAACGTACCTTTATGAATATTAGCGGCGGACAGATCCGCGCGAATCCCTTCCGCTACTGGGAATATATCCCGACAGAAGTGAAACCGTTCTTCGTGCGCACCATTGCAGTACTGGGTGGTGAATCCAGCGGCAAATCGACGCTGGTGAATAAGCTGGCGAATATTTTTAATACCACCAGCGCCTGGGAGTATGGGCGGGACTACGTTTTTTCTCACCTCGGTGGGGATGAGATGGCGCTCCAGTACTCTGATTATGACAAAATCGCGCTTGGTCAGGCACAGTATATTGATTTCGCAGTAAAATATGCCAACAAAGTTGCGTTTGTTGATACCGATTTTGTGACCACTCAGGCGTTCTGTAAAAAGTATGAAGGGCGTGAACATCCGTTTGTTCAGGCGCTTATCGATGAGTATCGCTTTGACCTGGTGATCCTGCTGGAAAATAACACGCCGTGGGTGGCCGATGGGTTGCGCAGCCTGGGCAGTTCGGTGGATCGTAAAGAGTTTCAGCATTTGCTGGTAGAGATGCTGGAAGCCAACAATATTGATTTTGTCCACGTGGAAGAGTCAGACTACGACTCGCGTTTTTTACGCTGCGTGGAGCTGGTCAAAGAGTTGATGGGCGAGCAGAAGTAGAACGTATTCACCGGCCGGCGCTTTATCTGTTCCGGCCAGTGAATACCTGCGTCCCTCTGTAAGCCCGGTAAGCGTTATACCTCCGGGCCTGTACAGATTACTTAGCAATACGCTTGTACTTGATACGCTTCGGCTCCAGCGCGTCTGCGCCCAGCGTGCGTTTCTTATACTCTTCGTATTCGGTAAAGTTACCTTCGAAGAATTCCACTTTACCTTCATCCTGATAATCCAGAATGTGGGTGGCGATACGGTCGAGGAACCAGCGGTCGTGCGAGATAACCATTGCACAGCCCGGGAACTCCAGCAGGGCGTTTTCCAGCGCACGCAGGGTTTCGATATCCAGGTCGTTAGTCGGTTCGTCAAGCAGCAGCATATTGCCGCCAACCTGGAGCAGTTTCGCCAGGTGCAGACGGCCACGTTCACCGCCGGACAGCTCGCCCACGCGTTTGCCCTGATCGACACCTTTAAAGTTAAAGCGGCCCACGTAGGCGCGGCTTGGCATTTCAGTGTTGCCGATTTTCATGATATCCAGCCCGCCGGACACTTCTTCCCACACGGTTTTGCTGTTATCCATCGCGTCGCGGAACTGATCTACCGACGCCAGCTTCACGGTTTCACCGAGCACGATCTCGCCGCTGTCAGGCTGTTCCTGACCGGACATCATGCGGAACAGGGTCGATTTACCCGCGCCGTTCGGTCCGATAATCCCGACAATCGCACCTTTCGGTACTGAGAAGCTTAAATCGTCAATCAGCAGGCGATCGCCGTAGGATTTACGCAGGTTGCTGACCTCAACGACTTTATCGCCCAGACGTGGTCCCGGTGGGATAAACAGTTCGTTGGTTTCGTTACGTTTCTGATAATCGGTATTATTCAGTTCCTCAAAGCGTGCCAGACGGGCTTTACCCTTCGACTGACGGCCCTTCGCGCCCTGACGTACCCACTCCAGCTCTTTCTCAATCGATTTACGGCGAGCCGCTTCCTGAGAAGCTTCCTGCGCCAGACGCTGATCTTTCTGCTCCAGCCACGAGGAGTAGTTACCTTCCCACGGAATACCTTCACCGCGGTCCAGCTCCAGGATCCAGCCGGCAACGTTATCCAGGAAGTAACGGTCGTGGGTAATGGCCACTACCGTTCCCTCGAAGTCGTGCAGGAAGCGTTCCAGCCACGCAACGGATTCGGCATCCAGGTGGTTAGTCGGCTCATCAAGCAGCAGCATGTCTGGTTTTTCGAGCAGCAGGCGGCACAGCGCGACGCGGCGGCGTTCACCACCGGACAGCTTCTCGACTTTTGCATCCCAGTCTGGCAGACGCAGGGCATCAGCCGCGCGCTCCAGCTGCACATTCAGATTATGGCCGTCATGCGCCTGAATAATCTCTTCAAACTTGCCCTGCTGCGCGGCGAGTTTATCGAAGTCAGCATCGGGTTCAGCATACTTTGCGTACACTTCATCCAGGCCTTTCAGGGCGTTAACCACCTCGGCGACCGCTTCTTCAATCGATTCGCGAACCGTGTGTTCCGGGTTTAGCTTCGGCTCCTGCGGCAGATAGCCAATTTTCAGGCCAGGCTGCGGGCGGGCTTCACCTTCAATGTCGGTATCAATACCCGCCATGATGCGCAGCAGCGTCGATTTACCGGCGCCGTTCAGGCCCAGTACACCAATTTTTGCGCCAGGGAAGAAACTCAGAGAGATGTTTTTCAAAATATGACGTTTCGGCGGAACCACTTTGCCGACACGATGCATGGTATAAACGAATTGAGCCACGTTGGACTTCGCCTCTTTTATGATAATGAGTTCAGAGGCGAAGTGTAGCCGTTTTCCCGACCGAATCCCAGCGGACCGGACAGCGCGACGAAAGTAAAAATATGTCCGGAACGTGGCGCGATGCGCAATGTCTGATTAGCATAACTGTACGCGGCACGATGCTGCCTGAATCATTTATTAAAAAAGAGGAAGAGCTTGTGAAGAAAGCTAACTATGCGGCGTGGCGTCTTCTGGCGGTCAGCGCCTGCCTGATGAGCGTTAGCTATCATGCCTGTGCTGACTCTCTGGAAGAGCAGCGTAACCGTTATGCGCAGGTGAAACAGGCGTGGGATAATCATCAGATGGAGATGGTTGATCAGCTGATGCCCACATTGCAGAGCTATCCGCTTTATCCTTACCTTGAGTACCGTCAAATCACTGACGATCTGCAAAATCAGACGGCCATCGCCGTCAGCAATTTCGTCCAGGCTAACCCAACCCTCCCGCCTGCCCGCGCGCTAAAATCGCGTTTCGTCAATGAACTGGCACGCCGTGAAGACTGGCGCGGGCTGCTGGCGTTTAGCCCGGACAAACCCGGCATCACCGAAGCACAATGTAACTACTACTTCGCAAAGTGGAATACTGGGCAGGCGCAAGAAGCGTGGAACGGGGCAAAGGACCTGTGGTTAACCGGGAAAAGTCAGCCGAACGCCTGTGATAAGCTGTTCGGCGCCTGGCGAGCCTCGGGAACTCAGGATCCACTGGCGTACCTGGAGCGTATCCGTCTGGCAATGAAAGCCGGAAATACCGGGCTGGTGAACGTACTGGCAGGGCAAATGCCACCGGATTATCAGACCATTTCTACCGCTATTATATCTCTGTCGAATGCACCGGATAGCGTCCTGACCTTCGCCCGGATGACCGGTGCAACCGATTTCACGCGCCAGATGGCGGCGATAGCCTTTGCCAGCGTCGCGCGCCAGGATGCCGAAAATGCCCGCCTGATGATCCCCTCGCTGGTCCAGGCACAGGATCTGAATGAAGATCAAACCCAGGAGCTGCGCGACATTGTTGCCTGGCGGCTGATGGGCAATGATATTACCGAAGAGCAGGCGCGCTGGCGCGATGATGCCATTATGCGTTCGCAGTCCGTTTCTCTGCTGGAACGCCGGGTGCGAATGGCGCTTGGAAGTGGCGATCGTAAAGGCCTTAATACCTGGCTTGCCCGCTTGCCAATGGACGCAAAAGAGAAAGATGAATGGCGTTACTGGCAGGCCGACCTGCTGCTGGAGCGTGGACGTGATGGGGAAGCCAACGAGATCCTGCACGCGCTGATGAAAGAACGCGGTTTTTATCCGATGGTGGCCGCTCGCCGCCTGGGTGAAGAATATCAGCTTAAAATCGATAAAGCGCCGGGCAATGCCGATCCTGTTCTGGTTCAGGGCGCGGAAATGGCCAGGGTCCGTGAGTTGATGTACTGGGGGCTTGATAATACCGCGCGCAGCGAGTGGGCGAATCTGATCAGCAGCCGGACGAAAACGGAGCAGGCGCAGCTGGCACGCTATGCCTTCGACAGACAGTGGTGGGATCTCAGCGTACAGGCGACCATTGCCGGAAAAATGTGGGATCAACTGGAGGAACGCTTCCCGCTGGCGTGGAATGATGTTTTCGCCCGTAACATTCGCGACAAGGACATCCCGCAAAGCTATGCCATGGCAATCGCCCGTCAGGAAAGCGCCTGGAACCCGAAAGTACGCTCACCGGTGGGAGCTTCCGGCCTGATGCAAATTATGCCGGCAACGGCAACGCATACGGTGAAGATGTTCTCTATCCCAGGCTATACCAGCCAGGGGCAACTGCTGGATCCTGAAACCAATATTATGATTGGTACTTATTATCTTCAGTATGTTTATCAGCAGTTTGATAACAACCGTATCCTGGCTTCGGCAGCCTACAACGCCGGACCGGGACGCGCGCGTACCTGGCTTAGAAACAGTGCCGGGCGTATCGATCCCATCGCGTTTGTCGAAAGCATTCCTTTTTCTGAAACGCGCGGCTACGTGAAGAACGTTCTCGCCTATGATGCCTACTACCGCTACTTTATGGGGCAGAAGCCTGTCATCCTGAGTGATGCCGAGTGGGAACGGCGTTACTGATTGCGAGGAGTTATGATATGCTTGTACTCGTGTAAGAGTACACCAGACAGCGGATACCTGCGTTCAGCGTATCCGCTGCCCTAAAAAGGCGGCGCATTATGACTCAGCAATCACCTTATTCTTCGGCCCTGGCCGAGCAGCGCAATCAGGAGTGGCTTCGTTTTGTCGCGTTGCTTCAGCAGGCCTGCGCAGAAGATTTGCACATTCCACTTTTGCAATTAATGCTTACGCCCGACGAGCGGGAAGCGCTGGGGACCCGCGTACGCATTATTGAAGAGCTGTTGCGCGGCGAAATGAGTCAGCGCGAGCTAAAAAATGAACTGGGCGCGGGGATCGCCACGATCACGCGCGGGTCAAACAGCCTTAAATCTGCGCCGGTGGAATTACGCCAGTGGCTGGAGACGGTGCTGCTTAAAAGTGCCAAATAACCGTTATTGGTATACAGAATTGTGGAACGGGCTTAATGCCAGGATCACCGCCTGATGATACACGCTGCTGCGGGTTAGTTTTCCGGCGGTAAAAATCCCAATCGCTCCTGCTTTGCGCCCAATGTCGTCGATGCCGGTAAACTGTGACATGACCGGTCCTAACGCCTCACCCGCTCTGACCCTTTCCAGTATTGCCGCAGGCAGTGGCAGAGTAGCGGAACGCGCCTCACCGCGCCGATCGGGGCTTTCGATAACCACCCAGCTAAAGGTACTGTCTTCGTCGATCCCGGCTTCAATCGCGACCCAGAAATCGGCGGTAGGGTGTAATTGTCGGGCATGAGCGACGCGGTTTCGTGCCCCGCTGCGGGTTTCGTCGCTTCCAACCGGTTGCTCCGGGACGCCGCTGTCAACGGCCCTCGACGTAAGCTGACAGGTATTTTCACCGAAGATCTCGTTAAATGCCTGGAGAATCGCCTGAATTTTGGCTGGATTAGTGGTAGCAACGACAACATTGTGCATAATCATCTTTAACTCTTAACAAATTTCATCGCAGTATAACGGATAAATAATATGTTACAGGTATACCTTGTTCGCCACGGTGAGACGCAGTGGAACGCCGAGCGACGTATTCAGGGCCAGTCTGACAGTCCGCTTACCGAAAAAGGCGAGCAGCAGGCATGGCAGGTCGGGGAACGCGCGAAAGCGCTGGGGATCACCCATATTATTGCCAGCGATCTGGGCCGCACGCGTCAGACCGCAGGCATCATCGCTGAAGCCTGTGGGTGTGATGTTATGCTGGACTCCCGGTTGCGCGAGCTGGATATGGGCGTACTGGAAGAGCGGCATATTGATTCTCTGACCGGCGATGAAGAAGCGTGGCGTCGCCAGCTGGTTAACGGAACGTCAGACGGTCGTATTCCAGAGGGAGAATCCATGCAGGAACTCAGTGATCGTATGCACGCGGCACTGACAGAGTGTCTGGCGTTGCCGCAGGGAAGTCGCCCGCTGCTGGTCAGTCACGGCATGGCGCTCGGCTGCCTGGTCAGCACCATTCTTGGCCTGCCCGCCTGGGCGGAACGTCGCCTGCGCCTGCGTAACTGTTCGATCTCGCGGATTGATTATCAGCAAAGTCCGTGGCTGGCGTCGGGCTGGGTCGTTGAGACGGCAGGGGATGTTTCTCATCTTGATGCCCCTGCGCTGGACGAATTGCAGCGTTAACGGCGGATTGGGATCAGGTATTCGCAGCGAAGCTGAATAGGCGGAGCCTGGTTCCGGGCTTCATCCTGCGGGAAGAAGCGTTCAATATCCTGGCCTTTACGGCGCGTCAGGCCCAGCATAGGCATACAGGTGCCATAGAGGGTCAGGATAAATTCCTGCAGGCCAGTACCCGGTCCTGCATAGGTAAACTGAACGTATTCTCCGCCTTCCAGTTTTACTGCCTGGGTATTGTGCATATGACCATTGATCATGTCAGGGGTTAATGCGGTGGTGTAGAACACTTCCTGCTCATCTTCTTTTTCAGAACTCGGGCACGGCTCGTGTAAACCGTACAGTACGGGCGGCAGAGACGGCGAATTGCCGAGGAAATCCCGCCAGAACTGAATCCGCATTTGGTTGCGGAAATCAGAAATTTCTTCCAGTTTACACGTGTAACTCTGGGTAACACCGACCATCTCTGTCGGCTGCAGCGTCACAAATTCATAATGAGGCATACTGAACTCAGACAGGCGCAGCGGTGGGCGCATACCGTAAGAGCTCCAGTCCGGCGAGCGGCGATAAAGCGCGGGCGTCAGCGTAAATTGTTTTTTAAACGCGCGGGTAAACGTCTGCTGTGAATCAAACCGGTACTGAAGGGCAATATCAAGAATAGGACGCGCGGTCAGACGCAAAGCAACGGCTGATTTTGACAAGCGACGCGCACGGATATAAGCACCAATGGCATGACCGGTGACATCTTTAAACATCCTCTGTAGATGCCACTTGGAATAGCCAGCTTTTGCCGCCACATTATCAAGTGACAGGGGCTGGTCAAGATGACCTTCCAGCCAGGTAAGTAGATCGCGAATGATCCCAGCCTGATCCATACAATGTCCTCATCCATAAATGCATGTGCCTGATACTCAGTAGCGGATAATAGCATTTTTTGGTGTTTTAGCATTCAGTGTTTTTTTTGCGATTAAATGCGATTGAAGCTCGAAAGAAAAGATGATCTTTCTAATCCTGTGATCTATAAACAGTTTATTTAGAAATGTTGAATAATCACGCTGTTAAATCTTTGGAAATAGTAACAATATGAAATATAAGAGCTTAATTCTTCCCGTACTGCTGGTCACCTGCGTGCCGTTCGCACACGCTGAAGAAGTCGGGTCGGTGGACACGGTATTCAAAATGTTCGGCCCTGACCATAAAATTGTGGTTGAAGCCTTTGACGATCCGGATGTCAAAAACGTAACGTGTTATATCAGCCGCGCCAAAACGGGCGGCATCAAAGGCGGCCTGGGGCTGGCAGAAGATACCGCCGATGCGGCGATTTCGTGCCAGCAGGTAGGGCCAGTCGAACTGAGCGATAAGATAAAATCTGGCAAAACGCAGGGCGATGTGGTTTTCCAGAAACGAACGTCGCTGGTCTTTAAGAAATTGCAGGTGGTACGGTTCTACGATGCAAAACGTAACACACTGGCGTATCTGGCCTACTCAGATAAAGTTGTCGAAGGCTCGCCAAAAAATGCGTTAAGTGCCGTACCCATCATGCCGTGGAGAGAGTAACAGGGACACTTTATGCCGCCGTTAATCTGGTTAGTTGAGGATGAAGTCAGCATTGCAGAAACGCTTATCTATACGCTGCAGCAGGAGGGATTTGCGGTAAGTGCGTTTGAGCGCGGTCTGCCGGTGCTTGAGGCAATACGGGATCAGGTGCCGGATCTGATCATTCTGGATATTGGCCTGCCGGATATCAGCGGTTTTGAATTGTGTCGACAACTGCAGGCCAGTCATTCCACGCTGCCGCTTTTGTTTCTCACGGCGCGCAATGATGAGGTTGATAAACTGCTGGGGCTGGAGATGGGGGCGGATGACTATATTGCTAAACCTTTCTCCCCGCGCGAGGTGTGCGCCCGGGTACGTGTGGTACTCAGGCGCCTGCAAAAAAGCTTCGAGCCGCCCGCGCTTCAGCGTATTGGGCTGTTTGAGCTTAACGAAACCGGTGCGAATATCCGCTGGTGCGGACAAACGCTACAGCTTACTCGCTATGAATATTTGTTGCTAAAAACGCTGCTGAAGTCGCCAGGTCAGGTCTTCTCTCGTCAGCAACTCATGGATCGGGTATGGGTCGATGCGCAGGAAAGTTTTGATCGCACCGTCGATACGCATATCAAAACGCTGCGCGCTAAACTGCGTCTGGTGAATGCTGAGCTTTCTCCGGTCAATACACATCGCGGTCTGGGTTACAGTCTGGGTATTCATTAATGCGCATGGGAATGCGGTTGCTGCTGGGCTACTTTCTCATTGTCGCCGTCGCCGGCTGGTTTGTTTTTTCCATTTTTGTCCAGGAAGTAAAGCCCGGCGTGCGGCGCGCCATGGAGGGAACGCTGATTGATACCGCCACGCTGATGGCTGAACTGGCGAAAGAGGATTTACTGACGGGAAATACACAGCACGGACGGCTGGCGAAAGCATTTGTCGATCTGCACGATCGGCCTATCAAGGCCAATATCAGCGGTATCGAAAAAGTACGTAATGAATATCACCTTTATATGACTGATGCGCAGGGCAAAGTGTTATTTGACTCTGCCGGACGTGCGACAGGGCAGGATTATTCGCGCTGGAATGATGTCTGGTTAACGCTACGGGGTCAGTACGGCGCACGCAGCACTAAAAGCGACCCTGACGATCCCGACAGCACCGTTATGTATGTCGCCGCACCGATAATGCATAACGGAAAAATAGTGGGCGTACTGAGCATCGGGAAAGCCAATAATACCATGACCCCGGTTATTAAACGCAGTGAACGGCGCATTCTGTGGGCTGGTGGTGCGCTGCTGGGGATTGCCCTGATGATCGGCGGCCTGATGGTATGGTGGATTAACCGCTCCATTAGCAAGCTGGTACGCTATGCAGATTCCGTCACCCTTGAGCAGCCGGTTCCTTTGCCTGACGTCGGCAGCAGCGAGCTGCGCAAATTGGCCAGCGCGCTGGAAAGTATGCGGGTAAAACTCGAGGGAAAAAATTATATTGAACATTATGTTCACGCCCTGACCCACGAATTAAAAAGTCCGCTGGCGGCTGTTCGCGGGGCCGCTGAGATCCTCCAGGAGATGCCTCCGCCCGCCGTCGCCGCGCGTTTTACCCATAATATTCTGACCCAAAATGCCCGAATGCAGGCGCTGGTGGAAAAACTGTTGTTGCAGGCCAAAGTTGAAAGTCGCATTGAAATTCTGCCCGACACGGTTTCGCTCAATATGCTGTTTCTCGATCTCTGTGAATCGCGCGGCATCCAGATGGAACGAAAAAGGCTGACATTTGAATGCCATGAAACCGATCTTCTGGTGGCCGGGGAGGCAGAACTGCTGGCTGAGGCGCTGGGGAATCTGCTGGATAACGCCATCGATTTTACCCCGGCTGGCGGCCTGATTGCGCTTACGGCGCAGCCGCAGGAAGAAAAGGTCCTTATCCGCGTCACCGACAGCGGGAGCGGAGTACCTGTTTATGCCATCGATCGACTTTTCGAACGCTTTTATTCCTTGCCGCGTGAAGATGGGCACAAGAGTAGTGGGCTGGGATTGGCCTTCGTACGCGAGGTTGCGCGCCTGCATCGCGGAAGCATCACGTTAGTCAATCTCTCACCGTGCGGTACCGAAGCAACGCTGACACTTCACCGTCGCTTCACATAGCTTCAGCGTCACCTCACATAGCGCTTTTATGCTCTCTGTATTACAGAGGAGCATACTATGTTGAAATCACCGATTTTTATTAAAATTCTGACCCTGGCTGGCTGCATGTTATTGCTGTTAATCCCGTTAACGCTGCTTCATAGCGTTATTACCGAGCGGGCAAATTACCGGGATGATGTTGAAACAACGCTACGGCAAAGCACCAGCGGCCCACAGAAAGTCATCGGACCGCTGATTGCGATCCCGGTGACGGAGATGTACACCGTCATGCGTGAGCGCGGTGACGGTACGACTGAGCAGGTACACGAAAAGCGCACGAACCTCCATTTCTGGCTTCCGGAATCGCTGATGGTTAAAGGAAGTCAGGACGTAGAGTCGCGAAAAATTGGCATTTATGACGGCAAGGTCTGGCATGGCGATCTTTCATTTAAAGCGGATTTTGATCCGTCCCGACTTAAAGATCTGATCAACGCCGGAACGATTGTCGGCGAGCCTTTCATCGTATTGAGCGTTGGGGATGCTCGAGGAATTGGCCATGTGGGGCCAGCTATCGTCAACGGCGAACAATTTAATGCGGAGCCCGGTGCGGGCAAGTTGATCAATGAGCAGGGCGTGCATATTCCGCTGCCTTCTACTGCACTCAATGGCGATAAGTTAAGTATTGAGCTATCGCTAAACCTGAGCGGAACCGGCACATTTGCGCTGGTACCGATTGGACGTAACAGTGAGCTTTCACTTGCCAGCAACTGGCCGCATCCGGGTTTTGCCGGTAATTACCTTCCCACTAAACGTGACATCGCCACCACAGGATTTCAGGCCCAGTGGCAAAGCTCGTGGTTTGCGAATAACCTCGATAGCCACTTTTTGCGCGGTATCGATGTCAACTGGCGAGGATTACCGGCTTTTAGCGTCAATATTGCCACACCGTCGGATCAATATCAGCTGACCGATCGGGCGACAAAATATGCTATTTTGCTGATTGGCCTGACATTTATGGCATTCTTTGTGTTTGAAACGCTAACGTTATTACGGCTGCATCCAGTGCAATATTTGCTGGTAGGTCTCTCGCTGGTTATGTTCTATCTGATTTTGCTGGCGCTTTCAGAGCGTACTGGTTTTACGCCAGCCTGGATTTGCGCCAGTCTGGTGAGTGCGGCACTGAATGCCTTTTATTTGCAGGCGGTAATGAAAGGCTGGAAACGGAGCCTGCTGTTTACCGGTGCACTACTGGTACTGGATGGGGTGATGTGGCAATTGCTACGCTCAGAGGAAAACGCATTATTGCTGGGAAGCGGCGTGCTGTTTATTGCGCTAAGCGCCATTATGCTGCTGACCAAAAACGTGGACTGGAGTAACGTTTATACGCGCGGGAAAAAAGCGGTTAATGCTGAAACAGGTGATGATGAATTAAGGCTGTGGAAATAAAAAAGCGCCGCTTTGCGGCGCTTTTTTTGCCATTATTCCTGCAGATCGCCGCAGAAACGATAGCCTTCACCATGGATTGTGGCGATAATTTCCGGCGTATCCGGCGTCGATTCGAAATGTTTACGAATACGGCGGATCGTGACGTCAACCGTACGATCGTGCGGTTTCAGTTCGCGACCGGTCATTTTCTTCAGCAGCTCAGCGCGTGACTGAATTTTGCCCGGATTTTCACAGAAGTGAAGCATGGCACGAAATTCACTGCGCGGCAGCTTGTACTGATCGCCACCAGGGCTGACCAGCGAGCGGCTGTTGATGTCCAGTTCCCATCCGTTGAACTTATAGCTTTCAACACTGCGGCGCTCTTCACTAACGCTACCGAGATTCATGGTACGCGACAGCAGATTGCGAGCACGGATAGTCAGTTCGCGAGGGTTAAACGGTTTGGTAATATAGTCATCGGCACCAATTTCGAGGCCGAGAATTTTATCTACTTCGTTATCGCGACCGGTCAGGAACATCAGGGCAACGTTTGCCTGCTCGCGCAGTTCACGCGCCAGCAACAGGCCATTTTTGCCCGGTAAATTGATGTCCATAATCACCAGATTAATGTCGTACTCGGAGAGGATTTGATGCATTTCCGCGCCATCGGTGGCTTCGAAAACATCATAACCTTCCGCTTCGAAAATACTCTTCAACGTGTTGCGTGTTACCAACTCGTCTTCAACGATCAGAATGTGCGGGATCTGCATGGTTTGCTACCTAAATTGCCAACTAAATCGAAACAGGAAGTACAAAAGTCCCTGACCTGGCTAGTGCATGGTGAAAATTAACATGCGCAGCATAACAAGACTAAAGTACGTAATTGCGTTCTTGATGCACTTTCCATCAACGTCAACAACATCATTAGCTTGGTCGTGGGTACTTTCCCTCTGAACCCGACAGTGTCAAAAACGGCTGTTATCCTAACCATTTTAACAGCAACATAACAGGGCAGGAGACAGCAGACACCCAATAAAACTACGCTTCGTTGACATATATCAAGTTCAATTGTAGCACGTTAACATTTTGCAGAAACTCCTGCAGCGAAATGCTAGCGTAAATCACAATCTTTCAACAACTCAACTAGTTACTGTTGATAACTTATAAGTACAAT
Organism: Klebsiella sp. RIT-PI-d; assembly: GCF_001187865.1. Taxonomy (NCBI): domain Bacteria; kingdom Pseudomonadati; phylum Pseudomonadota; class Gammaproteobacteria; order Enterobacterales; family Enterobacteriaceae; genus Klebsiella; species Klebsiella sp. RIT-PI-d. The sequence continues at coordinate 121,941 of NZ_LGIT01000017.1, forward strand.
GAATTTAAAGCGATCAATACATACAAAATATAAATAACAATAATAAACATGTAGATAAGCGTGTTCTGTTAACATACTACATTCACTAACCGCTTTGAAACAGTTTAGCTTCTTTTAAGAATGGTAAAAGACAATATCGTGATGATTGTTGCAACATTGTAAATTATCGAAGAAAAATAAGCTCGATAAGAAACGCCTTTTGGCGATCAAACTGATTAAGAAGAGATCTGAAATGCGATTAACCATTGTACTGGTGGCTCCTGCCAGAGCCGAAAATATTGGCGCAGCGGCCCGGGCGATGAAAACGATGGGATTCAGCGAGTTACGTATCGTTGACAGCGAAGCGCACCTTCACCCTGCGGCACGTCGCGTGGCACACGGCTCTACCGATATTCTGGATAACCTGACGACGTATCCTGACCTGAGCGCGGCCCTGCACGACGTGGATTTTACGGTGGCAACCACGGCGCGAAGCCGGGCAAAATATCATTACTACGCAACGCCGGCAGAGCTTGTGCCGCTTCTGGAAGAAAAAGCTGAATGGTTAACGCACGCGGCACTGGTTTTTGGACGGGAGGATTCGGGTTTAACCAATGACGAGCTGGCGCTGGCCGACATTCTCACCGGCGTGCCGATGGTTGCGGATTATCCCTCGCTTAACCTGGGCCAGGCGGTAATGGTATTCTGTTATCAATTAGCGCCACTGATGCAACAGCGTGTTTCCCACGCTACGGGCAGCGATGAGAATCAACTGAATGCCCTGCGTTCACGTTTTTCCAATCTGCTACAGACTTTGGGGGTGGCAGACGATGACAAATTAGCCGACTGGCTACAGCAGCGGATAGGGTTATTGCAGCAGCGTGATACGGCCATGCTGCACCGTTTACTCCACGATATCGAAAAAAAGCTTGCGGAGTAATATTCTAAATAAATTTACTTATTTATATTTTAATGCTGGATTTCGACGCTGTTATTGCGCAGGGCGGTTACAATTAGCTCCTTTTTTGGTGGTATCCGCATTGCCTGGAAAGTGTGATCAATTTAAAAATAAATTGACTTAGCCAGGCAGATACTTTAACCAATACAGGTATACAGGACAGACAGATAACAATGACAGAGCAAACAACATCATGATCCGCATCAGCACAACCACCATTACCACAATCACAATTACCACAGGTAATGGTGCGGGCTGACGCGTACAGGAAAAACAGAAAAAAGCCCGCACCGAACAGTGCGGGCTTTTTTTTCGCAAAAAAATCAAGGGGTCATTACCATGCGAGTGTTGAAGTTTGGCGGTACATCAGTGGCAAATGCAGAACGCTTTCTGCGGGTTGCCGATATTCTGGAGAGTAATGCCAGGCAGGGGCAGGTTGCGACCGTTCTCTCTGCCCCGGCAAAAATCACCAACCACCTGGTGGCGATGATTGAAAAAACCATTAGTGGGCAAGATACGCTGACCAATATTAGCGATGCTGAACGTATCTTTGCCGATCTGCTCCAGGGTCTCGCCGATGCTCAGGCTGATTTTCCCCTTGCTCAGCTAAAAACCGTCGTTGAGTACGAGTTCGCCCAGATTAAACATGTCCTGCATGGTATTAGTTTGCTGAATCAGTGCCCGGACAGCGTCAACGCCGCGCTTATTTGTCGGGGTGAAAAACTGTCGATTGCCATTATGGCGGGGCTGTTACAGGCGCGCGGGCATAATGTGACGGTTATCGATCCTGTTGAAAAACTGCTGGCGGTCGGGCACTACCTGGAGTCAACGGTTGATATTGCTGAATCCACACGCCGTATTGTGGCAAGTCAAATCCCGGCAGACCATATGATTTTAATGGCCGGCTTTACTGCAGGTAATGAGAAAGGCGAGTTAGTGGTGCTGGGCCGGAACGGGTCCGATTATTCCGCGGCGGTGCTGGCAGCCTGTCTGCGTGCCGATTGCTGTGAGATCTGGACCGATGTTGACGGTGTCTATACCTGCGATCCGCGCCAGGTGCCGGACGCACGTCTGCTCAAATCCATGTCTTATCAGGAAGCTATGGAGCTGTCTTATTTCGGTGCAAAAGTCCTGCACCCGCGCACCATCGCGCCGATCGCTCAATTTCAAATTCCGTGCCTGATTAAGAATACCGGCAACCCTCAGGCGCCGGGTACGCTGATCGGCGCGAATGGCAATGAAGATGGTCTGCCGGTAAAAGGCATCTCCAATCTGAATAATATGGCGATGTTTAACGTTTCCGGCCCGGGAATGAAAGGTATGATCGGCATGGCCGCGCGAGTATTTGCCACCATGTCGCGCGCCGGAATTTCAGTAGTATTAATCACCCAGTCCTCTTCCGAATACAGCATCAGCTTTTGTGTGCCTCAGGCCGACTGCCTGCGCGCGCAGCGGGCAATGCGCGATGAGTTTTACCTTGAACTAAAAGAAGGCTTGCTTGAGCCGCTGGCCATTATGGAGCGTCTGGCGATCATTTCGGTGGTGGGGGATGGAATGCGTACCCTGCGCGGTATCTCGGCCAAATTTTTTGCCGCGCTGGCGCGTGCCAATATTAATATTGTCGCCATTGCGCAGGGCTCCTCCGAGCGCTCTATTTCGGTGGTAGTCAATAACGATGATGTGACGACCGGCGTGCGCGTAACGCATCAGATGCTGTTTAACACCGATCAGGTGATCGAAGTGTTCCTGATTGGCGTGGGCGGCGTGGGCGGGGCACTGCTCGAGCAGATCAAACGCCAGCAGGCATGGCTGAAAGGTAAGCATATTGATTTACGCGTTTGCGGCGTAGCAAACTCAAAGGCGCTACTCACTAACGTTCACGGTCTGAATCTGGAAAACTGGCAGAATGAACTGGCGGATGCGAAAGACCCCTTCAACCTGGGGCGTTTGATTCGTCTGGTCAAAGAATATCATCTGCTTAACCCGGTCATTGTTGATTGTACCTCCAGTCAAATCGTTGCCGATCAGTATGCTGATTTCCTGCGCGAAGGTTTCCACGTCGTAACGCCGAATAAAAAGGCGAATACCTCGTCAATGGATTATTACCATCAGCTGCGCCATGCCGCCGGGCATTCACGACGTAAATTTCTCTACGATACCAACGTCGGCGCCGGGCTTCCGGTGATAGAGAACTTACAGAACCTGCTGAATGCCGGCGATGAGCTTCAGCACTTCTCCGGGATCCTTTCCGGCTCGCTGTCATTTATTTTTGGCAAGCTCGATGAGGGGATGAGTCTGTCGGAAGCGACCCGTATAGCACGCGAAATGGGCTATACCGAGCCGGACCCGCGCGACGATCTGTCCGGAATGGACGTTGCGCGCAAGCTGCTTATTCTGGCGCGTGAAACCGGCCGCAGTCTTGAACTGAGTGATATGGTGATTGAGTCCGTGCTGCCGGAGAGCTTTGATGCCTCCGGAGATACCGACAGTTTTATGGCGCGGTTGCCACAGCTGGATGACGGTTTCTCCGCTCGCGTGGCAAAAGCGCGTGATGAAGGTAAGGTTCTGCGCTATGTTGGCAATATCGAAGAAGATGGCGTCTGTCGGGTAAAAATTGCCGAAGTAGACGGCAATGATCCGCTGTATAAAGTGAAAAATGGTGAGAATGCGCTGGCATTTTATAGTCACTATTATCAGCCCATCCCGCTGGTGCTGCGCGGTTACGGTGCAGGTAACGACGTCACGGCGGCAGGGGTATTTGCTGACCTGCTGCGTACGCTTTCATGGAAGTTAGGAGTCTGACATGGTTAAAGTTTATGCCCCGGCCTCAAGTGCCAATATGAGCGTCGGATTTGACGTGCTGGGCGCGGCGGTAACGCCCATCGACGGCTCCCTGCTGGGCGATACCGTTGCGGTTGAAGCCGCAGAGCGTTTCAGCGTCGAGAATAAAGGCCGTTTCGCCAATAAACTGCCGGCTGAACCCCGTGAGAATATTGTTTATCAATGCTGGGAGCGCTTTTGTCAGGAGATTGGCAAAACGGTGCCGGTAACCATGACGCTGGAAAAAAACATGCCGATTGGTTCCGGTCTTGGCTCCAGCGCCTGTTCGGTAGTGGCGGCGCTGGTTGCCATGAATGAATACTGCGGCAAGCCGCTGAATGATACGCGGATGCTGGCATTAATGGGGGAACTGGAGGGGCGTATCTCCGGCAGCGTCCATTATGATAACGTCGCTCCCTGTTTTCTCGGTGGCATGCAGTTGATGATCGAAGAAAACGGCATTATCAGCGAGCAGGTGCCAGGCTTTGATGAGTGGCTATGGGTGCTGGCCTATCCGGGTATTGTCGTTTCTACCGCCGAAGCGCGTGCGATCCTGCCCGCGCAATATCGCCGCCAGGATTGTATTGCACACGGTCGCCACCTGGCTGGATTCATTCACGCCTGTTATTCGCGCCAGCCGCTGCTGGCCGCGAAACTGATGAAAGATGTGATTGCTGAGCCCTATCGCGCCAAACTGCTGCCCGGCTTTAATGACGCACGTCAGGCCGTAACGGAGATGGGAGCGTTGGCCTGCGGTATCTCCGGTTCCGGTCCGACGTTATTTGCGCTGTGCGATAAAGCCGGGACCGCACAACGTGTGGCAGACTGGCTGGGTAAACACTATCTCCAGAATCAGGAAGGCTTTGTTCATATTTGCCAGCTGGATACGGCAGGCGCACGAGTCGTAGGATAACTAATGAAACTCTATAACCTTAAAGATCATAACGAGCAGGTTAGCTTTGCTCAGGCCGTTACCCAAGGGCTGGGCAAGCAGCAGGGACTGTTTTTTCCGCACGATCTGCCTGAATTTAGCCTGACGGAAATTGATGAAATGCTGACTGAGGATTTTGTCAGCCGCAGCGCAAAAATTCTTAGTGCATTTATCGGCGATGAGATCCCGTCTACCGTACTTAAACAACGTATCGGTGCGGCATTTACTTTTCCGGCACCGGTGAAGCCGGTGACAGAAGACATCGGCTGTCTGGAGCTATTCCACGGGCCGACGCTGGCATTTAAAGATTTTGGCGGACGTTTTATGGCGCAAATGCTAACCCATATCAGCGGAGATAAGCCGGTCACTATTCTGACCGCGACGTCCGGCGATACCGGTGCGGCAGTGGCCCATGCTTTCTATGGCCTGCCAAACGTACGGGTCGTGATCCTCTATCCCCGCGGCAAAATCAGTCCGTTGCAGGAAAAATTATTCTGTACGCTGGGTGGCAACATTGAAACCGTGGCGATTGACGGCGATTTCGATGCCTGTCAGGCCCTGGTAAAACAGGCATTTGATGATGAAGAGTTGAAAGCCGCGCTGGGGTTAAACTCGGCCAACTCGATCAATATCAGCCGTCTGCTGGCGCAGATTTGCTACTACTTCGAAGCCGTGGCGCAACTCCCGCAGGAGGCGCGTAATCAGCTGGTGATCTCCGTTCCCAGCGGTAATTTTGGCGATCTCACGGCCGGGCTGCTGGCGAAATCGCTGGGGCTACCGGTTAAACGCTTTATTGCCGCAACCAATGCTAACGACACGGTGCCGCGTTTTCTGCATGCGGGCAAATGGGAGCCAAACGCCACGCAGGCAACCCTGTCGAATGCAATGGACGTCAGCCAGCCAAACAACTGGCCGCGGGTGGAGGAGATTTTCCGGCGTAAAATCTGGCGGCTTAATGAGCTGGGCTACGCGGCGGTAGATGATGAGACTACAAAAGCGGCAATGCACGAACTTCGGGCGCTTGGCTATATTTCCGAGCCGCACGCGGCCATTGCGTATCGCGCGCTGCGCGACCAGTTGCAACCAGGCGAATACGGACTGTTCCTTGGCACTGCGCATCCGGCAAAATTTAAAGAAAGCGTGGAAACGATTCTGGGTGAAACGCTGCCGCTGCCTGCGGAACTTGCGGAAAGGGCCGATTTACCGCTGTTATCGCACACTTTGCCTGCAGATTTTGCCGCTCTGCGCCAGTTGATGATGGCAAGAGGCTAAGCCATTAGTCCATTTAACGCCGGGCAACGCTGCGTTTGCCCGGTTTTTTTATGGTCTGCCGTGGGTGTCTTCGATTTACACCGCGTGCTCGCGGCGTTTAAAGACCAGCTCGCCGTTTACTGACGCTTCTTCATCAAAGACATAGCCTTCCTCATTAAATTCGCGAAGCTGCTCAGGCGTCGTCAGGCGATTTTTAATTATGAAGCGGCTCATCAGACCACGCGCTTTCTTGGCATAAAAACTGATTACTTTGAACTTACCGTTCTTTTCGTCCAGGAAAACGGGCTTTATGATGACGGCATTCAGTTTTTTCGGCTTAACCGCTTTAAAATACTCCTCTGACGCCAGGTTAACGATCACCCGATCGTGCCGGGCATCCAGAGCTTCTGACAGCTTATCGGTAATGATGTCGCCCCAGAATTGATAAAGATCCTTACCCCGGAGAGTGGCAAAACGGATACCCATCTCCAGACGGTAGGGCTGCATCAGATCCAGCGGACGCAGAACGCCGTACAGGCCAGAGAGCATTCGCAGGTGTTGCTGGGCAAAGTCAAAGTCTGTCTCACTGAATGTGTGCGCCTGAAGACCGGTATAAACATCGCCTTTAAAGGCGAGGATCGCCTGGCGGGCATTTTCCAGCGTAAACTCAGGTTGCCAGTCGTGAAAGCGAGTGGCATTCAGATCGGCAAGCTTGTCGCTGATACTCATTAAACTGGCAATTTGTGCTGCCGTCAGCTTACGCGCAACCTCAATCAACTGTTGTGAATGGTCCAGCAGTTCAGGCTGCGTAAAATTTTTCGTGGCAAGCGGGCTTTGGTAATCCAGCGTTTTTGCAGGTGAAATCAGAATCAGCATCGTTAATCCTTACGGCATATTATTATTGCCCGACTTTAGCAAAAAAAAGGCTGCAAGTCGGCGATGACTGTGATTGCCATACTATTGCTTTGGCAGGTTGTCCCATGCTCCCGATGTCAGTTGCTGATGAAGATCCGGATAACGTTGCGGATCAAATACCGGGCGCACGCCTAATTTGCGCTGGCGCAAATAGTCATTGGCAATAAGACGCACGACGGGTGACAGCAGCAGAATGGCGGTCAGATTAGTCAGGGCCATCAATGCCATTGCAATATTGGCCAATTGCCATACCAGTGGAAAGCTGAGCAGCGATCCAGCGACAATCATGATGAATGTTGTGGCACGCAGGGCCCGTCGCGCCCATGGCGTATCAAGACGCAGAAAAACTAAATTATTCTCCGCATACAAATAATTTCCCACAATAGATGTGAAAGCCAATAGCGCCACCACAATGGCGACAAATCCGGGACCAGCATCGCCAATAAGCATGACCATTGCCTGCTGAATGCGCTGGATACCGTCGGCAGCAGTATGCAGGGTATTCGGACCTGCCAGCAGGACAATCAGAGCACTACAGGTTGAGAGAATAAAGGTATCAATAAACACGCCAATCATCTGCACAATGCCCTGTGCCGCCGGGTGTGGAGGCCATGAAGAGGCAGCAGCGGCAACATTGGGCGTAGAACCAATCCCGGCTTCATTAGAAAACATGCCGCGCTGAAAACCGCTGGTAAGCGCCTGACTTACCGTATACCCGGCCGCACCCGCTGCCGCTTCATGCCAGCCGAACGCGCTTTTCACGATGGTGGCAATCGTCTCTGGCAGGGCGGCAATATGCCATGTGCTAATCAACAGGCTCGTGGCCACCCAGAAAATCACCATTACCGGTACCAGCCATTGCATCATTCTTACAACCCTGCGCAACCCTCCGGTTATTATTAACAGAATCAGCACAGCCAGAATGATGCCGGTGACCAGCGAGGGCATCGTAAAGGCGTAATTGAGGGCACTGGCAACAGAGTTTGCCTGAATAGTATTAAAAACCAGGCCGTAAGAGAGCAGTAAAAACAGCGAAAAAAGGATGCCCATCCAGCGCATTCCTAACCCATGCGCCATATACCACGCCGGTCCACCACGAAATTGCCCTGCGGCATCACGCTGTTTATAAAGCTGAGAAAGCGAGCATTCAGCAAAGCTGATGGCCATGCCGGTGAGGCCGGAGATCCACATCCAGAAGATGGCTCCCGGGCCGCCTGTGGCGATAGCCAGCGAGATCCCAGCCAGATTTCCACTACCTGCGCGCGCGGCAAGACTGGTACACAGCGCCTGGAAAGAGGTTAATCCTCCTGGCTGAGGGGTGAGACTGTTTTTCAGACTTTTACTGTAGTGGCGCAGATAGCGAAACTGAATGAAGCCTGTACGGAAAGTAAACCATATGCCGGCGCCCGCCAGCAGATAGATCATCATCGATCCCCAAATGACGTCGTTAATAAACTGTAGAAAATCAGGCATTAAACGTCCTCTTGTTTATGCCGGTACGCTAATGTAAGCGCTACCACTTATGGGACAGGAATTGCCTGTCCGGTAATACATCGGCGGAGTCTATCACACTCTGTAAGGTCATACCGTCGCGGTTGCGCTGAGAGTGGGTCGTGATATTATCAGGGCAGACCGGTTACATCCCCCTAACAAGCTGTTTAAAGAGAAACTCTATCATGACGGACAAATTGACCTCCCTGCGTCAGTACACCACCGTGGTGGCTGACACCGGAGATATCGCGGCAATGAAGCTGTATCAGCCGCAGGATGCAACAACCAACCCTTCTCTGATCCTTGGCGCTGCGCAAATTCCTGAATACCGCAAGCTGATTGACGATGCCGTAACCTGGGCGCGTAGCCAAAGCAGCGACCACGCCCAGCAAATCGTTGATGCCAGCGATAAACTGGCGGTGAATATCGGACTGGAAATTCTTAAGCTGGTTCCGGGCCGTATTTCAACTGAAGTGGATGCGCGTCTTTCCTATGACACTGAAGCTTCTATCGTAAAAGCTAAGCGTCTGATTAAGCTGTATAACGATGCGGGTATCAGTAATGACCGTATCTTGATCAAACTGGCTTCAACCTGGCAGGGTATTCGTGCCGCAGAACAGCTCGAAAAAGAAGGCATCAACTGTAACCTGACGCTGCTATTCTCTTTTGCGCAGGCTCGCGCGTGTGCGGAAGCGGGCGTTTATCTGATTTCGCCATTTGTTGGTCGTATTCTTGACTGGTACAAAACCAATACCGATAAAAAAGAGTACGCGCCAGCAGAAGATCCGGGCGTGGTGTCAGTGACAGAGATCTACGAATACTACAAACAGCACGGCTACGAAACGGTCGTGATGGGTGCAAGCTTCCGTAACCTCGGTGAAATTCTGGAGCTGGCGGGCTGCGATCGTCTGACCATTGCTCCAGCATTGCTTAAAGAGCTGGCAGAAAGCGAAGGCACTATTGAGCGTAAATTGTCGTTTAACGGTGAAGTCAAAGCCCGTCCGGAACGCATTACCGAAGCGCAGTTCCTGTGGCAGCACAACCAGGACCCGATGGCAGTTGATAAACTGGCCGACGGTATCCGCAAGTTTGCTGTAGACCAGGAAAAACTGGAAAAAATGATCGGCGATCTGCTGTAATCATGATGGCCGGTAGCCACTACCGGCCAACGTTTTATTTTATGGATCGGCGTGCAGCGGCGTGACGCAGTAACGAAAACTCTTCTTCTGCAATCCCGGTCAATGCGATAACCGTCTGCTCATCAAACCCGTTTTCCAGCATCGCACGTGCAATCTTTAACCTCGCTTCACGTTCGCCAGCCCGCTTACCCTGCTCAATGCCTTTTCTAAGGCCAATATCGTCCAGGTGCTCTGCCATCGTCATCGGTTCATCTCCATGTCGGGGAATGCGTTGTGCGTGTTTATACAAAATCGCCTGGCGTTTTGTGTACTTCCCCGTGAAATGTCAGTCGCAGCCTGCGTTGATGCGTCGTATTACGTGACGTTCGCGTGTATTATTTCGGGAAAATGCCTTCCAGAAGAGAGTAATGATGAACACGTTACGCATTGGCTTAGTTTCTATTTCCGATCGCGCTTCCAGCGGCGTCTATCAGGACAAAGGTCTTCCGGCACTCGAAGCCTGGCTGGAGACCGCGCTAACCACCCCTTATGAAATTCAGACGCGTTTAATTCCCGATGAGCAAAGTATCATTGAGCAAACGCTCTGCGAGCTGGTAGATGAAATGAGTTGCCACCTGGTACTGACGACCGGTGGAACCGGCCCGGCCCGTCGTGACGTTACGCCGGATGCCACACTGGCGGTGGCCGATCGCGAAATGCCCGGCTTTGGTGAGCAAATGCGGCAAATCAGCCTGCAATTTGTTCCGACCGCAATCCTTTCCCGCCAAGTGGGGGTGATCCGCAAGCAGGCATTGATCCTGAATTTGCCCGGGCAGCCTAAATCTATTCAGGAAACGCTGGAAGGGGTGAAAGATGCGGAAGGCAACGTCTCTGTGCCGGGTATCTTCGCAAGTGTACCGTATTGTATACAGTTGCTGGAGGGGCCATATGTCGAAACGAACAGTAAGGTAATCGCCGCTTTTAGGCCAAAAAGCGCGAGAAAGTAGGGATTTTATAGCAGGTTTTACCGCTGTCTTTTTAACGCGGTGACTATTTTGGTATTGATTTATTTACTGTGCAGTAATTTTTAGTTTACATGTTATGGTGGACATCTTCTTCCCGATGATAAAGGGTCGTCTATGTCGACAACTATACGCACATTGAATCGCCAGGATTATAAAACGCTCACGCTCGCCGCCCTCGGCGGAGCGCTGGAGTTTTATGATTTTATTATCTTCGTCTTCTTTGCTGCGGTCGTCGGTGAACTTTTCTTCCCTGCCGATATTCCTGAGTGGCTGCGCCAGGTACAGACGTTCGGCATCTTCGCTGCCGGATACCTGGCCCGGCCACTAGGCGGAATTATCATGGCCCACTTTGGCGATCTGGTCGGGCGTAAAAAGATGTTTACCTTGAGCATCTTATTGATGGCCCTGCCGACGCTGGCAATTGGCCTGCTACCGACCTACGCCACGGCTGGATTAGCTGCCCCATTGCTACTACTACTCATGCGTATCCTCCAGGGCGCGGCTATTGGTGGCGAAGTTCCAGGCGCATGGGTTTTCGTTGCCGAGCATGTGCCGGAAGGACGCATCGGTATCGCCTGCGGCACGTTGACCGCGGGCCTGACGGTCGGGATCTTACTGGGATCGGTTGTGGCTACTCTCGTCAACACGACGATGAGCCAGCAAACGCTTCATGATATCGGCTGGCGTCTGCCGTTTTTGCTGGGAGGTGCATTTGGCCTTATAGCCATGTACTTACGCCGCTGGCTGCAGGAAACGCCGGTTTTTCTTGAGATGCAGCAGCGTAAAATCCTGGCGCAGGAGCTGCCGGTGAAATCCGTTATTGTCCGGCACAAGAAAGCGGTGATGGTTTCAATGCTGCTCACCTGGCTATTATCTGCGGGAATTGTGGTGGTGATCCTGATGTCGCCGGTATGGTTGCAAAAGCAATATGGCTTTGCGCCTGCAGTAACCCTGAAAGCGAATAGTATTGCGACGATCATGCTCTGCATTGGCTGTCTGCTTGCCGGGCTGGCGGCCGATCGCTTTGGTGCCAGTAAGACGTTTATTACGGGCAGCGTCATGCTGGGAGGCTCCAGCTGGGTGTTTTATCACTTTGCCGGCCTCTATCCCCAACAGCTATTTTTATTATACGGTCTGGTGGGGCTTTGTGTCGGAGTAGTAGGGGCGGTACCTTACGTGATGGTCAATGCTTTTCCACCCACCGTGCGTTTCTCCGGTATTTCATTTTCCTACAATGTCTCGTATGCCATTTTTGGTGGTCTGACGCCGATTGCCGTCACCATGCTAATGGGCGTTTCACCCATGGCCCCGGCCTGGTACATTTTGGGATTGTCACTTGTAGGGATCGTGCTCGGCATACTGTTGAAACAGGACGTGAGAAAGGGGCGGGTACAAGAGGTATTACAGCGTTCGTGATCCCGCGTGTGAATGGCGGGTACGCTTAAGGTACCCGCCAGAGACATGATTAATGCTTCTCGCCAATCGGTAATACCGTACGGCCAAACTGCTCGTTCAGTACTTCACCCATCGCCAGATAAATTGCGCTTGCACCACAGACCAGACCTACCCAGCCAGCAATGTGGATAATGCCTTCGTTACCACCAATATTGCCAACAGCCAGCAGGGCAAACAGTACGGTCAGGCTCAGGAAGACAAATGACAACACTCTTGCGCCCTTCAACGTACCGAAGAACATAAACAGTGTGAATACGCCCCACAGACCCAGGTAAGCGCCGAGGAACTGCGCGTCAGGGGCATCGGTCAGGCCCATTTTTGGCATGAGCAGGATTGCCACCAGCGTTAGCCAGAAAGAACCGTAAGAGGTAAAGGCCGTCAGACCAAACGTGTTCCCTTTTTTAAATTCCAGCAGACCTGCAAAAATCTGTGCAATACCACCGTAAAAAATACCCATCGCCAGAATAATACCGTCGAAGGGGAAAATCCCCGCATTGTGCAGGTTCAGCAAAATAGTGGTCATGCCAAAACCCATCAAGCCCAGCGGAGCCGGATTAGCCAACTTAGTGTTGCCCATAATTCCTCAAAAAACGTATAAATGTAGAGTGAAAAAGATTTGCCCAGCAAACCCACTTAAAAGCGGGCGCAGCATCATAATCGGGCATAAGTACGCTGTCTATGATCTACCCGGGGTAAAAAGAGGATTTTTTACCCCTGTCGCAGGGACGTATCAGGAGTGCTGAACCGCAATAAGTCTGCGCAGGCAGGCTATCCGCAATACGGCCGGAATAGTAACGCGCCAGGCGGTCCCGCTAACGGCTTTGAGGCTATTAAATGCCGCGCTAGCCGGGCTACCCAGGCCCGCGCCACGCGGTAAACCGTGTCCAGTGACGCTTACAGCGGCGTGATGGTACGGGTACCACCTGACGGGGCTCGCGCAAAAATTTTTTCATCTCCCCCCTTGATGCCGGACATAGCGACCCCATCTTGTACTCAACCGCAGTGAATGAGCCTGAAAAAAAACGAATTAAGGCAGTTGAAACGGCACGTTTCGCCCTTATTACAGGTTCACAACCACATGTTGACTGAATTTTTAGTGGAGACGTTTAGATGGGTAAAATTATTGGTATCGACCTGGGTACTACCAACTCTTGTGTAGCGATTATGGACGGCACAACAGCACGCGTGCTGGAGAACGCCGAAGGCGATCGCACCACGCCTTCTATCATTGCTTATACCCAGGATGGTGAAACTCTTGTTGGTCAGCCGGCTAAACGTCAGGCAGTGACAAACCCGCAAAACACATTGTTTGCGATCAAACGCCTGATTGGCCGTCGCTTCCAGGACGAAGAAGTACAGCGTGATGAAGCCATCATGCCGTACAAAATTATCGGTGCTGACAATGGCGATGCATGGATCGACGTGAAGGGCCAGAAAATGGCTCCGCCGCAGATCTCTGCTGAAGTACTGAAAAAAATGAAGAAAACAGCTGAAGATTACCTGGGTGAACCGGTAACGGAAGCAGTTATCACCGTTCCTGCTTACTTTAACGACGCTCAGCGTCAGGCGACCAAAGACGCCGGCCGTATTGCAGGTCTGGAAGTAAAACGTATCATCAACGAACCGACCGCAGCAGCGCTGGCTTATGGTCTGGATAAAGAAGTTGGCAACCGTACTATCGCGGTTTACGACCTCGGCGGTGGTACTTTCGATATCTCTATTATCGAAATCGACGAAGTTGACGGCGAAAAAACGTTTGAAGTTCTGGCGACCAATGGTGACACCCACCTGGGTGGTGAAGACTTCGATAGCCGCATGATCAACTACCTCGTTGACGAGTTTAAGAAAGATCAGGGCATTGACCTGCGTAACGATCCGCTGGCTATGCAGCGCCTGAAAGAAGCCGCAGAAAAAGCGAAAATTGAGCTGTCTTCTGCACAGCAGACTGACGTTAACCTGCCGTACATTACCGCAGACGCGTCTGGTCCAAAACATATGAACATCAAAGTGACGCGTGCGAAACTGGAAAGCCTGGTCGAAGACCTGGTCAACCGTTCTATTGAGCCGCTGAAAGTTGCGCTGCAGGATGCGGGTCTGTCCGTATCTGAAATCCAGGACGTTATCCTGGTTGGTGGTCAAACGCGTATGCCAATGGTTCAGAAGAAAGTGGCTGAATTCTTTGGTAAAGAGCCGCGTAAAGACGTTAACCCGGATGAAGCCGTTGCTATCGGTGCGGCTGTTCAGGGTGGTGTATTGACGGGTGAAGTTAAAGACGTACTGCTGCTGGACGTTACTCCGCTGTCGCTGGGTATCGAAACTATGGGCGGTGTCATGACTGCACTGATCAGCAAAAATACCACTATCCCGACCAAGCACAGCCAGGTGTTCTCTACCGCTGAAGATAATCAGTCTGCGGTAACCATCCATGTGCTGCAGGGTGAACGTAAACGTGCCGCGGATAACAAAGATCTGGGTCAGTTCAACCTCGATGGTATTAGCCCGGCACCGCGCGGTATGCCGCAGATCGAAGTCACCTTCGATATTGATGCCGACGGTATTCTGCACGTTTCCGCAAAAGATAAAAACAGCGGTAAAGAGCAGAAAATCACCATCAAGGCGTCTTCTGGGCTCAATGAAGCTGAAATCGAAAAAATGGTTCGTGAAGCGGAAGCAAATGCTGAATCAGACCGTAAGTTCGAAGAGCTGGTTCAGACGCGTAACCAGGGCGATCATCTGCTGCACAGCACCCGCAAGCAGGTTGAAGAAGCAGGTGACCAGTTGCCAGCAGATGACAAAACGGCTATTGAAACCGCACTGAGCGCGCTGGAAACGTCTTTGAGAGGCGAAGACAAAGCCGATATCGAAGCGAAGATGCAGGAGCTGGCGCAGGCTTCTCAGAAGCTGATGGAAATCGCCCAGCAGCAGCACGCACAGCAGCAGGCTGGTGCTGACGCTTCTCAGGACACCGCTAAAGACGACGATGTGGTCGATGCTGAGTTCGAAGAAGTTAAAGATAAAAAATAATCGCCCTGATGCAGGGTAATTAATCAGCACGGGCGAAGAGGTTTCCTCTCCGCCCGTGCTCGTATGTTAAGGGGCTGAAAATACCAATGGCAAAGCAAGATTATTATGAGATTTTAGGCGTTCCGAAAACGGCGGATGAGCGTGAAATCAAGAAGGCGTATAAGCGCCTGGCCATGAAGTTTCATCCGGACCGTAACCAGGGTGACAAAGAGGCCGAAGCCAAATTCAAAGAAATTAAAGAAGCATATGAAATTCTGACCGATGCGCAGAAACGTGCTGCTTACGATCAATATGGCCACGCGGCATTCGAGCAGGGTGGCATGGGCGGCGGCGGCGGTTTTGGCGGCGGTGCTGATTTTGGCGATATCTTCGGTGATGTTTTTGGCGATATCTTTGGTGGGGGGCGTGGTCGTCAGCGTGCTTCGCGCGGGTCAGACCTGCGCTATAACATGGATCTAACGCTCGAAGAGGCCGTACGCGGCGTGACTAAAGAGATCCGTATCCCGACGCTGGAAGAGTGCGATCTCTGCCACGGTAGCGGCGCTAAAAAAGGTACCCAGCCGCAGACGTGCCCGACCTGTCACGGTTCCGGTCAGGTACAGATGCGTCAGGGATTCTTCGCGGTTCAGCAGGCGTGTCCGCACTGTCAGGGACGCGGGACGTTAATTAAAGATCCGTGTACCAAATGCCACGGTCACGGCCGCGTAGAGAAAAGCAAAACGCTGTCCGTTAAAATTCCGGCAGGGGTTGATACGGGCGACCGTATTCGTCTGACTGGTGAAGGTGAAGCCGGCGAGCATGGCGCACCGGCCGGGGATCTGTATGTTCAGGTGCAGGTAAAACAGCATCCTATTTTTGAGCGTGAAGGAAATAATCTGTATTGCGAAGTACCGATTAACTTTGCGATGGCAGCGCTGGGCGGTGAAATTGAAGTGCCGACGCTGGATGGCCGCGTGAAACTGAAAGTCCCGGGCGAAACCCAGACCGGCAAACTGTTCCGTATGCGCGGTAAAGGCGTGAAGTCAGTACGCGGCGGAGCGCAGGGCGATTTGTTATGCCGTGTCGTCGTGGAGACTCCTGTGGGCCTTAACGAAAAGCAGAAGCAGTTGTTAAAAGATTTGCAGGATAGCTTCGGCGGCCCAACCGGAGAGCACAATAGCCCGCGATCCAAAAGTTTCTTTGATGGTGTGAAGAAGTTTTTTGATGATTTGACTCGCTAATATCATTTACCTATGTAGAAGCCCGGGTCCTGCCCCGGGCTTTTTTATGCCCATCATTCTATTCTCGATGTGTCCGCCGAACCTGGCATTATTCATGTTCATATTAATAGAGGCGCTCAATTCCCCCTGTGGTATAGAACAGAGCCATAGTCTCAAATTTGTTAAAAATGATATTTTTTAGCTAAATATATATGTTGTTCAAGTGAAGCTATTTTGTGGATTAATTGTTCTCAACAAACGCCATAATCTCATCAGCAAGATTTATTTATCTTTTGATAAACTGTTATTTGCATTCTTATGAGTATTATCTATATTGCATTTTTTAAATTTCAGAGGCTGACAATGGATGGGCTCGAAAAGTGACAACAAGGAATTTGATTATAATCTGATCAAAGTGCTCGATGCTGTCATATCGGCAGGTAACGCCACGAAAGCCGCTAAAAGGTTGTCGGTAACACCGGCCGCTATTTCCCTGGCATTAAGTCGTTTACAGGAGTTTTATGAGCAGGAGCTCTTTATCAGAGGTAAAGATGGCCTGATCCCTACGACCAAAGCGCTTGAGATCCATCAAGCCTTCCGGCATGCAATGGAGCTGGTTAAAGGTACGCTAACTATTGAGCCCGGTACTATTAAAAATCCTAAAATTACTATTTTAGGTAGTGAAATTGTTGAAAGCTATTATCTTTCGCAATTGTATGAAGATGATATTTTTGAACGATTTTCCCTCCATCATTTTTCTTCACGCAACATGACTGAACATGATATGGAGCATCTGTTAAACACCGGCGATTGCGATCTTATTATTAGTCCTAAAGCGATTGTCAACCCGGCGATTGATAATCAACTTATTGACAAATTTAAAAACTTCGTCTGTATCTGTAGCGCTGATAATCTTCTTAGTGAATTGAAACAGTTGAGCCTGCATAATTTCTATTCAGCCCGTCATGCTATCTATCAATCTGGTATTTTCTCACCGATTATGATTAATGATAACGAGTTACATAAGGAACATGATATATATAAAGGGGCACGCATGAGGGGATACGGCAGTGATTCTATCAGCGGTATTATCAGTATCATCGAGAGAACCTCATTGATCGCCCTCATGCCTTTAAAGCTGGCTCAATTTTATATAAATCAGCGCCGTTATGCCATCAAAATGGTGCAGCCGCCTCCTGAGTTAGTATTTAAAAACCTTAATGTTTATGCTTCATGGAATAAGAAAAGTAATAAGAAAAAGGATATCAAGGAGCTTGTGGATATGTTTCACACACTTTCCTCATTCAGACGTTAAGAGATTTATCCCGTTATATCATCAGCAAATCTATTACCCGATGATATAGATTGATTATTGTTTTAGTTTTTATTCGTTTAAATTTCTTTGTGTTAATTTAAATACAGGAGGTTAAAATGTCAATTTCTAATCATATTGAAACATCCGAAGTTGTACTGCTTGAAATGGAAATCCTGACCACTGTGATTGCTACAGGTGCCTGGGGTGGTTTTGTCAGTTTTCTACTTAAATCTGGTAAGAAGAAGCCTGAAGGTTTTCACAAAGCAGTAATGAGTTGTTTAAATCAGATTGTTATTTCGTGTTTTACCAGTTTTTTATTAAGCGCAGTGGCCGTAGAAAAAGGCTTTAGCTTCAATATGGTGTTATTATCAGCAGGCATCGGGGGGATTTTTGCTGGGCCAATTCTCAAATTTATCGGCGAAAATATCAAAAAAACGATGAAAGATAACATTATTATAAAATAGTAGCATAAGGCTCATTTGAGCCTTATTTGTTTTATTTATATGCCGATCCATTTTTTATATTATTATGCTACACGGTTTTTAATCCACCCGTAGATAAAGTCTTCATTTTGCGGGCGCTGTTCTGTGATATTCAGATAATATGCGCCCTGACTACAATTAAGCGCCTCAACCAGCACATGCATTCCTTCGTCCCCGCGCCAGCTGAGGAATGCTTTCAGCGCTTCCACCGTACGTGGCCCAATCTGACCGTCGACGTTGATATCATTATAATTTTTTTGTTCGCGATTCAGTACGTTAAGCCAGCGCTGAAGCCACAGGCAGGGCAGACGGGGACCAATATTAACGGCGGCATCGCAAAGCTCAAATGCGACTGGCCATGAAACTTGTGAAATAAGATCAAAACCCGGTCTTATCCAGTACTCATTTTCGAGAATAGCGTAAGCATCAATGCGCGTCATGTCCTGCATACTACCATTATAACCGTTTGCACGCGCCGTTTTTTCTGTAATTCCCCAGTTTGTTTCTCCTCCGCGATCATTCGGATGATTGGCATAGCCACCTTCAGTTATTAAAATCCCATCAATTACTGGATTCATTTTATTCCCTTAAAATTATCAGCGAGTCGTAAAGTAGCACGCGACGGCGACGGCTACCGCAGTAATAACGGTCGCCATGATCTTTGTTGACGGTTTGAACAACATTTGCCAACCTTTATTAACTTCCTTATTAATCGATTTTACCGGGATTTGACTATTGACCTGAATCCCTTTTCGTGGAACCGTAATTAAAAAATCATTCACACCCAATGATTTTAGATCCCGGCGAATTAAGTAAAGGATTTGTGTCAGGTTTGCATCGTTAACAAAGTTTCCGCGACTTCCCCATAATGCGGTTGTGAGCAGTTGACGTTCAATAACTTCCATTTGTGAGTTTTCAATGATGAAGCTAAGGCATCTCGCACGCATTGCTGTCATTTTAACAACCAGCGAGTTTGAGATGCTCCTTAACTCATTATTCCTTTCATTGTAGATACAATTGTTATTGATTATATAGGTTTTCATAACATCATCCTTTAGAAAATCACATCCTGTTTTGTGTGCTTTTAATATTAATTATAAGGATTTACTCATTCCATAGTTTCTCATGTGTTTTATTATTTTGAAAATGAGAAAAATGAGAAAAAGGAGATCGCTCACGAAAAATGCCTCCTTTTAAATGCGATTTAATTCGCTTTTAAATGAAATTTAATAGGGTGGGCGTGACACGTTTCTACTAACGCTATGCAGGGCTGTTAGCATGATGAGAAAGAGGCTTTTATCTCTGTAGTCTCATTATTTTAGTGATTTAGGTATCAACTGAATATGTGATGTTTTGTGATTAGCCATTTGGCCGATGCCGGCGGATTATGGGCTCCGCAGAACGACCTGCGACAAAATTTAAATTAAAAGGAAATTAACATGACTCAGAGCAAATTAATTAAGGGTGATACCCTTACAGAAACCAGTAACGCTGCAGACGGATTTAACCCAGCGACTGACGTTAGCAAATTTAGCTATACATCTGCTCGTGTAGCTAAATCGGTTTATAACCAGTACAAAGCTGATGCGAAAAAACCAAAAGTATTCGGTTATTTCACTGACTGGTCTCAGTACGATTCCCGTTTACAGGGCATTGATACTCCGTCTGAGCGTGGCCGTGGTTACGATCTGGCTAATGTATCACCTACCGCTTATGACAAAATTATCGCCGGTTTTGTTGGCATTGTTGGTTTCCATAAAGTCGATGGCCAGTACCGTGACGTGGTTGCTGAAGCAGCAGAACTGTGCGGTAAAGTGAAGTATGAGCCGACTTTCCTCGATCCGTGGGGCGATTTCCAGAGCTATGTTAACGTCGGTCATACCGAAAGCGGCTGGGATGTTGATCCGAAAACCGTTACTCAGGCTAACACTAAAGGCTTCCTCGGTGGTCTGCGCGATCTGCAGGCAAAAGCGAAGCAGCAGGGCCATAACCTGGAACTGTCCATGAGCATCGGCGGCTGGTCCATGAGTAACGGCTTCCATGAAATGGCATCCACTGATGCATCCCGTAAAACCTTCGCTAAAGGTCTGGTTAAACTGTTCAAACAGTTCCCGATGTTCAGCGGTGTGGATCTGGACTGGGAATATCCGAACGTAGAAGGCGCGGGTAATCCTTACGGCCCGGAAGATGGTGCAAACTTCGCGCTAATGATCGCTGAAGTCCGTAAACAGCTGACTGCGGCAGGCCGCTCTGATGTCGTTATCTCTATCGCATCTTCTGCTGTTGTCGCGAACCTGGCTTATGCAGGTGTGAACACGCTGCGTGAAGCGGGTCTGGATTACGTTAACGTAATGACTTATGACTTCTTCGGTACGCCGTGGGCAGAAACCCTGACTCACCATACCAACCTGAAAGCGCTGACCGCAGGCGGTTGGGGTGTTGATACCGTGATTGAATATTTGCTGGCAGAAGGCTTCCCGGCTGACTGTATCAACGTGGGTTATGCCGGTTATACCCGTAATGGTCGCAATGCTGAAATCACCAGTTTCTCTCCGCTGGAAGGCACTTATAACCCTGGCGAAGGCGAAACTACCGGTTCTTTCGAATCCGGCACCTCTGAATGGTATGACGTGATTTACAACTACCTGGATCTGGAAAACCAGAAAGGCCGTAACGGCTTTAACGTTTATACCGATCGGGTTGCAGATGCTGACTACCTGTATAGCCCGGAATCTAAACTGTTCATGTCTCTGGACACTCCGCGCAGTGTAAAAGCGAAAGGCGAATATGCAGCTAAATTAGGCCTGGGCGGCGTATTTACCTGGACTGTTGATCAGGACAACGGCGTGCTGGTTAACGCCGCGCGTGAAGGTCTGGGCTATGAGCTGACCAAAGAAGTTATCGACATGGAGCCGTTCTACTTTGAGGGCATCAATGTTGAACCGAAAGACGAAGACGAAGACGAAGGCCAGAAGGTCAATCATGCACCAAAAGCGGCGATTGAAATGCGCGTTGTGGGTGGTTCACGCGTTCAGTTGTCCGGCGCGAAATCGTCCGATGAAGATAAAGACGCACTGACTTTCAGCTGGGGCGTTCCTGTTGCCATCACCGTCGCTGATAAAACGGCTGAAGTGATCGAGTTCGTTGTTCCGGAAGTGACTGAAGAAACTCAGTTCCAGTTTACCCTGTTTGTTCGTGACTGCTGGAATGAACCTTCAACTCAGCAACGTTTTGTGCTGAATGTTGTCGCGCCGCTGGCTGATGCACAACCGACAGATGAAGACATCATTCCTGAACCTCAGGACGACGACATTATTCCTGAGCCGGAAGATGAGACGCCGGCAGACGACAAAACGGCACCTTATGCTGAGTGGGACTCTAATAAAGTGTATGGCGCAAACTGGGGAATCTTCGAAACCGTTAGCTGGAAAGGCCATAACTATCAGGTGAACTGGTGGTCTTGTGGCGACCAGCCAGACCTGAACTGCGGAGCAGGCGGTGCATGGACCGATCTCGGGGCCTACTAATTAACCATCTTGTTAATGCTACTTGTATTTAGTTAACGCCAGGGCCTCGATAATTCGGGGCCTTTTTCCACTAAGGATAGAGGATTTATTATGTCGGCTATTTCAATTAAGAGTAGCGCATTCGATACGCAGAGCTGGTATCAAAAGGTCACGCTGACATTGACCAATAGCACTAATAATACAGTTGATCTTAACCACGCCATTATTCATTTCATTGCCTCAGGGCATCCCGATCCGTGGGGGAATTTTGGCGGCGATCTGCGGGGAAATCAGCCCTTAACTTTGCGCGAACAGCCGCAGGGACGATCGAATGCGATCGATATGACCATTAATAATAGTGGTGCATTGTTATTGGCTCCGGGACAAAGTGGTGAACTTTTTTTTAGCCTTGCTGCGGCAAAAGTTCCGGTAACGTTGTCAGAATTTACCCTGACGCTGGCATCTGAACCGACAGATATGATCCCGGAAGATGACGATGAGGATCTGCAGCCAGAGCCAGAAGATGACATTAGACCAGCACCAGAACCAGAACCAGCACCAGAATCAGAACCTCAGCCTGTACCTGAACCTGCCTTTGGCGAGGGCATCACGCTGACAGCCAGTGACATTAACGCTAACAGCTGGTATCAACGCGTATCATTAACGCTGAAAAACGGTTATACCTCGGCCATTGACCTGAACCAGCTAAAAATAACGTTTACTGCCAGCGCGCATCCCGATCCCTACAGTTCATTCAGCGGCACACTTACGGGCAATCAGCCGATTAAGCTGGGTAGCGACGGTGGCTGGCCTGCCGAAAAAAATAGTATTACTATTAATAATGACAGCCCTATGAAGCTGGGTGCAGGGAAATCTGCCGGGCTGGATTTTTATCTGGCAGCAACACAAACCCCAGTGGTGATTAATGATTTGCAGGCGACGCTGGCACACGATCCCGGCCGTCAGGGGCAAATAGAATTTATCTTTCCTGCTCAGTCAGAAACAACAACGCTGAAGCCTGCATTCGATCTCGTGTATCCGGATGGCACGCTTAAAAATTATATCGGTGAATGGGGTCAGACTTTAACCGTGACCGATCTCATGGCCGGTCAATACATTATCAACATTTCCGATCTGCAAAATGATGATATGCATATTGCCCCGCTGAAGGAGACGCTGAATGTCACGCTTGATTCCATACAGGATAGCCAGCAATGTCAGATAGCGTATCAGCCAGCAGTTCTCTTTGCTGCCATCATACTTAAGCTGGATATCCCCTCCTGTAACGGCGGCGTGATTAGCGCAGAGCTGTGGAACAGTCATAATGTTGTCGAGCGTACTGTCACTCTTGTTGCGGGCAAAGAATTACGCGTTACCCGCTTAACCGCGGCGCAACGTTATGAGGTTCGTCTGCTATCTGCCTGTTTCAATAACCAGTCAATTAGCTCTCCCTCTCACGCTACAGTGGCAATTCCGCAAGCAGGACACGAAACCGTCGTTAACGTTGGTTACCAGCAGAAAAATATTGATACCGTGGGTTTTGTCGATGTGAAGGCGACGGTCCTGGGCCTGCCAAAAGGAACAACCGCACAGCATTATCGTTTACGCAGTGGAAGCGGGAAGGGGGAATATCAGTATCTGCTGACCCTTGAAAGCCATAGTCAGCAGCAGTCATTCCCCATGCGCGTTGCACCGGGCATGTATGCTGTTGAGGTTGCCGATGTACATTCTGATGGCGCTATCTGGCAGTGTGAAAACAACGAGGCACTGCGGTTGCTGCAAAACAGTAATGTCATTACGCTCAGTTTCGAAAAGGGCGTGACATTACAGGTGCGCGGCTGGCCTGATTATGTTGCTCATGGCGGCGTTACCGTGAATGCGGCTGAGACACCGGCGTTGTATCGGGATGTTCCTGTTAGCGCATTGTTTAAGTATGACGGATTCGACGGCGGTGGCGATGCTATTCCTGCAAAAGAAATGGATCTTAACAGTGACGGCTTCCTTGACTACGATCTGTTGCCGATCCACAAAACAGTCCCGCTGGTGCGGCAGATCGAAAAAGAATCCGGGCGTTCGGTGATGCCAGTAATGGTGGTGTATACCGCCAATGCCAGTGGCGGCAGCGCCGTGAGCGATCTTCAGGATAATCAGAAGTTATGTAATCATTTCGGTAATTTAATTACTCAGTGTCAGGCTGCACAGTCTTATAAAGATGATGCCCATCCTGTTCCGGCAACTTTCGTTCTGAATCCGGATTTTCTCGGCGCAATGCAGCAGGAACCTTATGGCTATCAGGCGGTAAGACAGAAAAATAGCATACCGGTTAACGCCCAGCTTGCGGAAGCGGTAAAAGCACTCGCGCCAGTGCTTCACTACAGTATCCCTGCGCTTCCGGTATTGAGCAACGATCTGTATGGCTATGTTCAGGCAATTAACTACATTGTTCATCAGTTTGCGCCGGATGTTGCGTTTGGCTGGCAGACTAACGTCTGGTCAACCGGTACGGCTGACTGGGTATTGCGTGAAAATGCCGATCCACAGGATCAGGGCAAGCAAATTGCCAGCTTTATCAACGAACTTGGCGTTTATGACGGCAACTACGTCCCTGATTTTATTGCATTCGATAAATTTGAGCGCGATTGCTTCAGCCCGGATGCGCTGGCGCATTATGGCTGGAATGCCACCTGTTGGCTCAACTATCTTGGTATGGTCAGGCAGGCCGCGAAAGATCTGAATAAACCCGCCATGCTTTGGCAAATTCCTGGCGGGCATATGCCAACGGCGGAAGAGGGTATCTCAAAAATCAGCGAGAGTCATTTTGCATCAGGCGGCTCTTTCTTCATGGGGGATAAGCGTATCGGCACTGACGTTGAAATGATATCGGCTACCCTAAAAAATATTGCTTTCAATAAAGCAACGTACGGTGTAGCGACGGTAGGGGATTTTCTGCGCAAAGATGCGGGTTACGACTGGGGACAAATGCAGGCGTTGAATCTGCCGGAGTATAACGTCTTCTCTGTCTTGTGGGGCGGCGGTTCAACCGTGAGCATCGCCACTATTCATTCCAATGGCGAAGACGGAGGCTGGCTGGCAGATAAAATGCGCGAGTATTATGCCGCGCCATGTTATCTGGTTTAATCACGCTACGTTCTGTTTTTCGTTAAAGATATTAACGGTCCTAAGGATAAGCTTACGGGCCGTTATAAATAAATGACTGAACGTTTCTGTAAAATTTTTAATGATTTTATGTTAAGGGTTATCTTAGGGTAGTTATGCTTAGTCAATAGTAACGCCGGTTATAATTGAATGATTGATGTTTTATCCCTGATTTAAATAAGATGTAAGCTTAGCTATAAGTTGATTTAAGTTATAGTAAATTGATCGATTTGATTTTAAGCATTATCTTAATCCTTTAAATAATGCTGCTAACCGAAAATGAATTTAAAAAATACAGAAAACAACGACGATAATTCATTGCATTTCTTTAATTTTTCGCAAAAATCTAAGCCCTTAAGTACAATTGAGCACTTGTTACACCACTTAATTCCTTTCGCCACGCCGCTATCTCTTGCTAAGGGTGAGATTTTTCCATTAAGACAGGAAAAGGAAGGCACCAGAATTTTTCTTCTGACAAAAGGTATCGTTTCATTTTGTCATCATAAGAGTCAGCGTCAAATATGCATTGCATTTGCACCTAACGTGATGGGATTAACGGATTGTTATGCCAGTATTTATGATGTTGCGGAATGGCATCAGCACGATATATGGGCTGAGACGGCATGTGAAGGGTATAGTATTTTACAAAGTGATTTCAGGCGCATCGCCGATGAGCAGGCACTCTGGTATGATATCGCCTGTATTCTCGCGCAGCGTTTAGTGGCGTTAAGTGCACATGCAGAGGAGATAGTTGGTGTTGATTCCTATTTGAAAGTAAGAACGCTACTGATTGAACTATGGGCTTATCCGACGGAATTTCGGCAACAGATAACTATTCTCAATTTCATTCAACGTCGGACTAAATTATCAAAAAGCCGCATCATGAAAATACTTTCTGAACTTAAGAAAGGTGACTATATCGTTATTGACTCAGGAAAGTTAGTCGGGCTAAAAAAACTGCCAGATGCCTATTAGGCAGAATCTGATTGCGGGTAAATGAAATATATACAGCGATCAGCATAATACCACCACGAAGTCAATACAATGATTGTGCTATTAAAAGTGTTTAAATTTAAATCTCTATATATCAACGGGTTACGATTGGTCCTTTAAAGGTATTCCATGGGTGTTGCACCTCAAGTCGTTGTTAGCAATAATTAAATTGAAATCTGAAAAGCGCTATCCAAAATATCTTTTCCGATTTTTAACATCGAAAAGCGTATTGACCAAAAATAATGACGACCGGAATCCGGTTTGCCGAATTCTTTCTCTTCTTATATCAGAACGTATAAGAAATATGCTGGCTGGCGGGTGGGCCATTGCTCAGATATTTAACGAGAGAGTCACTATCAACATAATTAAGATTATCAGAGGGTATATGAAAAAGTACTTATTCGCGATGGTTGTCACTGCCATCACCGCTAGCGGAACAGCAATGGCAGAACCCGGCGATATTGCCACCGTTAACGGCGGCACCGTCAATTTTGTCGGCCAGGTTGTTGACGCGGCATGTTCCGTATCTGCTGACTCCATTGATCAGACCGTGACCCTGAGTCAGGTTCGTTCCAGCAAGTTAACCACTGCAGGTATGGTGGCTAACCAGAAAGAAGACTTCAACATTAAGCTGGAAGACTGTGATACTTCCGTCAGCCAGAATGCCGCAGTTATTTTTAACGGCCAGGAAGACTCGACTCAGCCGGGTTCACTGGCGAACACCGCTGGCGCGGGCTCTGCGACGAATGTCGCTCTGCAACTGTACGGGCCAGACGGTCAAACCCTGAACGTTGGTGACACGTCCTCTTCGATCACGCTGATCAACGGTGAAAATACCGTTCCATTGAGCGTGGATTACATTGCAACAGGTGAAGCAACGGCCGGTAACGTAGCGGCGACAGCGACCTTCAGCATGGTTTACTCCTGATCCTGTAATTTTGCGCCTTCATCCGCTGGGGAAGGCGATGAACATGTTTTTGCAAGGATGCAGCACAGGCCAGATAGAAAAGAACAATTAAGATGAAAAAAGACCTGTTACTCCGGCTTGTTTCGCGGGCCATTGCCTTTACACCGGTGCTGATGCTAAGTGTCATTATGATGGGTACGACGGTGAAAGCGTGGGCGGGGGGTGTAGCATTGGGTGCGACACGCGTAATCTACCCGCAGGGTGACAAGCAGGTATCCTTGCCCGTAAACAACTCTTCAGCCAGCAACGTATTTTTGATCCAGTCATGGGTAGCTAATGCCGATGGGACTAAATCTGCCGATTTTGTGGTGACGCCGCCGCTGTTTGTCATTCATCCTAAAAACGAGAACGTGTTGCGGATTATGTATGTCGGACCGGCGCTGCCCACGGATCGTGAAAGCGTATTTTACTTAAACAGTAAAGCTATCCCGTCAGTCGATAAACATAAACTGCAGGGCAATGTACTGCAAATCGCCACTCAGAGCGTTATTAAACTGTTCATTCGGCCTGCAAATCTGCCTTCTTCCTCTGTTGATGCGCCAGCGGCGATGCGTTGCCATCTGGAAAATGGTCACGTTACGCTCTTTAACCCGTCGCCTTATTATATCTCGCTGGTGGAGTTGTACATCGGCAATGTTAAGCAAACCAATACTATGGTGCCGCCAAAAGGCAGCCTGATCCTTAATGCGCCCGGCGATGGGCGAGTAAAATTCGAAACGGTCAATGACTTCGGCGCGGATACGCCTTCGCAGACCTGCACCAGCCGTTAACGTTATGAAACGTATTAAGCAGAACCCTGCTGCGCGCTGCTGGCGAAGCCCGCTGGCACTGGCGCTGGCAAGTGTACTTACGCCCGCTGCGGGCCGGGCCGAAAATTATTTTAACCCCGCCTTTCTTTCGGACGATCCGGCCGCAGTGGCGGATCTTTCTCATTTTGAACGCAATGGGCAGGCACCCGGTACCTACCGGGTCGACGTCTATTTGAACAAAACTTTCTTTGCCAGCCGTGATGTCCGTTTTATCACGACGAAGCCGGTATTGTCCGGCGCAGTACAGGCACTGCGTGATGATACCGGCCTGAGTGCCTGCCTGACCACAGGCGCGCTGACGCAAATGGGGGTAGATCTTCAGGCATTTCCTGCTCTCGCCCGTGCACCGGCAGAAAGCTGTATTGACATTGATTCCGCGATCCCGGCCGCCTCCACGCATTTTGATTTTACTCAGCAGCGGCTGGACGTCAGTATTCCTCAGGCGGCGTTGAACAATTATGCCCGGGGCTACATTCCTCCTGAACAGTGGGACGAAGGTATTAACGCGCTGATGTTGAACTACAACTTTACCGGAGCTAATAGTCGGGATCGTAGTAAAGGCGGCATTGACAGTAATAACTACTTTCTGGGCTTAAATAGCGGGTTGAATCTGGGAGCATGGCGACTACGGGATTATTCGACCTGGAATGACAACAGCGACAGCGAAGAAAATAAAAGTAAGCTGCAGCACATCAGTACTTATGTCGAGCGCGATATTATTGCGCTGAAAAGTGAGTTAACTGCCGGAGACAGTTATACCCCGGCCGATGTGTTCGACAGTCTGCCTTTTCGCGGTCTGCAAATCGCCTCTGATGACAATATGCTGCCGGACAGTATGAAAGGCTTTGCCCCGACTATCCACGGTATCGCTAACTCAAACGCGCAAGTGTCTATCAAACAAAATGGCTACATCATCTATCAAAGCTATGTACCGCCGGGTTCGTTTACCATCAACGATCTCTATTCAACATCATCAAGTGGCGATCTCACCGTCGAAGTGAAAGAGTCCGATGGTACGTTGCACAGCTACGTTGTGCCTTACTCTGCGGTACCGACGCTTCAGCGTGAAGGCCGGATGAAGTACGCCGCAACGCTGGCTAAATACCGTGACAATAGTAGTCAGAAGAAAGAGGTCAATTTCGCGCAGGCCACGCTGCTTTGGGGCTTGCCGCATGGTTTTACGCTGTATGGCGGCACTCAGCTTGCTAATAACTATACGGCCGCCGCGCTGGGAAGTGGCGTTAACCTTGGCGATCTCGGTGCGTTGTCGGCAGACATTACTCAGGCGAACAGCACGCTGGTTGATGGCAGTTCACATCAGGGACAATCGGTACGTGTACTGTATGCAAAATCGCTGGAGAGGGTCGGAACCCATATACAACTAATGGGTTATCGCTATTCGACGTCGGGCTTTTATACGCTGGATGAAACAGCCTGGCAACATATGCAGGGCCGTACCGACCGCGACGATGAGAATAATGATGACGCGCCGAAATGGCAGGATTACTACAGCCTTTATTACACCAAACGCGGCAAAGTGCAGATTAACCTTTCCCAGCCGCTGGGAATGATGGGGTCGGTCTATTTTACCGGCAGTAAGCAAAGCTACTGGCATACCGATGAAACCAATTCTCTGCTGCAAATCGGCTTTAGCGGCATGCTGGAGAGCATTAACTGGAGCCTGAGTTACAACTACACCAAATCGCCTGGAGAAAGCGAAAGCGATCGGATTTTTGCTCTCAGCCTGTCGCTGCCGCTGAGTCAGTGGTTATCAAAAGCGGACTATGGCGTCGGGCATCATCACAACGTGTATGCCACTTATAGTGCCAGCACCGATAGACAGCACAACGTTACGCAGAATACCGGAATTAACGGCACGCTGCTGGATGATAACAACCTGAATTACAGTATTCAGCAGGGGTATCAGAACCACGGTGCCGGCTCCAGCGGTAACGCCAGCGTAGAGTATGACGGCGCATACGGTAATGCGAACGTGGGTTATAACCGCAGTGATAACGGTGGTTACCGGCAGATGAACTACGGTCTGAACGGCGGCATTGTTGCCCATGCCCATGGTATTACCTTTAGCCAGCCACTCGGCAACACGAACGTGCTTATCGCTGCGCCCGGGGCGAGTAATGTCAGGGTCGACGGAGAGCCTGGTGTCCATACCGACTGGCGAGGTTACGCCGTGGTCCCCTATGCCACAACGTATCGCCAGAATCGTATGGCGCTGGATGTCGATTCTATGGCGGACAATGTAGATGTCGACGACGCTGTTACTAATGTTGTTCCAACAGAAGGTGCGCTGGTGCGTGCATCATTTAAAGCACACGTAGGTGAGCGCGCCTTACTTACGCTATTCCATCCTGGAAAACCCGTTCCTTTTGGCGCCACGGTAACGCGAGATGATATTGATGGGGAAACGATTGTCGGGGACGGGGGAGAAGTTTACTTATCCGGTTTACCTCCCCATGGAACACTAACCGTACAGTGGGGGGAGGGACCGCAACAGCGCTGCGTGGCGCATTATCAACTTCCTGAAACTCAGCAACCACTGGTGCGGCAAAAGGTAGAGTGCAATTAAATGAATCCACGTTTTTTATTATTCGCCGGTTTGTTGCTGACAAATAGTGGTTTTGCCCAAATCTGTCAAAATACAAACGGTACACCGACAGCCATAAATTATGATCTTAGTCGCACGTTAACGTCTACACAGAACGGATCCGGTCAGGTGGTCCAGTTGACTAAAAGCCAGAATATCAATGTACAGGCAACCTGCCCGCCAGGGAGCGCACCTGATAGCCATATCTTTCGTTCTTATGTTACGCCTTCAACCGTGGTGGAAACTAGCGGCCCCTGGAAATATTTAAAACTGGATACTGATTATCTCGAAGGCGCTATGGAATTTCAGGACTCAGCGGCTGGAAATATTTTTCCGCCAGTTGATTATGTCTCTATGCAATATGACGAGAACGTAAACAACGGTACGCCGTTTTATATTCATGACTCCAGAATGTTATTCCAGCTTAAGATCGTTAAGTCATTCGTTGGCACGGTTATTATTCCCAACAAAACGATGTTTAACGTATATGTGACGACCACCAGTGACGATCCGCTGTCAAAGGTAGTTTATACCATTAACTATGGCGGCAGCGTCACGGTGCCGCAGAGCTGTGAAATCAATGCCGGGCAAACCATCCTCGTCGATTTTGGCACCCTCAATAGTGGTGGCTTTACTCATGCGGGTGAAAAGCCGATCGACGTACGGGCAAAATCATTTAATGTTCCGGTGAAATGTAACGGCACTAACGCTCAGGTCAATTTAAGTATGCGTTTACTGGCGACGCCGGATGCACATTTTTCCCGGTCAATTGCATCGGATAACCCGGATGTCGGGATAGTTGTCACCAGCGATCAGGGCGCTATTCTGACGCCCAATGATGCATCCAGCGCCGTACCGTTTACCACCGATGCCGCGGGCAATGCCAATATTCAGCTTCAGGCTTACCCCGTTAGTACCACCGGAGAAACGCCAGTGGAGGGGACCTTTACGTCTCTGGCAAACCTGCGAGTGGACTTTGATTAAATGAACAACCTGAGATGGCTTAAGAACAGTCTGCTGCTTATTGGACTTCACTGTGGCGTAAGCCTGGCTGACGACAACAATTATAACCTTGAGTTTACGGGCACTATTCAGGCACAAACCTGTGATGTCGATCTCTCCAGTTTGAGCCAAAGTATCGATCTCGGCCAGTTTCCCATTGATGACTTCCCGTCTGTCGGTACGGTTACGAAATTTAAACCTTTTAATATTAATCTGAGGAGCTGCTCACGTGGGATCAGCGGGACAAAAATATGGTTTAGCGGCGAGGCGGACAGTAACGATCCTTCGCTTTTAGCATTAACCGATACTGGAATGGGTAATGAAAACATAATGGCCACCGGTGTGGGCATTGAGATCCTCGATGACAATCAGGATCCCGTCAACATTAATAACAGCAGTTCGGTGGTTTATCCCCTGAAAGCGGGGAGAAACACGCTCTCCTTTTATATTCGCTATAAATCTACGCTTCCAAAGGTCACGTCAGGTAATGCTACCGCAGTAATGTATTTCGATCTGGATTATCAATAAGGACAGGCAATGAACTATTTTCTGATACTGATACTTGCAATGTCTTGCGTTGTGCAGGCGCACTCCGGGCGAGTTTATATTACTGGCACTATTACTGATAATACCTGCACGCTGTCTCCCGACTCGGAGAATATTATGGTGAGTATGGGCAGCGTCTCTAACCGCCAGTTTTATCAGGCAGGGGCAGGAGCTGCTTACCAGCAATTTACCATTACGCTTGAAAACTGCGGCAGCACCGCCAGCGGCGTGACGGTCAGCTTCAGCGGTACGCCGGACAGCCAGAATCCCGATCTTCTGGCGCTGACGGCGGGCGCGGACAATGCCTCAGGGGTAGCTATCGCGCTCTACAATGACGATAAAAGTCCCATCCCGATTGGCGATCTGAGCCAGAGGAAAACGCTGATCGGGGGACAGTCATTAGCCCAGCTTAACTTCTACGCGCGTTATGTTGCCAATGGTCAGGCGGTCGTTGCCGGCACCGCTAATGCGTCAGCGACATTCATTTTAACCTATGCATAAATTCGTCCTTTTTATTCTGCTGATGTTTGGGACAACGGTGCAGGCCGGCGTGATTATTGGCGGCACGCGCTTTATTTATCCTGAAGGAAAAAACATCATCGACGTGCCGATACGCAACGTGTCAGCGCAGGCCTGGTTGATCAACAGCAAAATTTTTTCTGCACAACGATGGCCGGGAGCTGACACCGTCGTGTTTTCGGAAGCACCGTTTGTCATTACGCCGCCGTTATTTGAACTTGCCGCCGGACAGGAAAATAAAATTCGCCTTATTCGTACTGCCGTACCACTTCCTGCCGATCGGGAAAGTCTTTTTACCCTGAGTGTGGCAACAATACCGGCCGGGCGAGCCGAGCCCTTCAGCGTGCAGATGGCGATTCGCTCAGCACTTAAGCTGATTTATCGCCCCAGAGGTCTGCAGGGCGATCCGCAACGGGCTTATGGTCACCTGCGCTGGTCCCGATCGTCTGCAGGCGTAACGGTGAGCAATCCTACGCCGTTCTACATTACGCTTTTTAATGTTCTTGCCAATGGTAAACCCATTGATAATGCTGGCGTTGTTGCGCCTTTCACATCACGTCAACTGGCGTGGTGCCAGCATGTATCGCCCTGTCTGCTTCAGTGGCAAGCTCTCAACGACTATGGCGGCGTAATGCCACCGCATAAAGCGGATGTGCAGACGATCGCTAAAACCTGAGTCAATAATTACCTTCAACGACATGGAAAGAGACGTTCGTTATGATCTATAAATCGTTAAAAATGCGCCAGCTGGCATTATTGCTGGCAGTGGCGGGTGTAGCTTCAGGTGTAAATGCTGCGGAAAATGCACCATTTACCCCTGACCAGCAGGCGCAGATTGGTCAGATTGCAGAAAATTATTTTATCGCTCACCCGGATAAAATGGGTGAAGTCATGGCGACTTATCTGGCCGATCATCCTGAATTCCTGGTCGCTGCCAGCGAAAGTCTGCATCAGCGCCAGCAGGTAGCGCAGCAGCAGGCGTATGTGCAGCTGGCGCGTCAATACCAGGCGGATTTACTGTCTACGGAAAGTCCTTCTGTCGGACCGAAAAAAGCGAAAGCGGCTGTGGTGATGTTTTTTGATTACCAGTGCGCATGGTGCAGCAAAATGGCTCCGGTCGTCGAGGAGGTCATGAAGATGAGCCCGGATGTACGCTTTATTTTTAAAGAGTTTCCTATTTTTGCTTCCCGCTGGCCAGCCTCCGGTCTGGCTGCCCGTATTGGCGAGCAAATCTGGCTGAATAAAGGCGGTGACGCTTACCTCGCCTGGCATAACGCGCTTTACGCATCAGGAAAAGTTGAAGGTGATTTATCCGTACAGGACATTCTGAATAGCGCGCAGCATTATTTAACCGCCGGGCAGATCGCCGCGGTTAAAGATATGCAGGATAATGGTCCAGTTCACGATGCGCTAATGGTCAACCGTTCTCTGGCACAGCATATGGGCTTTTCCGGAACGCCTGCATTTGTGGTGATGCCGCAGGCAAGCAATCCAGACGTGAAACAAATTACCGTAATTCCCGGCAGTACATCGCAGGATATGCTGCTGATGGCGATTCAAAAAGCAAAAGGTTAATCATTAAGGGAGGCCGGGAAGGCTTCCCGGTTATATGTTGCGGAGATGATTTTATCATGGGCATTAATGATATAAATGATGCCGGATGCACGCAAAGGAGTGTTATCTATGATGTTTGTCAGGCCAGTCATTTCAGGCATATTATTGGTCGTATGCTGTTATGCATCGCGTTTTGCTACCGCTGGCGGTAATTTTTATTTTAAGGGCGCAGTTGTGGAGTCCGGTTGCTGGCAGGAAATAAGCCTGCCGATGATTATGTGCCAAAGAAAAAATAAACTTGAGCGTCATATTATCATCGAAAATTTGAATACTGCTATTACATCGCCAAACGCGACAATACAAAAAACATTTCTTGATGAGGACAAGCAGCTTACATTATTACTTGTTGTTTATGATTAATTTATCTATCTGAGACGGCTTCCGGGCCGCCTTATTATTACCCACTTTTAAATCAATTTATCACTCTTCGTCTGGCTATTTATTGATGCTGCTTTGTGATTAGCGTTTGCGTGGTTATTTGTAAATTATCTAATAGGCACACAAATTGTGGCCTTAACACATGCAAAAGGAACTAACATGGCAACAAGTAAATTAATCAAGAGCGATACGTTGACCGAAACCAGTAATGCGGCAGACGGTTTTAATCCAGTAACAGAAGACAGCAAATATAGCTACACTTCTGCCCGCGTCGCTAAACCGGTTTATAACCAATACAAAGCGAATGCTAAAAAACCAAAAGTATTTGGTTATTTTACTGACTGGTCCCAGTACGACGCCCGTTTGCAGGGCATTGATACCCCGACCGAGCGTGGACGTGGTTACGATCTGGCCAACGTTTCACCCACTGCTTATGACAAAATTATTGCCGGTTTCGTTGGTATCGTCGGCTTTCATAAAGTTGATACCCAGTACCGTGATGTCGTTGCTGAAGCAGCAGAACTGTGCGGTAAAGTAAAATATGAACCGACATTTCTCGATCCGTGGGGCGATTTCCAGAGCTATGTTAACGTTGGTCACACCGTAAGCGGCTGGGATGTTGATCCGAAAACCGTTACTCAGGCTAATACCAAAGGCTTCCTCGGTGGCTTGCGTGACCTGCAGGCAAAAGCGAAAAAACAGGGCCACAATCTGGAACTGTCGATGAGCATCGGCGGCTGGTCCATGAGTAACGGTTTCCATGAAACCGCCTCCAAAGATGCTTCCCGTAAAATCTTTGCAAAAGGCATGGTCAAACTGTTCAAACAGTTCCCGATGTTCAATGGCGTGGATCTGGACTGGGAATACCCGAACGACGAAGGTGCAGGTAACCCGCACGGTCCGGAAGATGGCGCTAACTTTGCGCTGCTGATTGCCGAAGTCCGTAAGCAACTTGATGCGGCAGGCCGTAGCGACGTTAAAATTTCTATCGCCGCTTCTGCAGTTGTTGCAAAAATGGAGTTTATTGACCTCACCACAATGATGAATGCCGGTATGGATTACATCAACGTGATGACTTATGACTTCTTCGGTACGCCGTGGGCAGAAACTCTGGCTCACCATACCAACCAGAAAGCGCTGACCGCAGGCGGATGGTCTGTAGAAACTATCGTTGATTACCTGCTGGCAGAAGGTTTCCCGGCCGAGCGTATCAACATCGGTTATGCCGGTTACAGCCGTAACGGCCGTAACACTGAAATCACCAGCTTTTCGCCGCTGGAAGGTTCCTATAACCCGGGTGAAGGCACGACCACCGGTTCTTTTGAGTCCGGCACGAGTGAATGGTATGACCTGATTTACAACTACCTGGATCTGGAAAACCAGAAAGGCCGTAACGGTTTCAACGTGTACACCGATCGGGTTGCAGATGCTGACTATCTGTACAACCCGGAGTCCAGACTGTTCATCTCTCTGGATACGCCGCGTACCGTTAAATCAAAAGGCGAATATGCTGCAGAGCGTGGTCTGGGTGGCGTGTTTACCTGGACTATTGATCAGGATAACGGCGTGCTGGTTAACGCCGCGCGTGAAGGTCTGGGCTATGAGATAATTAAAGAAGTCATCGATATGGACCCGTTTTACTTCGAAGGCATCAACGTTGAGCCTAAAGATGAACAAGAAGAAGACGAAGATCAAACAGATGGGAACGAAGATCGGAGCGATGACGAAAAAGAAGACGACATCGTTCCAGCAGTAAACCATGCACCTAAAGCAGCGATTGAAATGTTGATCGTCGCAGGCTCACGTG
The DNA here is from genome assembly GCF_001187865.1 of Klebsiella sp. RIT-PI-d. Lineage (NCBI taxonomy): Bacteria > Pseudomonadati > Pseudomonadota > Gammaproteobacteria > Enterobacterales > Enterobacteriaceae > Klebsiella > Klebsiella sp. RIT-PI-d. The sequence goes on from NZ_LGIT01000017.1 coordinate 157,806, forward strand.
TTCGTCTGTCTGGTGCTAACTCCTCTGATGAGGACAATGATGCACTGACCTACAGCTGGGGCGTCCCTGCAGATATTGATGTTGAAGATAAAACGACAGAATGCATTGAATTCAACGTACCGAAAGTAGATGTACAAAATAACTTTATCTTCTCACTGTTCGTGCGTGATTCTAAAAACGAGCCGTCAACTCAGCAGCGTTTTGTTCTCTCTGTCATTCCGGGATCTTCTGACATCGAGCCTGACGAGGACGATGAATACGACTACGACTATGACAATGAAGATGACTATATCGAACCAGAAGAACCGGCGGAAGATGCCGATCCTGACGCACCTCACCCAGTGTGGAAGTCTGATACCGTTTACGGTGCAACCTGGGGCGAATTCGAAATCGTTAGCTGGAAAGGGCATAACTACCAGGTAAAATGGTGGTCCTGTGGCGATCGGCCGGATCAGAATTGCAACCAGGGCGATGTCTGGACCGATCTGGGTACTTACTAATCACTAAGCATTTACAAAAGCGTTAAGAGATACCCTGTGCGAGCAAAACGCCGTCGGGCATGATACCCATGGTATAACGCTTGCCAGCAGTCTGAGGCCCTGGAGGAATTCAGGGCCTTTTTTTATCTGCCCGTCGCCTGCTGAACAACAGGCATAAAAAAACCCGCCATTCAGCGGGTTTTTCACAAAGCAACAGCAATAGCAATCAGGCGATTAAGCCAGTTTGCCGATCTGAGCGGCCAGGTTTGCTTTATGGCGCGCAGCTTTGTTTTTGTGGATCAGGCCTTTAGCTGCCTGACGGTCCACGATCGGTTGCATTTCGTTAAATGCTTTCTGTGCAGCAGCTTTGTCGCCAGCTTCGATAGCTGCGTATACTTTCTTGATGAAAGTACGCATCATAGAGCGACGGCTAGCGTTGTGTTTGCGAGCCTTTTCAGACTGAACGGCGCGCTTCTTAGCTGATTTGATATTAGCCAAGGTCCAACTCCCAAATGTGATCTTTATGGACAATTCAAAGGCCGAGGAATATGCCCTCTTAGCCTTCTTTTGTCAATGGATTTGTGCAAATAAGCGCCGTTATTATTGCGGCGCTCGTTACGTGTGATGGCGCAGGATTCTACCAGCTTGTGCAGCGTGAATACAGCTTTTCTGCCATAAAATTCACATACCAGCGACAGATTTTCCTGCATTCGGCGGTAAGGTTGATGAAATCCGCCCTCCATTATGCTTTAGGATACAATCGCAGGTTAACGTAGCCTCCTGTACAAGGTATAATCCGACGATTTTCACTGTTTTGAGCCAGAGATGAAGCTGATACGCGGCATACATAACCTCAGCCAGGCCCCGCGCGGGTGCGTGCTAACTATTGGTAATTTCGACGGTGTGCATCGCGGACACCGTGCGCTGCTAAAAAACCTTCGTGCCGAAGGACAGGCTCGCAAGCTCCCGGTTGTGGTGATGATTTTCGAACCGCAGCCGCTCGAACTGTTTGCCGCTGATAAAGCGCCAGCTCGCCTGACCCGACTGCGTGAAAAGCTGGGCTATCTTGCCGAGTGCGGCGTTGATTACGTCCTCTGCCTGCGTTTTGATCGCCGCTTTGCCGCCCTGACCGCGCAGGCGTTTATTAGCGACCTGCTGGTTGATCGGCTTGGGGTGCAGTTTCTTGCCGTTGGCGATGATTTCCGTTTTGGCGCTGGTCGACAGGGTGATTTCTTGTTATTACAGAAGGCGGGCGTGGAATTTAGCTTTGATGTCACCAGCACCCAGACCTTCTGTGAGGGCGGAATACGGATTAGCAGTACCGCTGTGCGTCAGGCGCTGGCCGCTGACGATCTGAATCTTGCAGAAAGCCTGCTTGGACACCCCTATACGATTTCCGGGCGGGTGGTCCACGGCGATGCGCTGGGGCGCACTATTGGTTTTCCGACCGCCAATGTGCCGCTGCGCCGTCAGGTCTCCCCGGTGAAAGGCGTCTATGCCGTTGAAGTCATGGGGCTCGGTGAGCGGCCTTTTTTTGGCGTCGCCAATATTGGCACCCGTCCAACCGTTGCGGGCGTGCGCCAGCAACTGGAAGTGCATTTGCTGGACGTTGTAATGGACCTGTATGGTCGCCATATAGATGTGATACTGCGTAAAAAAATACGCAGTGAGCAGCGATTTTCGTCGCTGGACGAGCTAAAAGCGCAAATTGCGCGTGATGAGTTAACCGCCCGGGATTTTTTTGGGCTAACAAAACCGGCTTAATTGCCTACGTAAAAATACGGAACTGAGAATCTGATGAGTGACTTTAAATCAACCCTGAATTTGCCGGAAACAGGGTTCCCGATGCGTGGCGATCTCGCCAAACGCGAACCGGGAATGCTGGCGCGTTGGACTGATGATGATCTGTACGGCATCATTCGTGCGGCCAAAAAAGGTAAAAAAACCTTCATTCTGCATGATGGCCCTCCTTATGCGAATGGCAGCATTCATATTGGTCACTCGGTTAACAAGATTCTGAAAGATATTATCGTCAAGTCGAAAGGCCTGACGGGTTTTGACTCGCCTTATGTGCCGGGTTGGGACTGCCATGGTTTGCCGATTGAACTGAAAGTAGAGCAGGAATTTGGCAAGCCGGGTGAGAAATTCACCGCGGCTGAATTCCGCGCCAAGTGCCGCGAATACGCGGCAACGCAGGTTGAGGGGCAGCGTAAAGATTTCATCCGTCTGGGCGTGCTCGGCGACTGGTCGCATCCTTACCTGACCATGGACTTCAAAACCGAAGCTAACATCATCCGTGCACTGGGTAAAATCATCGGCAATGGTCACCTGCACAAAGGCGCGAAGCCAGTGCACTGGTGTGTCGATTGCCGTTCTGCGCTGGCAGAAGCGGAAGTCGAATATTATGACAAAACGTCGCCATCAATTGACGTTGCGTTCCATGCCGCAGATCCACAAGCGGTTAAAGCGAAGTTTGGCGTTGCCGAGGTGAATGGCCCAATCTCGCTGGTTATCTGGACCACCACGCCGTGGACGCTTCCGGCTAACCGGGCGATCTCTCTGGCACCGGATTTCGACTATGCGCTCGTACAACTCGACGGTCAGGCGGTGATCCTGGCGAAAGATCTGGTTGAGAGCGTGATGCAGCGCATTGGCGTGGCTGATTACACCGTGCTGGGCTGTGTAAAAGGTGCCGATCTTGAACTGCTGCGTTTTACCCATCCGTTCATGGGCTTCGACGTCCCGGCGATCCTGGGCGATCACGTGACGCTGGATGCCGGTACCGGTGCTGTTCATACCGCACCAGGCCACGGCCCGGACGACTATGTCATCGGTCAGAAATATGGTCTTGAAGTGGCGAACCCGGTTGGTCCTGACGGGACTTATCTGCCGGGCACATACCCGACACTGGACGGTGTGAACGTCTTCAAAGCTAATGACATTGTAATTGCGCTGCTGACGGAAAAAGGCGCGTTGCTGCACGTCGAAAAAATGCAGCACAGCTATCCGTGCTGCTGGCGTCACAAAACACCTATCATTTTCCGTGCGACCCCGCAGTGGTTCGTTAGCATGGATCAGAAAGGTCTGCGCGCACAGTCGCTGTCTGAAATCAAAGGAGTGCAGTGGATCCCTGACTGGGGCCAGGCGCGCATCGAATCCATGGTCGCTAACCGCCCTGACTGGTGTATCTCCCGTCAGCGTACCTGGGGCGTCCCGATGTCGCTGTTCGTGCATAAAGATACCGAAGAACTGCATCCGCGCACCCTGGAACTGATGGAAGAAGTGGCGAAGCGGGTAGAAGCGGACGGTATTCAGGCATGGTGGGATCTCGATAGCCGTGATCTTCTCGGCGACGATGCGGACAACTATGTCAAAGTGCCGGATACTCTCGACGTCTGGTTTGACTCCGGCTCGACCCACTCTTCTGTCGTCGACGTGCGTCCGGAATTTTCCGGTCATGCGGCAGACATGTATCTTGAAGGTTCCGATCAGCACCGCGGCTGGTTTATGTCGTCCCTGATGATTTCCACCGCGATGAAAGGCAAAGCGCCTTATCGTCAGGTGCTGACGCATGGCTTCACCGTCGATGGCCAGGGCCGTAAGATGTCCAAATCCATCGGTAATACCGTCTCTCCGCAGGATGTAATGAATAAGCTGGGCGCCGATATCCTGCGTCTGTGGGTCGCTTCTACTGATTATACGGGCGAAATGGCCGTATCTGATGAGATCCTCAAGCGCGCTGCTGACAGCTATCGTCGTATCCGTAATACCGCGCGCTTCCTGCTGGCTAACCTGAACGGGTTTGATCCGCTGAAAGACATGGTAAAACCGGAAGAGATGGTGGTCCTGGATCGCTGGGCTGTCGGTTGTGCGCAGGATGCGCAGGACGATATCCTCAAAGCGTATGAAAGCTACGATTTCCACGAAGTCGTACAGCGTCTGATGCGCTTCTGCTCGGTTGAAATGGGCTCTTTCTATCTCGACATCATTAAAGACCGCCAGTACACCGCTAAAGCGGATAGCGTGGCGCGTCGCAGCTGTCAGACCGCGCTGTATCATATAGCAGAAGCCCTGGTCCGCTGGATGGCACCGATCATGTCCTTCACCGCTGACGAAATCTGGGGTTATCTGCCAGGTGAACGTGAGCAGTATGTCTTTACCGGTGAGTGGTACCAGGGTCTGTTTGGTCTTGCTGAAACGGAAGCGATGAACAACGGCTTCTGGGCCGACCTGCTGAAAGTGCGTAGTGAAGTCAATAAGGTTATTGAACAGGCGCGTACCGACAAGAAAGTAGGGGGTTCCCTGGAAGCCAGCGTTACGCTGTTTGCTGAACCTGAACTGGCAGCTAAACTGGTTGCGCTGGGCGACGAATTACGATTTGTCCTGTTGACCTCCGGGGCGCAGGTGGCAGATTATGCCGACGCGTCTGCTGATGCCCAGCAGAGCGAATTGCTTAAGGGCCTGAAAGTCTCCCTGAGCAAAGCCGAAGGTGAGAAGTGCCCGCGTTGCTGGCATTACACTCAGGACGTCGGTAAGGTAGCGGAACACGCAGAAATTTGCGGACGCTGTGTTGTTAACGTCGCCGGTGACGGCGAAAAACGTAAGTTCGCCTGATGAGTAAACCGATCTTTTCAACAGGGCTACGCTGGCTGTGGCTGGTGGTAGTCGTGCTGATTATCGATCTGGGCAGTAAATACCTGATCCTCCAGAACTTTGCTCTGGGGGATACGGTGTCACTGTTCCCGTCGCTTAATCTGCATTATGCGCGTAACTATGGCGCAGCCTTTAGTTTTCTGGCGGATAGCGGCGGCTGGCAGCGCTGGTTCTTTGCGGGTATCGCTATTGGTATCAGCGTGATCCTGGCGGTGATGATGTATCGTACTAAAGCCACGCAAAAGCTGAACAATATTGCCTATGCACTCATCATTGGTGGCGCACTGGGTAATCTGTTTGATCGTCTGTGGCATGGCTTTGTTGTCGACATGATCGATTTTTACGTCGGCAACTGGCACTTTGCCACCTTTAATCTTGCCGATAGCGCCATCTGTATTGGTGCTGTATTGATTGTGCTGGAAGGTTTTCTGCCGAAAAAAGCTGTCGAGAGGCAGGCTTAATCTTTAATGCCGGGTGCAATGCGCTTATCAGGTCTTTGCAAGCCTGGTAAGCGTAGCGCCGTCGGGCACAGGGGTTGAATACGCTGGCGTTATTTGCGCTACCTTATCCATTCGGACTGCCCTGTGCTGCCGGATAAAACAAGTGAGCAATCTGCATGTCTAAATCTGTACAGAGTAACAGCGCGGTGCTGGTGCATTTCACGCTGAAGCTTGAAGATGGCTCCACGGCGGAGTCAACCCGCAATAACGGTAAACCTGCGCTCTTTCGTCTCGGTGATGCGTCACTTTCTGAGGGGCTGGAGCAGCACTTACTGGGGCTGAAGGAAGGCGATAAAACGACGTTTTCTCTTGAGCCGGATGCGGCGTTTGGTATTACCAGTCCGGATCTTATTCAATATTTCTCGCGTCGTGAATTTATGGATGCAGGAGAGCCAGAGATCGGGGCGATTATGCTCTTTACCGCAATGGATGGCAGTGAAATGCCGGGCGTGATCCGCGAAATTAACGGCGATTCGATCACCGTCGATTTCAACCATCCGCTGGCCGGGCAAACCGTTCACTTTGATATAGAAGTACTGGAAGTCGAACCGGTACTGGAGGCCTGAAATGCAGATCCTGTTGGCCAACCCGCGTGGCTTCTGCGCTGGCGTAGACCGCGCTATCAGCATTGTTGAAAATGCACTGACCATTTACGGCGCGCCGATTTATGTCCGTCACGAAGTGGTGCACAACCGCTACGTAGTCGACAGCCTGCGCCAGCGTGGAGCGATTTTCATCGAACAAATCAGCGAAGTACCGGATGGCGCTATTTTGATTTTCTCTGCGCACGGCGTTTCTCAGGCTGTACGTAACGAAGCCAAAGGCCGTGATTTAACCGTATTTGACGCTACCTGTCCGCTGGTCACTAAAGTGCATATGGAAGTTGCCCGCGCCAGCCGTCGCGGTGAAGAGTCCATTCTCATCGGCCATGCGGGTCATCCGGAAGTTGAAGGTACAATGGGGCAGTACAGCAATCAGGAAGGCGGAATGTATCTGGTCGAGTCACCGGCCGATGTCGCCACGCTGAATGTTAAAAACGATGGCAAACTGTCCTTTATGACTCAGACCACACTGTCAGTGGATGATACCTCGGACGTCATTGATGCCCTGCGCGAGCGTTTTCCAAAAATCGTCGGGCCGCGTAAAGATGATATCTGCTACGCCACGACTAACCGTCAGGAAGCCGTGCGTACGCTGGCAGAGCAGGCGGACGTGGTGCTGGTTGTCGGCTCGAAGAACTCCTCTAACTCGAACCGTCTGGCCGAACTGGCCCAGCGTATGGGTAAGGCTGCTTATCTGATTGACGATGCGAGCGACATTCAGGAGACGTGGGTGAGCGCGGCCAGTTGTGTTGGTGTAACCGCAGGCGCATCGGCTCCGGATATCCTGGTTCAGCAGGTGATTGCGCGTCTCCAGCAGCTTGGCGGGGGAGAGGCCATCCCGCTGGAAGGACGTGAAGAGAACATCATTTTTGAAGTTCCGAAAGAACTGCGTGTAGATGTAAAATAATCTCGTTCCCCCCTCGTGGTTAAAAAAGCAATGAGGGGAGTTCAGTTAAACGAAGGATTGAACTGTTAGCATATGGACTCTGAACCATATTCTTTAGCCGCTAACGCCTTACAAAAGTTGGCAAATGCAGTTTTGCCTTCCTGACTTACGGTGTACCAGGCTTGATCTGTTTTGTCTTTATTCAGAGGTATAACTGCGATGGAATCGCAAAGCATAGTTATGCATCTGGTATCGAATTCCTTTAATGCGGCTGTATCATGGTGAATAAGAACCTCCCCACAGGTAGCGAGAACTTCCAGAACTGCCTCCTTAACATCTCCATGTAGACTCTCCAGCTTTTGCTGAAAAAGTTGCATAAACACGTCACCCTGCCCTGGTCCATTACCTGTTTCGAGTGTAAAAGCACACTGATCTTTGACAAATTTTTTTAACAAAGCCCCGACTCCGGTAGCAACATTACCGTTGCTGTCAGTCTGATTGATCAGATCTATGACTTTTGATGGCGTATCGGTTTGATCCTTTTGAGGACTGACTCGAAATTCACCGTACATATTCCCATCATTTGCCATTTGTCTGATACCCTGGCAGGCATTTTTAATGGCGATACAATACTCTCTCGAGGGTGCCCCGGAATGGTTTTCCTGGGTTTTAACGGCATTGGCTGCGGACGTTTGTGAAGGATTTTTTTCGTAGCGCCATTTCGTCGGCGATGTTTTGCCAAAAGATTGACTGTTATTACGCACGCCAGTGAAATGACTGGCCAGACGGCTGATTAAATGTCCTACCCTTTTGCCGATGTGCAGGTTCAATGAAGGAATGCTGACGCGGTGTCCACGAATTTGCATGCAGTGCCTCTGTTTTAACAAATATTTAGCCTATGGTGCGAAAGGCTATCTTCTTTTCGAAATAAGAAATACCAAAAAACGCCTTGCCTGTGCCTGCAGGATTGAGCGCGCGGATGGCAACCGCAATATAGCTTTTACTGATATCACTTGCTGATTATCATTAAATTCTAATTATCAGCATTTTCGACTGGCGGTAGGGTAACTGGCTGGTTAATCTGAAAATGATTCACGTAAAATTAACAAAAGAGAATAGCTATGCATGATGGACAGATCCGCGTGGCCATTGCGGGTGCCGGTGGCCGCATGGGACGGCAGTTAATCGAAGCCACAATGGCGATGGAAGGGGTGCAACTTGGCGCAGCGCTGGAGCGTGAAGGGTCCTCCTTGCTGGGGAGTGACGCCGGGGAGTTAGCGGGAGCCGGGAAAGCAGGCGTAGCAGTGCAAAGTAGCCTTGAAACTGTTAAAGACGATTTCGATATCCTGATCGATTTCACCCGCCCGGAAGGAACACTGGCGCATATGGCATTTTGTCGTAAGCACGGTAAAGGGATGGTGATTGGCACGACCGGTTTTGATGAGGTGGGTAAACAGGCAATCCGGGATGCGGCGCAGGATATTGGCATTGTGTTTGCTGCCAACTTCAGCGTCGGGGTTAATGTTATGCTAAAGCTGCTTGAGAAAGCCGCAAAAGTAATGGGCGATTATACCGATATTGAAATCACAGAGGCGCATCATCGCCATAAAGTGGATGCCCCGTCAGGCACGGCACTGGCGATGGGGGAAGTTATCGCTCAGGCGCTGGATAAAAATCTTGCTGATTGTGCGGTGTATAGCAGAGAAGGGCATACGGGTGAACGCATACCGGGAAGCATCGGTTTTGCCACCGTGCGGGCAGGTGACATCATTGGTGAACATACAGCGATGTTTGCCGATATTGGCGAGCGTATAGAAATTACGCATAAAGCCTCCAGCCGTATGACTTTCGCGAATGGTGCTATTAAATCCGCATTGTGGCTAAAATCGAGAGAGAGAGGTCTTTTTGATATGAAAGATGTTCTGGGGTTAAACAATTTATAGAGTTTTCTCCCATTTATATGCAATTTTTTTTATCGTAATAGTTTGATTGTAAAAGGGGCGGTACAGGTATCGCCCTGGTTTTTCATGTTTCATTGCTTTTATTGTCTTAAATTCTTAAAAGAATAAATTAAAATCGATTTTCCCTCCGGTTCTTACCTTCAAAAGCCTTTATCCTTCGCCATAGCTACCTGTTCAGACTGTTGTCGCGTTTTATCTTATGCGCAAGCGTTTACGTAATGAAAGATTTCATACTTTATATGGATGGAAATAGATATTGTTGCCGGACATGGCAAAAATAACATTTAAATAACGTTTAGAGTTGACTTCATGCTGACTTATCTTCAGAATGCCGCCGTTTGCCAGAAATCCACCGGTAAACGAAATTTGCATTGATTCAGGCGTTAATTATGAATTAATATGCAGATAAAGTGAGTGAATATTCTCTGGAGGGTGTTTTGATTAAGTCAGCGCTATTGGTTCTGGAAGACGGAACCCAGTTTTACGGTCGGGCCATCGGGGCAACAGGTTCGGCGGTTGGGGAAGTCGTTTTCAATACTTCAATGACCGGTTATCAAGAAATCCTCACTGATCCTTCCTACTCCCGCCAAATCGTCACTCTTACTTATCCCCATATCGGCAATGTCGGCACCAATCAGGCCGATGAAGAATCTTCCCGGGTACATGCTCAGGGGCTAATTATTCGGGATCTCCCGCTGATTGCCAGCAACTACCGCAGTACCGAAGACCTCTCTTCTTACCTCAAGCGTCACAACATCGTTGCCATTGCCGATATCGATACCCGCAAACTCACTCGCCTGCTGCGTGAAAAAGGTGCACAGAACGGTTGTATCATTACCGGTGATAATCTGGATGCGCAACTGGCGCTGGAGAAGGCGAAAGCGTTCCCGGGATTGAACGGGATGGATTTAGCAAAAGAAGTGACCACGGCTGAAACCTACAGCTGGACGCAGGGAAGCTGGACCCTGGCAGGTGAACTGCCAGAGGCTACACCAGAACAGGAACTGTCCTTCCACGTTGTGGCTTATGACTATGGTGCCAAGCGCAATATTTTGCGTATGCTGGTCGACCGCGGCTGCCGCCTGACCATTGTACCAGCCCAAACGCCGGCTGAAGAGGTGTTGAAAATGGGTCCTGACGGCATTTTCCTCTCTAACGGTCCGGGCGATCCGGCACCGTGCGATTACGCTATCAGTGCGATCAAAACCTTCCTTGAGACGGATATTCCTGTTTTTGGTATCTGCCTGGGGCATCAGCTGTTGGCTCTGGCCAGCGGGGCGAAAACCGTGAAAATGAAATTTGGTCATCATGGCGGCAACCATCCGGTTAAAGATATAGACAATAATACCGTGATGATCACTGCGCAAAACCACGGCTTTGCGGTCGATGAAGCGTCAATGCCTGCCAACCTGCGCGTAACCCATACCTCGCTGTTTGATGGCACATTACAGGGAATTCACCGTACGGATAAACCGGCATTCAGCTTCCAGGGGCACCCGGAAGCCAGCCCAGGTCCGCATGATGCCGCACCGCTGTTTGACCACTTTATCGCCTTAATTGAGCAATACCGTTCTGTCGCCAAATAATCAGGAGCCGAAAAGAAAATGCCAAAACGTACAGATATTAAAAGCATCCTGATCCTTGGCGCTGGCCCGATTGTCATCGGTCAGGCGTGTGAATTTGACTACTCCGGTGCACAGGCGTGTAAAGCGCTGCGCGAAGAGGGTTACCGCGTCATTCTGGTGAACTCCAATCCGGCAACCATCATGACCGACCCGGAAATGGCCGATGCAACCTATATTGAGCCAATCCACTGGGAAGTCGTGCGTAAGATCATTGAAAAAGAGCGCCCGGATGCCGTTCTGCCGACGATGGGCGGCCAGACAGCACTGAACTGCGCGCTGGAGCTGGAACGTCAGGGCGTACTCGACGAATTTGGCGTCACCATGATTGGTGCCACTGCCGACGCCATTGATAAAGCCGAAGATCGTCGTCGTTTCGACGTCGCGATGAAAAAAATCGGCCTTGATACCGCACGTTCCGGCATTGCTCACACTATGGAAGAAGCGCTGGCGGTGGCCGCCGATGTGGGCTATCCCTGCATTATTCGCCCGTCCTTTACCATGGGCGGTACCGGTGGCGGCATTGCGTACAACCGCGAAGAGTTTGAAGAGATTTGCGAGCGTGGACTGGATCTTTCTCCGACCAAAGAGCTGCTGATTGATGAGTCGCTGATTGGCTGGAAAGAGTATGAAATGGAAGTGGTGCGCGATAAAAATGATAACTGTATTATCGTTTGCTCCATCGAAAACTTCGACGCCATGGGGATCCATACCGGCGATTCTATTACGGTTGCGCCAGCTCAGACCCTGACCGATAAAGAATATCAAATCATGCGTAACGCCTCGATGGCGGTGCTGCGTGAAATTGGCGTTGAAACCGGCGGCTCTAACGTACAGTTCTCGGTAAATCCGAAAGATGGTCGCCTGATTGTTATCGAAATGAACCCGCGCGTTTCCCGTTCTTCAGCGCTGGCATCAAAAGCGACCGGCTTCCCAATAGCCAAAGTTGCCGCCAAGCTGGCGGTGGGTTACACCCTCGACGAGCTGATGAATGATATTACCGGCGGTCGCACTCCGGCCTCATTTGAGCCTTCCATCGATTACGTTGTGACAAAAATTCCGCGCTTTAACTTTGAAAAATTCGTCGGCGCCAACGACCGTCTGACCACCCAGATGAAATCGGTGGGTGAGGTGATGGCGATTGGCCGTACGCAGCAGGAATCGCTGCAAAAAGCCCTGCGCGGTCTTGAAGTAGGTGCGACCGGGCTGGATCCGAAAGTCAATCTTGATGATGCCGATGCGCTGACCAAAATCCGCCGCGAGCTGAAAGATGCAGGTGCAGAGCGTATCTGGTATATCGCTGATGCTTTCCGCGCCGGTTTCTCGGTCGATGGCGTATTCAATCTGACAAATATCGACCGCTGGTTCCTGGTGCAAATCGAAGAACTGGTTCGACTGGAAGAGAAGGTTGCAGAGGTCGGCATCACTGGTCTGAACGCGGATTTCCTGCGTCAGTTAAAACGTAAAGGCTTTGCTGATGCTCGTCTGGCTCAGCTGGCAGGCGTGCGCGAGTCTGAAGTGCGCAAGCTGCGCGACCAGTACAACCTACACCCGGTGTATAAGCGTGTTGATACCTGTGCAGCAGAATTTGCCACGGATACGGCGTATATGTACTCCACCTGGGAAGACGAGTGCGAAGCGAACCCTTCGGTCGATCGTGACAAAATTATGGTGCTTGGCGGCGGTCCAAACCGTATCGGCCAGGGCATTGAATTTGACTACTGCTGCGTCCACGCATCGCTGGCGCTACGTGAAGATGGTTATGAAACCATTATGGTCAACTGTAACCCGGAAACGGTTTCTACCGATTACGATACCTCCGATCGTTTGTACTTCGAACCGGTAACGCTGGAAGACGTGCTGGAAATCGTACGCATCGAAAAACCAAAAGGCGTTATCGTACAGTACGGCGGTCAGACGCCGCTGAAACTGGCGCGTGCGCTGGAAGCCGCAGGCGTACCGGTTATCGGTACCAGCCCGGACGCGATTGACCGTGCGGAAGACCGTGAGCGTTTCCAGCAGGCCGTAGATCGCCTGAAACTGAAGCAACCGGCCAACGCTACCGTGACCGCTATCGAAATGGCAGTAGAGAAAGCGAAAGAAATTGGTTACCCGCTGGTGGTGCGTCCTTCTTATGTGCTTGGCGGTCGGGCAATGGAAATCGTCTACGACGAAACCGACCTGCGTCGCTACTTCCTGACCGCGGTCAGCGTCTCTAATGATGCCCCGGTACTGCTGGATCGCTTCCTTGACGATGCGGTCGAGGTCGATGTGGATGCCATCTGCGACGGCGAAATGGTGCTGATTGGCGGCATTATGGAGCATATTGAACAGGCGGGTGTACACTCTGGTGACTCAGCCTGTTCGCTGCCTGCCTATACGTTGAGCCAGGAAATTCAGGACGTAATGCGTCAGCAGGTGCAGAAACTGGCTTTCGAATTGCAGGTGCGCGGTTTAATGAATGTGCAATTTGCGGTGAAAGACAATGAAGTGTACCTGATTGAAGTTAACCCGCGCGCCGCGCGTACCGTGCCGTTTGTCTCTAAAGCTACCGGCGTACCGCTGGCGAAAGTGGCGGCTCGCGTGATGGCCGGAAAATCACTTGCCGAACAGGGCGTAACCAAAGAAATCATCCCGCCCTATTATTCAGTGAAAGAAGTGGTCTTACCGTTTAACAAATTCCCCGGCGTTGACCCGCTATTGGGGCCAGAAATGCGCTCTACCGGTGAAGTGATGGGCGTAGGCCGTACTTTTGCCGAAGCTTTTGCCAAAGCCCAGTTGGGCAGCAACTCGACCATGAAGAAACAGGGGCGCGCGCTGCTTTCCGTTCGTGAAGGTGACAAGGAGCGGGTGGTGGACCTGGCGGCGAAACTGCTTAAACAGGGCTTCGAACTGGATGCGACCCATGGTACGGCAGTGGTACTGGGCGAAGCCGGGATTAACCCGCGTCTGGTCAATAAAGTGCATGAAGGGCGTCCGCATATTCAGGATCGCATTAAGAATGGCGAATATACCTACATCATTAATACCACCGCAGGTCGTCAGGCAATTGAAGACTCCAGGCTTATCCGCCGGAGTGCACTTCAGTATAAAGTGCATTATGACACCACCCTGAACGGCGGTTTCGCCACTGCGATGGCGCTTAATGCCGATGCGACTGAGAAAGTTACATCGGTACAGGAGATGCACGCGCAGATCCAAAAATAAGCCGTAAAATACCGATTAAAAGCCAGCGCAAGCTGGCTTTTTTATTGTGTTCCCCCTGGTTTTAATAGGTTAATTTTTCCCACGTTTTTGCAGTCTTCCTTTACCATTAAAACCGTTTAATTAAACGAATCCCGTTTTTACGTTGAAGGAGAAATACGTGTTAAAAAGAACGTTGCTGCTTGGGGCCTGTATTACCTTAACTGCCTGCTTTGGGGATAATAAAGAGTTCATTATTGATAATCCCACCGGGAAACCGATTGCTGTTTCAATCGACAATGAAAAAATAACTATTCCGGCGAAAGAAACGCACAATATCAAGCTGGATGCCGGGCAACATACGCTGGCGCTGGAAAATGGCGACAACGTCAAGTTTAGCGTCTTTGATGCCTCATCAAATTCCGGGATAAGCGGTTTAATTAACCCAACCCGCACGCGCTATGTGTACGTTGTGCAAAAATATCTGGCTGAAGGAACCACGCCTGGCAGTGAAAGCAGTGATGTCCACACCCTTACGATCAACGGCCAAACCGTTACAGGTCCGTTTAACGATCTGGGTAGCGAGCTATTTATTGATAATTTTAACCGTAACTGGGATCTGGGGCCGACAGAAGCTTTCCCGGAATCCATGTCTTCAACGTCGAAAGACAATTACAAAACTAAAATTTTCCGGGTCGACGATTTTCAGCATTATTATGCCAATGAATTTTCGCCGTCCACTGATTATAACCAGCTTACCCGCATTACCGAGTCACGCTATCAGGCGCCTGACGTCACCGCGCATTTTACCTCGCCCGAGCTACAGCAAAACCTGGAGGATGCCACTAAAATCTATACCGCTTTTATTCATGCAGAATCGGCAAGCGAGCAGCAGGATTTACGGAAAGAATTTGAAAAACAGAATCGGGAGAAGTGGCGCAAGCTTAAAACCGGCGGCGAGGAAACAACAAAGTATTATGAGGTCATGAACACACTGCACTTCACCATGATGAGTTCTATTCTTGAGCTGAAAAAGTAGCTTTTCGGAAAGGCACCTGCGCGTCCAGGTGCCCGACTTCGGAACCGTCTGGTTTTCCGTCCGCTTTCAGTAATTTAATCTAAAATAATCAGGTAAGTAATCAAATCCAACTGAAAGCAAGGGAGTACACCATGCGCAAGAATCTTTTTATCTCTTCACTTTTTGCTGCCGCAGCCCTGTTAACCGTCGCCGGTTGTTCCTCTAACCAGGCCGTTAAGACTACCGATGGCAAAACGATTGTGACCGATGGCAAGCCAGAAGTGGACAGCGATACCGGTCTGGTTTCCTATGAAAATGCTGAAACCGGTAAAACCGAGCAAATTAACCGCGATCAGGTTAAAGGAATGAATGAACTCGATAATTAAGCATTTTGTGATGGCTATGTAATGGCGGGGTTTACCTGCACTGGCATAGCGATTGACAGATAAAAAAGCAGCGGTCCGACCGCTGCTTTTTTGTTGGCAGGAATTACCAGCGGTGGTTCAGCAGAACATGGCCACCATAGGCCGCGTAGCTATTTTCCCCCCATTCACCGCTTGCGCGCAGTGAAATGGTGGTGCTTTCACTCAGATTTCCGGTAACGCCCAGTTCTAGCTGACCGCGGTCGTCGGGAGTATCATTGCTGACGCTCTCATCGTTAAATGTGACGTCGTTCTGACCTGCGCCTTTCAGCCAGTTTACTGCAACATACGGTTGCCACGCTTTAACATCTTTCTGCTGGAAGTAGCTGGATTTCACTCCGAGACGACCGAGTATGCTGTCATTGTCTTTGGTCGAGATGCGCACGCCATCTTTATCCGTATGATCGTCCTGGTCCAGATAGCTATAAATGAGCTGTGCCTGCGGTTCAATTTTCCAGGTCCGTTCATTTTCGGATGCTACAATCCATGCGTGGCCAACTTCCATAGACACAGCAAAGCCCTCACTGTCGTAATCTTCATCGTTACGATCGCTGGTTACTTTATTGTTATACCAGCTATAAGAGGCCCAGGTATCTATGTAGCTGCCCAGCCGCAGATTCTCATCCTCCTGCCAGGTGGCATACAGACCGGCGTTAAAACCATCCACTTTACCTTCAGCATCACGCTTATTATTTTTAGCGCTGGAATGGGTTTTTGCCTGACCAGCACCAAACATCGCGCCAGCGTGTAAAACGCCGGTATCCATTGGCTTGCTGAGGAAATCGCTGCCGATCTGCAGGACGGTTGCGGTAGTGTCATAGTTAACTTTATCGCCGCCTGCATCATTTTCATGATAGTGACCTTTGACGTACATCCAGGTATTCAAATCCTCTTTGTTACGGAAGGTAAGCTGATCGCGATCGTCACGCTTTTGCAGGAACATACTCTGAGCAGCCAGATAGTTACCTAAATAGGCTCCTACTTCCGGGGCCATAACTTCAGGGACATTGTCGCCACCGTTGTCGGTATTACCACCGCTGTCGTCATTACCACCGCTGCCGTCATTGCCACCGCTGTCGTCATTGCCACCGCTGTCATTATTACCACCGCTATCGTCATTGCCATCCTGGTCATCAGGATTTACAATCGATTCCAGATACCAGTTACCGTCGTTATGTTGATTAAGGCTGTATTCCCATGCGCCAACAACAACGGGACGCGTCAATGACAGCGTGGCGTCAGAGTTCCCCCCTACGCTAACCACTTCCATACCGTTGACGGTTTGTGCGCCCATTCCGCCGATATTAGTAATGCTTACCCCTGACTGGCCGAAACTGCTGCCGGTAATCGTTAAGTGATCCGTCGGCGCGTTGTCGTCACCCAGCTCACTGTTCATCACGATTGTGCTACCTTCAGACCCGGTGTAATCGCCGATAATCGTGAAGTCATTACCCACACTATTGTCCTGAGCTGCAAGAAGCAGAGTACCGCTGTTGCTTACATTACCATTGATGGTATCAGCGCCTGTTGCCGTAGATGTTATGTTCCCACTGATGGCATTCCACGCTGCCAGTGTGCCGCCCCTGAGAACGTTAATATTGTTATTAACCTCGCCTGCGGACGCAAACTGCGCGCCGTTCTCAATAGTGATGCTTGCACTGCTGCCGCTGACGCCAAGCGTTGCGCCTTCAGCAACCAGCGTAGTGCCGCTGTATAGCGTGGTATTACCTGTATAGCTATTATTTCCCGTCAGCGTCAGCCTGTTGGCATCTTTTTTTTCGACGCTTCCGCTGCCAGTGATACCGGTTGCGAAACGTGAATCAACGCCCTGATTGAAGATGACGGTGCCATTATTGGTCAACTCTCCGCTAAGGCTTGCTGTACTTTGCCCATCGCCCAATTGCAGCGAGGCATTCTCAGCAACCCATGTTGTCCCCTCGCTATTGGTGACCGCCCCTGACAGCGTAAGCTCGCCGCTATTTATCTGCAGAGAGTTTCCGGACCCAATAATGTCTATGTCACCCGTCAGGGTCCAGTTGTCGCCATCCATTATCATTGATGCGAAACCATCGTCATCATTCAGGCCAATAAAATTGCTGTCCTCAGTACCCGTTCCAAGCAGCCTGACGGTATTGCCTGTCGATAAGGTTGAAACTACATCACCATTGAGTACTGAGCCGGTATCAAGGGTCAACGTATTATTTTTGCTGCTGGCGAATAAAATTGCCGTATCACCGCCACCTAACAACCCTGAGTTGGCAATGTCAGCTTTAGCACTGGCGGTAATTTCAATACCATTGGTTGTACCGTTAATCGTTCCGGTATTAGTGATTTTAGAATTACCGCCGGTCAGAAGGATCCCATCTCCCCCGGAACCGGAAATAATGCCTTCATTATGAATACCGATCCCGGCACCTACGCTGATACCAGTTTTACCTTCGATGATCCCGCTTACGGCGTTAGTCAGCGTCAGTGCGGATGTATTTTCACTCACAAATATTCCATGTTCAGCGCCGGAAATTTTACCACTATTATTAAATTGGCCGAGCATAGACTCAATATTGACGGCATTGCCCGACGCAGAGGTAATAGTTGCGCCTTCTTCATTATTAATGGTGATGCTTTGCGCTTCGGTATCGATTGCTAATCCGTTACCGCTACCGGAAATATTTCCATCATTAGTCACCATTTCCGTTGCATGGCCTGAGACAGTAACGGCCGGGATAGTATCAGGGGAGGAAATTGTGACGTCTTTGTTAATCGTGTAGCTTTTATCCGTGGCGAAGGTTTGCGGGAGGGATGTCGACTTATCAATAGTTGCCGCTGAACTAATTATTGGTGTGAATATTAAAAAGGCAGGAAAAAAACAACTGAGGGTTTTTGTAATTCTATTTAATTCAAATTTCTTATTGCTCATATACAGATCCGTTTGCGAGAGAGGCAATGACAATCATGTTAAATTGAAGATTGGTCAATTGAGAGGAGGTGAATTATTACTGATATGTATAAAATTATTAATTATTCACCCAGCTATGTATATAGTAATTTTCTAAAATATAACTTTAACCTATCTTAATATATGTAATTTATTTATATCAATACCTGAGATTAAACCGCTTTACGCTGCTTTTAGTTCGTCAATGTTCATCGTCTATGCCACCAGTTATCGTTGATGCAGGGAAATGACGGGACTACAGGCATACCCAGCGGTACAGAAAAAAGCGCATATCTCTAACTTCTTTTATACCGTAGCATAATAATTATGCGTAAAATCTTGTACAGAGACAGGGGAGGGCAACAGCAGGACTATGCCCTTTTCACAACAATGAAAAATTTCCCGTTCTTTACCGTGTAGCCAGTCGACGAAAGATTAGGCTTTACGTATAGTGACGACAAATTTTTAGTATCCGGGAAAACTTCAATGATCAGTTTGATTGCGGCGTTAGCGGTAGATCGCGTCATCGGCATGGAAAATGCTATGCCGTGGAATCTGCCCGCAGATCTCGCCTGGTTTAAACGCACTACGCTGAACAAGCCAGTGGTGATGGGTCGCCTGACCTGGGAATCTATCGGTCGCCCGCTGCCAGGGCGTAAAAATATCGTTATCAGCAGCCAGCCAGGCACCGACGATCGCGTGCAGTGGGTGAAATCTGTTGATGAAGCGATTGCTGCCTGCGGCGATGCCGAAGAAATTATGGTGATAGGCGGCGGGCGCGTTTACGAACAGTTCCTGCCTAAAGCACATAAGCTTTATTTGACGCATATTGATGCTGAAGTAGAAGGTGACACCCATTTCCCGGACTACGAGCCGGATGAATGGGAATCCGTTTTTAGCGAGTTTCATGATGCAGATGAGCAGAACTCACACAGCTACTGTTTTGAAGTGCTGGAACGTCGTTAAGCAAAAGCCCCGCACGCGGGGCTTTTTGTTGCCCAGTCAGGCGGCCTGTTATGAGGCTACCGCCTCACCTGCGTCAGGATCCATCTGCCGGTTTGACGGCTGAACAAAGTACTGCTTATCTTCCCAGCGCATGCAGGTCATATCGCCGCCCCAGCAACAGCCGGTATCCAGCGCGTAGACGCCTTCCGGCGTGCCTTTTCCTTCCAGCGATGCCCAGTGGCCAAACACAATGCTGTACGCTTCACTCACCGGTCCCGGAATGGCAAACCAGGGTTTGAGTGGTGCAGGTGCATTTTCCGGCGCTTCTTTGGCGTACATATCCAGCTGGCCGTTCGGAAAGCAATACCGCATACGGGTAAACGCATTGGTGATAAAGCGCAGCCGGGCTACGCCTGACAGTTCAGGAGACCAGTTGTTTGGCATGTCACCATACATGGCATCAAGGAAGAAAGGATAGGAGTCGCTGGCCAGTACGGCTTCGACATCGCGCGCGCAGGCAATAGCGGTCGGCAGATCCCACTGAGGGGTAATACCCGCGTGCGCCATCACCAGCTTTTTCTCTTCATCGACCTGAAGCAGCGGCTGGCGGCGTAGCCAGTTAATCAGTTCATCGGCATCCGGTGCGTCAAGCAGCGGCGAAATACGGTCTTTAGGTTTGTTACGGCTAATGCCTGCAAAAACGGCCAGAAGATGTAAATCGTGGTTGCCGAGTACCATGCGTACGCTATCACCAAGCGACTTGACGAAACGCAGGACGTCCAGCGAGCCGGGACCCCGGGCAACCAAATCGCCCGTTAACCAGAGAGTGTCTTGCTCAGGGGTAAAGTTTACCTGCTTTAACAACGCGATCAGTTCATCGTAGCAACCATGAACATCGCCAATCAGATATGTCGACATAGTTTTAATGGATCAGAGTAGGGACAGCGAGTCGGAAAACGGGAATATCGATGGTGAACGCATTACCATTTTCATCGATCATATCGTAGTGGCCCTGCATTGTGCCGAGAGGCGTTTCGAGTACGGCACCGCTGGTATATTGATATTCACTTCCGGGCGCGATGTGAGGCTGAACGCCGACCACACCTTCGCCCTGTACTTCAGTTTCACGACCGTTGGCATTGGTAATTAACCAGTAACGGCCTAAAAGCTGAACCGGATGTCGCCCCAGATTACGAATAATCACCGTATAGGAAAAAACGTAGCGCTCATCTTCGACAGAGGACTGCGCCTCAATGTAGACGCTCTGGACCTGTACGCAAACTCGGGGCGAATTAATCATCGGTTAGCTCTCTTTAGGTGGCGTGTTATCGACCAGATAATTAGCCAGCTTGCAGTATTGCGCAACCGAGATATTCTCGGCACGCATAGCGGGATCGACACCCAGCTCCGTCAGTACCTCAACGCTAAACACGTTGCCGAGACTGTTACGGATAGTTTTACGACGCTGGTTGAAGGCTTCGGTCGTAATACGGCTCAGCACGCGAATTTCTTTTACCGGATGTGGCATCACGGCATGCGGTACCAGACGGACAACCGCGGAATCGACTTTTGGCGCAGGCGTAAAGGCGGTCGGCGGAACTTCCAGTACCGGGATCACTTGACAATAATATTGTGCCATGACGCTTAATCGACCATACGCTTTACTGTTTGGTCCTGCAACCAGTCGATTGACCACTTCTTTTTGCAACATAAAGTGCATGTCAGCAATGGCGTTAGTATAGCTAAAGAGGTGGAACATCAGCGGGGTAGAAATATTGTAAGGCAGGTTGCCGAACACCCGCAGCGGCTGACCCAGCGTCTCTGACAGCTCGCTGAAGTTCATGGTCATCGCATCCTGCTGGTAAACCGTCAGCTTCGGCCCGAGAAACGGGTGCGTTTGCAGACGCGCAGCCAGATCGCGGTCCAGCTCAATGACCGTCATTTTATCCAGACGTTCACCAACCGGCTCGGTCAGTGCGGCAAGACCGGGGCCGATTTCAACCATAGCCTGGCCTTTTTGCGGATTAATGGCCGATACAATGCTGTCGATCACGAATTGATCGTTGAGGAAGTTCTGCCCGAAGCGTTTACGGGCTAAGTGGCCCTGATGGACTCGATTATTCATTTGCTATTAACAATCATTTTGATGGCGAGATTAAGCGCCGTAATGAAACTACCGACATCCGCTTTCCCGTGGCCCGCCAGTTCAAGCGCGGTACCGTGGTCAACGGAAGTTCGAATAAAGGGTAGGCCAAGCGTAATATTAACGCCGCGCCCAAAGCCCTGGTATTTTAGCACGGGCAGACCCTGATCGTGGTACATCGCCAGCACCGCATCTGCATTATCAAGGTATTTTGGCTGAAATAACGTGTCAGCCGGCAGTGGCCCGCTCAGATTCATGCCCTGCGCCCGCATTTCTTCCAGTACCGGGATCAACACGTCGATCTCTTCAGTACCCATATGACCGCCTTCCCCGGCATGCGGGTTCAGGCCACACACCAGGATGTGCGGCTTCGCAATGCCAAACTTATGTTGTAAGTCGCTATGCAAAATTGCAATGACATCACGCAGCAGATCCGGGGTGATTGCATCGGCCACATCGCGCAGCGGCAGATGCGTCGTTGCCAGCGCCACGCGCAGTTCTTCAGTGGCCAGCATCATCACGACTTTGGGTGCCTGGGCGCGCGCTTCGAAAAATTCCGTGTGCCCGGTGAAGGGAAGGCCGGCATCGTTGATCGCGCCCTTATGTACGGGGCCGGTGATCAGCGCGGCAAATTCACCGCTCAGACAGCCATCGCAGGCGCGTGCGAGCGTCTCTACTACATAATGCCCATTTTCCACACTAAGTTGCCCGGCGATCGCGGGGGCGCGCAGTGGGACAGGTAATAACGTCAGGGTTCCGGCGCGTTGCGGGCGCGCAGGTTGCAAGGGCGACCACGGGAGCAGAGAAAGCGGCAGACCGAGCATCGCTGCCCGGTCTGTTAACAGTGTCGCATCGGCGCAAACAACCAGTTCAACGGGCCATTCGCGCTGCGCAAGCTGGACGACAAGATCGGGACCAATCCCGGCAGGTTCGCCGGGAGTGATTACCACGCGGTGAATAGGCGCCATTAGTTACTCAGAATTTTAACGTAAGCCGTTGCGCGCTGTTCCTGCATCCAGGTGGCCGCTTCTTCTGAGAACTTACGGTTCATTAACATCCGGTAAGCTTTATCTTTCTGCGCCGCGTCGGTTTTATCAACCTGGCGCGTATCCAGCAGTTCGATCAGGTGCCAGCCGAAAGAAGAATGTACTGGTGCACTCATCTGGCCTTTGTTCAGTTTCATCAGCGCATCGCGGAAAGACGGATCGTACATGTTAGGCGTAGCCCAACCCAGATCGCCACCCTGATTAGCTGAACCGGGGTCCTGAGAGAAATCTTTAGCTGCGTTGGCAAAGGTGGTTTTACCGCTTTTGATATCCGCTGCGATTTCTTCCAGTTTCACCCGAGCCTGATCGTCGGTCATGATCGGCGACGGTTTTAGCAGAATGTGACGTGCATGGGCTTCGGTCACGGAAATATTCTGATTCTGGCCGCGCATGTCGTTCACTTTCAGGATGTGAAAGCCGACGCCTGAACGAATAGGTCCGATAATATCGCCTTTCTTCGCGGTGCTTAACGCCTGAGCGAAAAGCCCCGGCAGCTCCTGAATCCGGCCCCAGCCCATTTGCCCGCCCTGAAGCGCTTGCTGATCGGCAGAGTAGCTGATTGCCAGTTTGCCGAAGTCAGCGCCGTTACGGGCCTGTTCAATAATGGAATTTGCCTGTTCCTGCGCGGTACTCACTTCCTCAGAAGACGGGTTTTCCGGCAGCGGCAGCAGAATATGGCTCAGGTTAAGTTCAGTGCTGGCATCGTTCTGATTGCCAATCTGTTTAGCCAGAGAATCCACTTCCTGCGGCAGTACGGTAACGCGACGACGAACTTCGTTATTGCGCACTTCAGAGATAGTCATCTCTTTGCGGATCTGGCCGCGATAAGTGCTGTAGTTCAGACCGTCGTAGGCCAGACGGCTACGCATCTGATCCAGCGTCATGTTGTTCTGCTTAGCGATATTAGCAATGGCCTCGTCAAGCTGCTGATCGGAGATTTTCACCCCCATCTTTTGCCCCATTTGCAGGATAATTTGATCCATGATCAAACGCTCGAGAATTTGGTGGCGCAGCGTAGCGTCATCCGGCAACTGCTGCCCGGCCTGACCCGCGTTCATCTTGACCGACTGCATCAGCCCATCGACGTCACTTTCCAGAACGACGCCGTTGTTGACGACGGCTGCTACTTTATCGACAACCTGAGGGGCAGCGAACGCTGAATTCACCACCAGTGCGAGGGCGAAAGCAGGAAGCAGCTTTTTCCAGTTCTTCATACATTTTCCATTTCAATTAACCGCAATGCGGAGTACATGTTCAAACAACTGCATTACAGAGAGCTACGGTAAGGCAAAATGTTCGAGCGCAGCATCTGCTGTGTGCCCAGACCATAGTTCGAACTCAGGCCACGCAGTTCAATATTAAAGCCGATGACGTTATCGTACACGCTTTGATCGTTTTCCCAGCCGTTAAGTTTGCGTTCATAACCGACACGGATCGCATAACAGCAAGAGTTGTACTGCACGCCCACCATCTGGTCAGCCGCTTTTTTCTCGTTAGTATCAAAGTACCATGCGCCAACGAACGACCAACGGTCGGCAATTGGCCAGCTACCCACTGCACCGACCTGCGAGATACCTGCTTTGTATTCATCCGACGTTGCGTATGATGGCAGCGTCGCCTGAATATATTCCGGGCTGGCATAACGATAGTTCAGCTGTAACAGACGATCCTGATCGCGACGATATTCAATGCTGCTGCTGCTGGTGGCAACGTTGTCCAGACGCGTATCGTATTGCACACCGCCGCGCAGACCCCAGCGATCGGAGATACGCCAGTAGGTGTCGCCCGCCCAGACCAGAGAACCAGTCTTGTCGTCATCTTCCCACTTAATGTTAGCGTCATCACCAGTACGCGATTCGGTGAAGTAGTAGATTTGACCAACGGAAACGTTAAAACGTTCCACGGCAGCATCATCATAAATTCGCGAGGTCAGGCCGGTCGTCACCTGGTTTGCCGATGCGATACGGTCAAGACCACCATAGCTGCGGTCGCGGAACAAACCGGTATAGTCGGATTGCAGTAGCGACGAGTCGTAGTTATTAATGCGGCTCTGGTCGCGATACGGCACGTACAGATACTGCGCGCGCGGCTCCAGCGTTTGGGTATAACCCTCGGCCAGGTGCATATCGCGCTCAAAAACCATCTTACCGTCGACTTTGAACTGCGGCATGGTACGGTTAACCGACTCATCGAGCTGATTGGTATTGTTGCGGTTATAGGTGTCCAGATTGGTCTGCTGATAATGCGTTGCCAGCAATTTGGCTTCGGTATTAATGCTTCCCCAGCCGTTAGACAGCGGCAGATTGATGGTCGGCTCCAGATGCAAACGCGTTGCTTCGGGCTGATTGCTTTCGGTATTCACGAAATGCACGGCCTGACCATAAATACGGGTATCAAACGGACCGACGTCGTTTTGATAATAGTTAAGGTCAAGCTGTGGCTCAGCGGAGTAGCTGCTATTATTTTGATCGCTAAAGACCTGGAACTGCTTGGTTGATACCGTCGCGTCAAAATTCTGCACCGCATAGCCGAGGCTGAATTTTTGTGTCGCATAGCCGTCGGTACTGGATCCGTATTTGCTGTCAAAGTCGTTAAAATAGTTCGAGTCGCTGACTTTGGTATAGTCGACATTAAAGCGCCAGACCTGATCCATAACGCCGGCATGTTGCCAGAAGAACAACCAGCGATGGCGGCTACCCTCTTTGTCGTGATCGTCCTGATACACGTCATCTGATGGCAGATAATCCAGCTCCATCAGACCTGCTCCCGCCTGAGACAGATAGCGGAATTCGTTCTCCCACATCACATTGCCACGACGATGCATGTAGTGCGGCGTGATGGTGGCGTCCATGTTCGGCGCAATGTTCCAGTAATACGGCAGGGTAAACTCAAAATAGTTCTTGCTGCTGTATTTGGCATTGGGGATCAAGAAACCTGAGCGGCGTTTATCACCTACCGGTAATTGCAGGTACGGGCTGTAAAAAACGGGCACCGGACCCAGTTTGAAGCGGGCATTCCAGATTTCTGCAACCTGCTCCTCACGGTCGTGGATCACTTCGCTACCGACCACGCTCCAGGTATTCGAACCCGGCAGACAGGAGGTAAACGTACCGTTTTCCAGAATGGTATAACGGTTTTCGCCACGCTGTTTCATCAGATCCGCTTTACCGCGACCCTGACGTCCCACCATCTGATAGTCACCTTCCCAGATGTTAGTGTCTTTGGTGTTCAGGTTAGCCCAGCCTTTTGGCCCTTTCAGGATCACCTGGTTATCGTCGTAGTGCACGTTACCCAGTGCATCAACGGTACGAACCGGTTGCGGCTGACCGGCAACCTCTTTCTGATGAAGCTGTACTTCATCAGCCTGCAGACGGCTATTGCCCTGATTAATGTCCACATTGCCGGTAAATGCTGCATCATCGGGATAATTTCCTTTGGCATGATCAGCATTAATGGTAACTGGCAATTCGTTTGGCTCGCCCTGCACCAGAGGACGGTTATAGCTCGGCACGCCCAGCATACACTGCGAGGCGAGATCGGCGGCCATACCCTGGTGGCTATACAGGGCGCTGGCGATCATGGTGGCCAGAAGGGTGGGAATACGTTTTTTCATACGTTTTATGTGTTGTTCCGTCATCAGTGGCGTAGCGACTAGCAAACGGTCAGAGACTAACTTACTCATTCGGATCGCGCTAGTCTTAATCCTGCCCGTTTCATGCCTTATGTTAGGCACGGCATAGAATGACGGGTATGATAAAACATATTTTAGTCACAGGCATGACGATTTGGGGAGTATATGCAGTATTGGGGCAAAGTGATTGGCGTAGCGGTAGCGTTAATGATGGGCGGCGGCTTCTGGGGTGCCGTGCTTGGACTACTGATAGGCCATATGTTTGACAAGGCGCGAAGCCGTCGGCTGAACTGGTTTACCAACCAGCAAGAGCGACAATCGCTGTTTTTCGCCACGACCTTTGAAGTAATGGGACACTTAACCAAATCGAAAGGAAGAGTAACAGAGGCGGATATCCACATCGCCAGCGTGTTTATGGATCGCATGAATCTTCATGGCGACTCCCGCAGCGCGGCGCAGCAGGCATTTCGCGTGGGAAAAGCCGATAACTATCCGCTACGCGAAAAAATGCGCGCTTTCCGCAGTATTTGCTTTGGTCGTGCCGATTTGATTCGGATGTTTCTGGAAATTCAGATTCAGGCCGCCTTTGCCGACGGTCAACTGCATCCTAACGAGCGTGAAGTTTTGTACGTTATCGCTGAAGAGCTGGGAATTTCACGCACTCAGTTCGATCAGTTCCTGCGTATGATGCAGGGCGGCGCACAATTTGGTGGCGGGTACCAACAGCAGTCAGGCGGCAGCTGGCAGCAGCCGCAGCGCGGTCCGACGCTGGAAGATGCCTGCAATGTGCTGGGCGTGAAGCCCGGTGATGACGCCATGACCATCAAGCGCGCCTACCGTAAGCTGATGAGCGAGCATCATCCTGATAAGCTGGTGGCGAAAGGTCTCCCACCGGAAATGATGGAGATGGCGAAGCAGAAAGCGCAGGAGATCCAGAGCGCGTACGAACTGGTTAAAGAGCAGAAAGGATTTAAATAAGGTGGGGGAGTCTCCCCCCTCACCCTCAGGCAGAGGGCAGGGGTGAGGATGATCACGACTCAGAAATCAGCCGGAACCTTAAACGTCATCGGAGTACCGTATGCCGGATGGGTGATGGTCAACATCTCAGCGTGCAACAGCAGACGCGGCGCTAACGCCAGCGCTTCTGACGTCGCATAGAAACGGTCGCCGAGGATCGGATGCCCCAGCGCCAGCATATGCACGCGCAGCTGATGAGAGCGGCCAGTAATGGGCCTGAGGACCACGCGAGCGGTGTTATCTGTCGCGTAATCTACCACCTGATATTCGGTCTGCGCCGCTTTACCGCTTTCAAAGCAGACCTTTTGCTTAGGCCGGTTGGGCCAGTCGCAAATCAGCGGCAGATCCACCAGACCCTCCGCTTTAGCCGGATGTCCCCAAATCCGGGCGACATACTGCTTTTTCGGCTCGCGCTCGCGGAACTGTCGTTTTAGCTCTCGCTCGGCGGCTTTGGTCAGCGCGACCACAATCACGCCGCTGGTGGCCATATCCAGACGATGCACGGATTCGGCCTGCGGATAGTCACGCTGAACGCGCGTCATGACGCTGTCTTTGTGTTCCTCAAGGCGTCCCGGCACGGACAACAAGCCGCTCGGCTTGTTGACCACCATGATATGATCATCCTGATACAGGATGATAAGCCAGGGCTCCTGCGGCGGATTGTAGTTTTCCATCCCCATTCTTTGAGTCCGTTACTGATGCGTGACGACAATCAGACGCAGCGCATCAAGACGCCAGCCTGCCTGGGCCAGGCTTTCCATCACCTGCTGGCGATTGCTGTCAATAGCGGCCAGTTCGTCATCACGAATGTTCGGATTGACAGCTTTCAACGCTTCAAGACGCGACAGTTCAGCAGACAGCTTATCGTCGGCCTCGCTGCGGGCCGCATCCACCAGCGCGCGGGCGGCTTTTTCAATCTGCGCTTCGCCCTGTTGCAGGATAGCGTGAACATCCTGCTGCACCGCGTTGACCAGTTTGCTGCCCGTATGGCGGTTAACGGCGCTGAGCTGGCGATTAAAGGTCTCAAATTCAACCTGGGCTGCCAGATTGGTGCCATTTTTGTCCAGCAGCATACGCACCGGCGTCGGCGGCAGGAAGCGGTTGAGCTGCAGCTGTTTCGGCGCCTGAGCTTCGACCACATAAATCAGTTCCAGCAGCAGTGTACCGACCGGCAGGGCCTTATTTTTTAGCAGCGACAGGGTGCTGCTACCGGTATCACCGGACAGGATCAGATCCAGACCGTTACGGATCAGCGGATGTTCCCAGGTAATGAACTGCGCATCTTCACGTGACAGCGCGATGTCTCGCTCGAAGGTAATGGTGCAGCCGTCTTCCGGTAGGCCAGGGAAATCCGGCACCAGCATATGATCGGACGGCGTCAGAACAATCAGGTTATCTCCGCGATCGTCCTGATTAATACCTACGATATCAAACAGGTTCATGGCGAAGGCAATCAGGTTGGTATCGTCATCCTGCTCTTCGATGCTGGCAGCCAGCGCCTGCGCTTTTTCGCCGCCGTTGGAATGGATCTCCAGCAGGCGATCCCGGCCCTGTTCGAGCTGAGCTTTCAGCGCGTCGTGCTGGGCGCGACAGGTTTTAATCAGATCGTCGAAACCTTCGGTATTTTCCGGGGCAGCGAGATAGGTAATCAGGTCGTGATAGACCGTGTCGTAAATCGCACGCCCGGTCGGGCAGGTATGTTCAAAGGCATCAAGGCCCTCGTGATACCAGCGTACCAGTACCGATTGGGCGGTTTTCTCAAGATACGGAACGTGGATCTGGATATCGTGCGCCTGACCAATACGATCAAGACGCCCGATACGCTGTTCCAGCAGGTCCGGGTTAAACGGCAGATCGAACATCACCAGGTGGCTGGCAAACTGGAAGTTACGCCCTTCAGAACCGATTTCTGAGCACAGCAGCACCTGCGCACCGCTATCTTCCTCGCCGAACCACGCGGCAGCGCGGTCGCGCTCGATGATCGACATACCCTCGTGGAAGACCGCCGCACGAATACCTTCTCGTTCGCGCAGGACCTGCTCCAGCTGCAGCGCAGTGGCGGCTTTGGCGCAAATCACCAGCACTTTCTGCGAGCGGTGACTGGTCAGGTAGCCCATCAGCCATTCAACACGCGGATCGAAGTTCCACCACGTACCGGTATCGCCTTCAAATTCCTGATAAATCTGCTCCGGGTATAGCATATCGCGGGCGCGATCTTCCGCGCTTTTACGGGCACCCATAATGCCAGAGACTTTGATGGCCGTCTGATACTGGGTCGGCAACGGCAGCCGGATGGTATTGAGTTCGCGTTTCGGAAAGCCTTTCACCCCGTTACGGGTGTTACGGAACAGTACGCGGCTGGTGCCGTGACGATCCATCAGCATGGCGACCAGCTCCTGACGGGCCGCTGGCGCACCGTCACGTTCGCTGTTTGCCGTTTGCAGCAGCGGCTCGATATCCTGCTCGCCAATCAGTTCGCCGAGCATATTGAGTTCGCTGTCGCTCAGTTTGTTGCCCGCTAAAAGAAGGGCAACCGCATCTGCGACTGGACGATAGTTATTCTGTTCTTCAACGAATTGCGCGAAATCGTGGAAACGATCCGGGTCCAGCAGACGTAAACGGGCAAAGTGGCTTTCCATTCCCAGCTGTTCTGGCGTTGCGGTCAGTAACAGTACGCCCGGGATGCGCCCGGCAAGTTCTTCAATAGCGGTATATTCGCGGCTCGGCGCGTCTTCGCTCCACACCAGATGATGTGCTTCATCCACGACCAGCAGATCCCATTCGGCATCGCACAGATGCTCAAGGCGTTGCTTATTGCGGCGAACAAAATCCAGCGAACAGATCACCAGTTGCTCGGTATCGAAAGGATTATCGGCATCATGCTGCGCTTCGGCATAGCGCTCATCATCAAACAGCGCGAAACGCAGATTAAAGCGGCGCAGCATTTCGACCAGCCACTGATGCTGCAATGTTTCCGGTACAACCACCAGCACACGTTCTGCGGCACCGGACAGCAGCTGTTGATGCAGGATCATCCCGGCTTCAATGGTTTTGCCCAGACCCACTTCGTCTGCCAGCAGCACGCGCGGCGCGTGGCGACGGCCGACGTCGTGAGCAATGTTAAGCTGATGCGGGATCAGGCTGGTACGCTGCCCACGCAGGCCGCTGTATGGCATACGGTACTGCTCGCTCTGGTATTTACGCGCGCGATAGCGCAGCGAGAACCGATCCATACGATCGATTTGACCGGCAAATAACCTGTCTTGTGGTTTGCTGAACACCAGTTTGCTGTCGAGAAACACCTCACGCAGCAGCACGTCCTGCTCGTCGGTATCCAGACGGGTTCCGGTGTAGGCGAGAAGGCCATTCTCTTCTTTTACGTCATCAATGTGCAACTGCCAGCCTTCATGACTTGTTACCGTATCGCCAGGATTGAACATCACGCGGGTTACGGGAGAGTCGCTGCGTGCATACAGACGATTTTCTCCGGTGGCCGGAAATAACAGAGTGACAGTACGTGCGTCCATTGCGACAACAGTACCAAGTCCGAGTTCGCTTTCGGTGTCGCTGATCCAACGTTGACCAAGTGTAAAAGGCATATATGTTCGGCTCTATCTCTTTGATTGCAGGCAATAACTGACCGCTTCCGGGGTAAGGCGGCAGCAGTCTTAACTGGGTTCAGGAATGGAAAGGGCGTTATGGTACTGGATGGCAACGGATTCGTCACGTATCAAAATAGCCCCAGTTGCCCTGTTACTAGTGTAGCAAAACTATCATCCATAAAAGGGAGTATACCTTCGGCTACCGGTTCCAGCTGCCGGGTAAGGTAATGGTCATAATCCAGCGGTGAATGCTGGTAATCGACGGGTTCCGGACCGCTGGTCGTCCAGACGTATTTGATTGTCCCACGATTTTGATACTGTGGCGCGCGGCCGCGTTTGACGTTTTCTTCGTCGGCCAGTCGTGCGGCACGGACGTGGGGCGGCACATTGCGTTGATACTCACTCAGCGGACGTCGCAGCCGCTTGCGATACACCAGCTGCTTGTCGAGCTCGCCAGCCATCAGTTTGTCGATAGTTTCACGTACGAAATCTTTATACGGCTCACGGCGGAAAATGCGCAGATATAATTCCTGCTGAAAGCGCTGCGCCAGCGGTGTCCAGTCAGTGCGCACCGTTTCCAGCCCTTTGAATACCATGCGCTGTTCACCGCCTTCCTGAATCAGCCCGGCGTAGCGTTTTTTACTCCCGGTGTCCGCCCCGCGGATCGTCGGCATTAAAAAGCGGCAGAAATGCGTTTCGTATTCCAGCTCCAGCGCGCTGGTCAACTGCGATTTATTCAGCTCAGTTGCCCACCACGCATTCACTTTTTGTACCAGCGCCTGGCCTATCTGCGCGGCCTCATCTTCACTGTGCGGGCGTTTGAGCCACACAAAGGTGGAGTCGGTATCGCCGTAGATCACATCATAACCTTCGGCTTCAATCAGTTCTTTAGTCTGACGCATGATCGCATGGCCGCGCATGGTGATGGACGAAGCCAGTCGCGGATCGAAAAAGCGGCAGGCGCTGGTGCCAAGCACGCCGTAGAAGGCATTCATAATGATCTTCAGCGCCTGCGACAGCGGCTTATTGCCATGATGCTTTGCCTCTTCGCGCCCGTGCCAGATTTGGGTAACGATCTCCGGCAGGCAGTGCGTGTCGCGGGAGAACCACGCGTCGAGAAAGCCTTCAGTACTGTGCTCAGGAACGGGCTGCGCCATTCCTTCGATAAGCCCTACCGGATCGATCAGAAAGGTGCGAATAATCGACGGATAAAGGCTTTTGTAGTCCAGCACCAGCACGGAATCATACAGGCCGGGCCGGGAGTCCATCACGTAGCCACCGGGACTGGCCTGCGGCGGTACTGCTCCCATGTTGGGCGCGACGTAGCCCGCGCGGTGCATCCGCGGGAGATAGAGGTGGCTGAACGCGGCGACCGATCCGCCATGGCGATCGATCGGCAAGCCGTTGACAGTGGCGCGTTCCAGCAGAAACGGTACGATCTCCGTTTTATGGAAAATACGCGTCACCAGTTCGCAGTCTTTGAGGTTATAGGTGGCTAATGCAGGTTTATCTTCGGCAAAACGGCGATCGATTTCATCCATGCGATCCCAGGGGTTATCGATAGATTTACCTTCACCCAGCAGCTCCTGCGCGACCGATTCCAGTGAGAAGGAAGGGAAGTTCCAGAACGCAGATTTAAGTGCATCAATGCCGTCGATAATGACCCGGCCGTGCATCTGCGCGAAAAATACGCCGTTTTTGAACCCGTGCTCGCGCCATTCCAGCTCGCTGTTACCGCGCCCCAGCCGCAGCGGGATCCGGTAACGTTCGGCATGTTTTTGCAGCATTCGTAAGTCGAAACCTACCACGTTCCAGCCTATCAGCACGTCCGGATCGTGTTCAGCAAACCAGGCGTTCAGCTTTTCCAGCAGTTGCGGACGGCTGGCGACGTATTCAAGTTGAAAGTCGAGCGGCCGGGTCCCGCCCGTCGGCTGGCCGAGCATATACACCACGCGCTGACCGCAGCCTTCAAGGCCGATACAGTACAGCTCGCCGTGACGGGTGGTTTCGATATCCAGCGATACCCACTTCAGCGGCGGACGATAGTGCGGACTGGGCTTCAGTCGGGCGTTGATCAATGTGCCCTCATGCTCGTCGCCATCGACCCACACCGGCGCGGTAATAAACCGCTCCATCAAAAAGCGATCGGGCGGGCGTACGTCAGCTTCATATACGGTCACGCCGTTCTCGCGCAGCCGCTTTTCAACGTTCATGAGCTGGCGATGGGCGCGGCAATAAAGCCCGTAAACCGGACGACGATGAAAATCCTTAAGCTTAAGAGGCGTCAGTCGAAAACCCTGCTCGCCGCGTAACGTTTGTTGCGCGCGGGAGAGGTGTTCTGCGGCAATAAAGGCAACGGACTCCTGGGGCGGCAGCGTAACGTGCAGGGGACCGTCATCCGTCGCCAGCCAGAAAGTCACTTCAGTCCCCTGAGGGGTATCCCGCCAGTGTCGGGTTAAAATAAAGCCTTCTCGCGCCTGCGCCACGCTCAATACTCATCGATAAAATCAGCCATTATTATAGCCGTTTTACCGACGTAATACTGATTTTTTGTACAGCTTTTCGCGCTGTCAGCACCGGATATTACCGCGTGAACCGATCGAGACGCCATACGCTGATAGCGCTTATTGCCCGTAATACGCTTTAGCGCCATGTTTACGCAGGTAGTGCTTGTCCAGTAGCGTTTGCTGCATCGGCGGAAGCTCTGGTGCAAGCTGGCGGCAAAAGATGCCCATATAAGCGATCTCTTCCAGCACTATCGCATTATGCACCGCATCTTCAGCGTTTTTGCCCCATGCAAACGGACCGTGAGAATGTACCAGCACGCCCGGCATCTGCGCGGCATCAATGCCCTGTTTTTCAAACGTTTCGACGATGACATTGCCGGTTTCCCATTCGTACTCACCGTTGATTTCTTCGTCGGTCATTTTGCGCGTGCAGGGAACTGCACCGTAGAAGTAATCAGCATGAGTGGTACCGGTTGCCGGAACGGGCTGCCCGGCCTGCGCCCAGATGGTGGCATGGCGTGAATGGGTATGCACAATGCCGCCAATAGTTGGGAAAGCCTGATACAGCAGGCGATGCGTGGGCGTATCCGAAGAGGGTTTTTTATGGCCTTCCACTACCTTGCCGGTCGTCAGGCTGACAACCACCATATCTTCGGCCTTCATCACCCGATAATCGACGCCGGAAGGCTTAATGATAAAAACATCATGTTCGCGGTCGACGGCGCTGACGTTTCCCCAGGTAAGGGTAACCAGGTTGTGCTCTGGTAATGCCAGATTCGCGTCAAGCACCTGACGTTTAAGATCTTCTAACATATTGCTCTCCATATCGGATGGCGCAGCGCGTATTTAGCCTACATATCCTGTTCATCGTCTGTAGGCCCGGTAAGCGCAGCGCCGCCGGGCATCGCATTTAGCGTTTTAAGCCGTAATAAACTTCGTTCCAGCGCAGGGCATCTTTAAAGGCCGGCAGGCGAGTCTCATTGTCGATCACCGCAATCTCAATGCCGTGCAGCTCGGTAAACTGGCGCATATCGTCCAGCGTCAGCGCGTGGCTGAAGACGGTATGGTGCGCGCCACCGGCGATGATCCACGCTTCTGATGCCGTCGGCAGGTCCGGCTGAGCTTTCCACAAGGCGTTTGCTACCGGTAATTTCGGCAGCGCGTGCGGGGTTTCGACCGAATCAACACAGTTCACCAGCAGACGGAAGCGGTCGCCAAGATCGATAAGACTGGCGGCAATCGCCGGGCCGGTGTTGGTATTGAAAATCAGACGGGCCGGATCGGCTTTGCCGCCGATGCCGAGAGGCTGGACGTCAAGGATAGGCTTTTCAGCGGTGGCAATAGAAGGGCACACTTCCAGCATATGCGAGCCGAGCACCAGGTCATTGCCCTTCTCAAAGTGGTAGGTGTAATCCTCCATAAATGAGGTGCCGCCCTGCAGACCGGTTGACATCACCTTCATGATGCGAAGCAGAGCGGCAGTTTTCCAGTCGCCTTCGCCTGCAAAGCCGTAGCCCTGCTGCATCAGACGCTGCACGGCAAGACCCGGAAGCTGTTTCAGGCCGTGTAAATCTTCAAAGGTGGTGGTAAATGCGTGGAACCCGCCTTCTTCGAGGAAGCGTTTCATGCCCAGTTCAATGCGCGCCGCGTCAATCACGTTCTGGCGTTTGTCACCGTGGAGTTGTGCCGCTTCCGTCAGGCGATAGCTGCTTTCGTATTCATCGATCAGCGCATTGATATCGCCCTCACTTACCGCATTAACGACCTGGACCAGATCGCCCACCGCCCACGTATTTACCGAGAAGCCAAATTTAATCTGTGCGGCGACTTTATCACCGTCGGTGACCGCCACTTCACGCATGTTGTCGCCGAAGCGGCAGACTTTCAGATGACGGGTATCCTGTTTAGATACCGCATGACGCATCCACGCACCGATACGCTGGTGAGCGTCTTTGTCCTGCCAGTGGCCGGTAACGACGCTGTGCTGCAGGCGCATCCGCGCACCGATAAAGCCAAACTCGCGGCCGCCGTGTGCGGTCTGGTTAAGATTCATAAAGTCCATATCAATGCTGTCCCACGGCAGAGCGGCATTAAACTGGGTATGGAATTGCAGCAGCGGTTTGTTAAGGATGGTCAGCCCGTTGATCCACATTTTTGCCGGAGAGAACGTGTGCAGCCAGACCATCAGGCCGGCGCACTTATCTTCATAGTTGGCATCGCGGCAAATCGCAGTGATTTCATCCGGCGAGGTGCCGAGTGGTTTCAGTACCAGTTTACACGGCAATTTTCCTTCGCTGTTAAGGGCGTTCACCACGTGCTCTGCGTGCTGTGTCACCTGACGCAGCGTTTCCGGGCCGTAAAGATGCTGGCTACCAATTACAAACCACACTTCATAATTATCAAAAATCGTCATTGTCATGTCCTTAACAGGTCAGAGATGTCTGGTGAGCCGCCGCCGTTGGTTCAGGCGCGCGCTCAGGAAGGTATTGCTGCTCAGCGCTGACCGCCCAGTGTTGGTAGCGGCGATAGAGCTGTTCAAAGCGTTGCGCCTGCTGAGGGCGCGGTTGCAGAGTACTTTCTACGGCGCTGGCCATGCTGGCCTGTGCCGCAGGAATATCGCTATGAATACCGGCGGCGACAGCGGCAAAAATGGCCGCACCCAGCGCGCAGCACTGGTCAGAGGCCACAATTTGCAGCGGTCGGTTGAGCACGTCACAGCAGGCCTGCATGATCACCGGGTTCTTGCGCGCAATGCCGCCGAGCGCCATCACGTTATTGACGGCTATTCCCTGTTCGGTAAAACATTCCATAATGGCGCGTGCGCCAAAGGCGGTAGCGGCGATGAGGCCGCCGAACAGCGCCGGGGCATCGGTTGCCAGATTCAGGTCGGTAATGACACCTTTCAAACGCTGATTGGCATTGGGTGTGCGACGACCGTTAAACCAGTCAAGCACCACCGGCAGGTGATCGAGGGAGGGGTTTTTTGCCCATGCTTCGGTGAGCGCGGGTAATAACTGTTTCTGACTGACTGCAATCTGCTCTTTCAGCTCAGGATGCTGCACTGCCAGCTGGTGCAGCGGCCAGCCCAGAAGGCGACCAAACCAGGCATAGATATCACCAAACGCCGATTGCCCGGCTTCCATTCCGACAAAATCAGGGACTACGCTGCCGTCAACCTGACCGCAAATACCCTTAACGGTGCGATCGCCAACGCTGTGCTTGTCAGCGATCAAAATGTCGCAGGTCGACGTGCCGATCACTTTGACCAGCGTGTTCGGCTGTGCTCCGGCACCGACAGCGCCCATATGGCAGTCAAACGCACCGCCGCAGATTACCACCTGCCGGGAGAGGCCAAGGCGCTCTGCCCATTCGGCACTCAGGTTGCCTACGGGCAGATCGGCCGTATACGTTTCGCTGAACATCGGCCACGCCAGGTGCCGGTTGAGGATCGGGTCCAGCTCGTCAAAGAAACTGGCAGGAGGCAGTCCACCCCAGCTTTCATGCCACAATGATTTATGTCCGGCACTGCAACGGCCGCGGCGAATATCCTGCGGACGGGTCGTACCGGAGAGCAGTGCAGGTACCCAGTCACAAAGTTCGATCCAGGAGGCTGCCGCCTGAGCTACCGCGCTGTCCTGACGGGTAACATGCAGGATCTTGGCCCAGAACCATTCGCTGGAATAAATGCCGCCAATGTAGCGCGAGTAGTCTTCTTTACCTGTCGTGTGGCACAGGCGGGTGATTTCCTCCGCCTCTTCAACCGAGGTGTGATCTTTCCACAGCACGAACATGGCGTTCGGGTTATCGGCAAATTCGGGACGCAGCGCCAGTACATGGCCGTCGGCATCAATAGGGGCTGGCGTAGAGCCGGTGCTGTCTACGCCAATGCCGACCACATCCTGGCGCTGAGCATCGGTTAACGCCGCCAGAACGCGTTTGACGGCCGCCTCCATTGACTCAATATAATCGCGCGGATGATGACGAAACTGGTTATTCGGGCCATCGCAATAGCGTCCCTCCTGCCAGCGCGGATACCATTCCACACTCGTGGCGATCTCTTCGCCAGTGGCGCAATTTACGGCCAGCGCGCGTACGGAATCACTACCAAAATCGAGGCCAATTGCAATCGCCATCGTCTAACTCCATCAAGAAAAACAGTGATGGTGAAACAGTAGAGAGTGGGGAAAAAAAGCGTCAGGCTGGAACCGCTAATCTTATGGATAAAACTGCTGTGGCGTTGCAAAGTGTGACGGTGTGCAAATAATCAATGTGGACTTTTCAATCCTCTTTATAGACACTCGTGTTACTGCTTTAAAACGTTTATATAGCCTGTGATAACAGTAAAAGCCTCTCTGAAGCGGGGTTTGTGTGCAGCACCGTAATGAGGGTGGCGCTTTCGCCGAGTTTCATGCGCTAAATTGCAATATGGACAATTGGTTTCTAAATTTTTATCGGGAGTGCAAAGGTAATGGCTGAAACGCAAAACGATCCTCTCCTGCCCGGCTATTCATTTAATGCACATCTTGTGGCGGGACTGACGCCGATTGACGCCGGCGGGTATCTGGATTTCTTTATCGATCGTCCGCTGGGTATGAAGGGATATATCCTCAATCTGACCGTGCGCGGCGAAGGCGTCATTGATAATCACGAGCAGCGCTTTGTGTGTCGTCCGGGTGACATGCTGCTGTTTCCACCGGGCGAGATCCACCACTATGGTCGTCATCCTGACGCAAAAGAGTGGTATCACCAGTGGGTCTATTTCCGTCCGCGTGCCTACTGGCAGGAGTGGCTGGCCTGGCCGACCATTTTTGCGCAGACCGGATTTCATCGCCCGGACGCGGCGCATGAACCGATATTTCGCGAGCTGTTTGCGCAAATTATTGATAGCGGGCAGGGCGCTGGACGCTATAGCGAATTACTGGCGATTAATCTTCTTGAACAATTGCTGTTACGGCGTATGGATGCCGTGAATGAATCGCTGCATCCGCCGCTGGATCATCGGGTACGGGAGGCCTGCCAGTTTATTAGCGATCATCTCTCCGATAGCCATTTTGATATCGCCAGCGTAGCGCAGCACGTCTGCCTTTCCCCCTCCCGCCTGTCGCATCTGTTCCGCCAGCAGTTAGGCGTCAGCGTGCTGAGCTGGCGTGAGGATCAGCGCATCAGCCAGGCCAAATTTCTGCTGAGCACTACGCGAATGCCTATCGCCAGCGTAGGGCGTAATATTGGTTTTGAGGATCAGCTCTATTTTTCCCGGGTCTTTAAAAAATGCACCGGTGCCAGCCCCAGCGAATTCCGCTCAGGATGTGAATAAAAGTGAATGAAGTCCGTCGACGCTTGTCATAACCGTTAATCTATTCAGACAATTGATGTCTTGACGAAGTATGCCTCTGCTCCGCAGAATCGCTGCTTCTTAAATCCCGACGGATACATTATGCAAGCATTGCTGGAACATTTTGTCACTCAATCAACCAGTTACTCCCTGATTGCCATTGCGCTGGTCGCCTTCCTTGAATCGCTGGCGCTGGTGGGGCTGATCCTGCCCGGCACGGTCATGATGGCGGGGCTGGGCGCGCTGATTGGCAGTGGAGAGGTTAACTTCTGGCAGGCCTGGCTGGTGGGGATAGTCGGCTGTTTACTGGGCGACTGGATCTCGTTCTGGCTGGGCTGGCGCTTTAAAAAGCCGCTGCACCGCTGGTCGTTTATGAAGAAGAACAAGTCATTGCTGGATAAAACCGAGCATGCGCTGCATCAACACAGTATGTTCACTATTTTAGTGGGGCGATTTGTCGGTCCAACCCGTCCGCTGGTACCGATGGTCGCCGGGATGCTCGACCTGCCGATTGGAAAATTTTTGCTGCCAAATATTATCGGCTGCCTGTTCTGGCCACCGGTCTATTTCCTGCCGGGGATACTTGCCGGGGCAGCCATCGATATCCCCGCCGACGCGCAGAGCAGCACCTTTAAATGGCTGCTGCTGGCGGCAGCGCTGCTGGTGTGGATTGCTGGCTGGCTGTGCTGGCGCTTATGGCGCAGCGGAAAAAGCGGCAGCAGCAAGCTCTCGCAACTGCTGCCCCGCACCCGGCTCATCTGGCTTGCGCC
The DNA here is from genome assembly GCF_001187865.1 of Klebsiella sp. RIT-PI-d. Taxonomy (NCBI): domain Bacteria; kingdom Pseudomonadati; phylum Pseudomonadota; class Gammaproteobacteria; order Enterobacterales; family Enterobacteriaceae; genus Klebsiella; species Klebsiella sp. RIT-PI-d. The sequence continues at coordinate 197,060 of NZ_LGIT01000017.1, forward strand.
GCTGGTTAGCGGCATCGCGGTGGTCGCGCTGGCGGCGGCGATCCGCCACCCGTCTATGCCGGTTTACGCGGATATCTTAGTCAGGGTGGTGACGGGAAATACCCAATAATGATGAAGCGCTGGCGCGGCCGCTGACCAGCTCGGCGGTCGCGCCATCCCATGCTATCCGGCCATCGGCAATTACCAGCGAGCGAGATGCGATACGCGCAGCATCTTCCACGCTGTGTGAAACCATCAACAGCGTCAATTGTTGACGACGACAGACATCGCTGACCAGACTGAGCATCTCCTGGCGCAGCGCCGGATCGAGTGCCGAGAATGGCTCATCCAGTAGCAGGACAGGTTGTTCCCGCACCAGACAGCGGGCCAGCGCAGCACGCTGGCGTTGTCCTCCGGAAAGTTCAGAGGGCAGACGATCCAGCAGCGATTCTATGCTCATCTGACTGGCAATCAGCTGTAATTTTTGCCGCTGCGCCTCATTTAGCCTTAACCCTGGCTCCAGCCCAAGACCGATGTTCTGCCGCACCGTCAGGTGGCTAAAAAGATTGTTCTCCTGAAACAGCATCGATACCGGACGCCGCGCGGGTGGTGTGCGGGTATGGTCTTTATTTTCAATAAGGATCGTACCGCTTTGCGGCGTCAGGAACCCGGCAATAAGATTAAGCAGCGTGCTTTTCCCCGCACCGCTGGGGCCCAGCACGGCAACCTGCTCACCCTGCTTAATTGAGACGTTGAAGCGCATCGGCAGATGCTGATAAAGCCAGATTACATCAGTAAGTTTCAGCATGACGTCCCGGAAGTTTTTCAATGACGGTAAAAAGGGCAAAGCAAAGCAACAGTAAGAGCAGGGCGGTGACCGCCCCTTCCTGGCTGCGATAAGACCCAATTTGTTGATAAAGATAAAAGGGCAGCGTACGGAAATCGTCATTACCAAACAGGGCCACCACGCCAAAATCGCCAATCGACAGTACGCAGGCAAAGGCCAGCGCCTGCGCCAGAGGACGGCGAAGAGCACGGAATTCCAGCACTTTCAGCCGGTTAAATCCTTCTATTCCCAGCGACTGGCATAAAAAGGTGTAACGTGCCGTGATGTCGCGCATCGGATTTTCCAGCACCTTTAATGCATAGGGAATGGCCATCAGCGCATTGGTGAAAATCACGATACCGTCGGCGGACTGCGGTAACCCCACGCTGTTATTGAGCAATAGAAAAAAGCCGGTGGCCAGCACGATACCGGGCATGGCGAGAATTAACATACCGGACAGCTCCATTGCCTGGCCTGCCAGCGGGTGGGCGCGGGCGCGAAGTTCCCGGCTGCTCCACAGCAGCATCATGGTCAGCACCACGCACAGTACGCCTGCGGCGAGAGCAATCCGCAACGAGGTCCACAGCGCCTGCCACATCGCAGGTTGTCGCAGGACAGCGGGCAGATCGCGGTTTATCCCCTCAACGATCACCGCCAGCAGCGGCGGCAGTAACAGTAGCAGAGCGCAGACGATGAGTAACGTGTCGGCTAATCGACTCCAGCGCCGATCATCAGGATCGCGCCAGCCAGTAAGTTGAGTATTACCGACGACAATTGCTTTACTCAGACGCTGGCTGAGAAGCACCAGACCGAGACAGCACATCATCTGGATCACGGCCAGCATCGCCGCACGGCCCGGATCATAATCAAAATTGAGTGCCTGATAGATAGCCAGTTCAATGGTTGTGGCCTGCGGCCCGCCACCCAGCGACAGTACGGTGGCAAAACTGGCAAAACAGAGCATAAAAATCAGCGCAGCGACCGGGGGGATTTGTCGGCGTAGCCACGGCCATTCGATAAAGCGGAAGAAATCGACGCCGCGCATGCCCAGCTGCGCCGCCAGCTGCCGCTGTTCGCCGGGGATCTGCTCCAGCACCTGGAGCAACAGACGCGTGGCCATCGGCAAATTAAAAAAGATGTGCGCCAGCAAAATGCCCTGTAAGCCATACGGTGAGAAGGTCCATTCTACGCCGAGTAGCTGGCACAGCGAGGCCAGCCATCCGTGGCGGCCATACACGCTGAGAATGCCAAATACGGCTACCAGCACCGGCAGGATCAGCGTCATTGCGCATAGCCGCAGCATAATTAGCCTGCCGGGAAAACGTCGGCGATACAGCGCGCGGGCGAGAAAAATTGCCGGAACGACAGAGAATAGCGCCGACAAAAAGGCCTGGCAGAAAGAAAAGCGCACCACATGCCATAGATAGCTGTCCTGAAGCAGAGCGCCCCATGCCGCCTGCGGTGCGCTGGCCCATAACGCCAGAAACGCCGCCATCGCCACCGCCACCATCAGGGTGGCGGCAGTAAGGCCAGGGATCAGCCAGCCGGCAATTAACGGCTGACGGCGCGTTGCCATTCGCTAATCCACTGCGCACGTTGCTGGGCGACGTCATGTGAGGAAAATTGCAGCGTGGTTTTCGGTTTTGTCAGATCCGCAAACCCCTCCGGTAAGGTCACATCGGTGACCGGATACATCCAGTTGCCGGTAGGGATGGTTTTCTGGAACGCCGGAGAAACCATAAAGGCGAGGAATTTTTTTGCCAGCTCCGGCTGCTTGCTGGAGGCGGTACGCGCCGCAACCTCAACTTGCAGATAGTGACCTTCTGCAAAGTCAGCCGCCGCGTACTGCGATTTTTTCTCTTCAATGATGTGGTAGGCCGGAGACGTGGTATAGCTCAGTACCAGATCGCTCTCGCCTTTTAAAAACAGCCCGTACGCCTCGCTCCAGCCTTTGGTCACGGTGACCGTTTTGGCTGCCAGCTTCTGCCAGGCCGCCGGCGTTTTATCGCCATAGACTTTTTGCATCCACATTAGCAGGCCTAAACCCGGCGTGCTGGTGCGCGGATCTTCATAGATGACCTTCCATTTCTGATCGCTTTCAACCAGTTCTTTCAGGCTTTTTGGCGGGTTTTTGAGTTTGGTTTTGTCATAGACGAAGGCGAAGTAACCGTAGTCGAAGGGGACAAACGTATCGTTAGTCCAGCCGCCGGGCACGTTTACCGCGCCGGTGGGAACATCGCTTTTGGCGAACAGATGCGTTTGCATGGCCGCTTCCAGCAGGTTGTTATCAAGGCCAAGAACCACATCAGCCTTGCTGTTTTTACCTTCCATGCGCAGCCGGTTGAGCAGCGAAACGCCGTCTTCCAGCGCCACGAATTTCAGTTCACAATCGCAACTGGCTTCAAACGCCTTTTTGACAACCGGCCCTGGTCCCCAGTCGGCAGAGAACGAGTCATAGGTGTATACCGTCAGAACGGGTTTAGCGAAGACGGGCGCAGCAACCAGCGCCAATAACGGCAGATATTTTTTTAACACTTTGCACCTCAATAAATGGGTGGCAAAGGATTTTGAGCACCAGCCTCAAATCCCTTCGCCGGCATTATCCGGATCAGGTTCGACGGGTATTTTCTCAGCTTTATCAGCACCCCGTTGAGAACGTTAACAGTGTAATAACTTTACCCGCTTTCTGAAAGCATTAAGGTTCCGGCGGTGCAAACCATGCGGATTTGAAGTCAAACCAGCCCAGCGTATTCATGCGCAGACCGCGCATACTGCGTTGCCCGTGAAGGATCAGCCAGTGATGGATCAACGGGACGATGTGCTGATGAATCTGAAGCTGCTGGCTCCAGGTCGCCGGATCGAGTTCGCCTGCCCGCCAGCGACAAGCATCTCCCTCCCAGTCGGCCGGGATACAGTGGCGGATCAGTGGGACCTCATAAAGGTAGGCGAACAAAGAGAAATCAAGGGGCAGGGTAAAATTGGCGCTGTTAAGCCAGACGTCGCTCACCACTTCGCCGCGATGCCACTCTTCATATTCCAGCTCTTTAATGTCCAGCTTTACCTGATGCTCTGCCAGCAGGGCCTTCATGATGCCGCCCATCATCCGGTGCTCCACATGATCCTGATAATAGGTCAATGTAACGGTTTCCAGACCCGCAGGTTTTTCACAGGTGCGGCTCTGGCTGTGATGCCAGCGTGGCAGCAGTCCATAAGCCGGAAACCAGGTACTCTGGTAATGGGGACCCGCGTGATAGAGCATATTGGCTGGCTGGAAAATATGACTGAGCCACTGGCGGACCGCCGGATTGCTGCCGAGCGGGCTACGAGCGTCAAACAGCAGATAGTAGCAGCCCTCCTCAAGACGGCTTTCGACCGCTTTTTCGCTATGCGTGGTGCCCTGAAGCGTCAGGCCGCCGTTCGGCTCCTCCCCGATTTCCGGCAGTACCCATACATTTACCTCATCAATCAGCGCCCGATAGCCAAAATAATCATCGAACGCGTGGATCTTGAGCTGATTCTGATTATTGCGCCCGACGGCATAAGGGCCGGTGCCCACTGGCTGTCTGGCAAACTGATTCATCGTTTCCCACTCTCGCGGCAGGATCATCGTCGCGGTATGGCCCAACAGCCAGGGAAGCCAGTTATCTGGCTGAGTGAGGTGGATATCCAGCGTCCACGGGGTCGGAGAATGAATAGTCACTATGTGCGAAAACAACGGCAGGGCGTTAATCCGCTGCAAAGAGGTAATAATATCGTCCATTTCCAGCTCGCGACCGTGATGGAAATGAATGCCTGGACGCACGAAAAATCGCCAGTGGAGGGCGGAGATTTGCTGCCAGTGGTGGGCAATATCGGCTTCCAGTTCCCCATTTTCCTCATTTACCCGGGTCAGGGAACTGAATATCTGCCTGGCCATGTGAATTTCTGAGCGGCGCAGGGCGGTGCCGGGCAGCAGGCTCTTTAACGGCCGATAATACAGAATGCGTAAAATATGCCGCCCCTGCCGGAAACTACGGCCCAGATGAGACACCAGCATCTGGCGTACCGTGGCTTTATCGCCCACCAGTTGTACCAGTTGATCGATGCGGTCTTGCTCCAGCAGATCTTCTGCACGCTGCTGCTGAAGTGCCAGTCCTGTATAGAGAAACGTCAGGCGCGAGCGTTTACCGCGTCCCGCTTCAGCTTCCCACGTCAACCAGCCGCGCGCCTGCATGGTATTCAGCAGGGTACGCATATGGCGACGTGAACAGTTCAGTAATTCAGCCAGCTCATGCAGCGTCGTCGCCTGAGGTTTGCCGTCGCAGCATTGCCACAGGCGGATGAATTGTTGTTGCAGACGGCCAGATGACATAAAAGAGGAACTCCTGCTCAAAACCCAGCAATTTATTTATCCCTATATTAAGCCAATAATCATTAGCGATGAAGCAAGGAGGTGGATTATGCAGAAGTCATTCATTCGTCAGTTTTACCTGAGCTATTTCATTGCCACACAGGATGTGTGCTGGCTGGCCCGCCAGAGTGCACGGCAGCGATACGCATTGCTGGAAGAATTGATGCAGTGGGACGTTACAAACCCTGTCTCTGATCCCGTTCATCGTCAGGAGAAAACATCGCCTGAACGATGAGCAGATACCGACTTGCAGATATCATGTGTGACTGAGAATTGGTGTAAAATCACCCGCCAGCAGATTCTTTCTGCTGGCTTTTTTCGTGTTCATTTTGCTTCAGTTGATAAAGGACGCTTCATGCTCTGGGTAATGACGATGGCTCGGCGGTTTAACGGTGTCTATACCGCATTCATGATCGTAGCATTTATGATGGGCATCGCGGGGGCGCTACAGGCACCCACGCTAAGTCTTTTTCTCAGCCGTGAAGTGGGCGCGGAGCCGTTCTGGGTTGGGCTTTTTTACACCGTTAATGCAATCAGCGGAATTGCGATCAGCCTGCTGCTGGCAAAACGCTCCGACAGCCGGGGCGACAGGCGTCGGTTAATTATGTTTTGCTGCCTGATGGCGGTGGGCAACGCACTCTTATTCGCCTTTAATCGACACTATCTCACCCTTATAACCTGTGGCGTGCTGTTGGCTTCGCTGGCCAATACCGCCATGCCGCAACTTTTTGCCCTGGCGCGCGAATATGCCGACAACTCGGCGCGTGAAGTGGTGATGTTCAGCTCAATTATGCGCGCGCAGCTTTCCCTGGCATGGGTTATCGGGCCGCCGCTGGCCTTTATGCTGGCGCTGAATTACGGTTTTACCGTCATGTTTACGGTGGCCGCCGGCATTTTTTTAATTAGCCTGCTGCTGATTGCGCTGATCCTTCCGTCGGTTGCGAGGATTGAACAATCCCCGGAGGTAGCGATAACCCAGGTAAGCGGCTGGCAGAATAGTAATGTGCGCATGCTGTTCATTGCCTCGACGCTAATGTGGACCTGCAACACGATGTATATCATCGACATGCCGCTGTGGATAAGCCAGGATTTAGGCCTGCCGGACAAGCTTGCCGGGATCTTAATGGGCACCGCCGCCGGGCTGGAGATCCCGGCAATGATCCTCGCGGGCTTTTATGTCAAACGTTTCGGTAAACGCAAAATGATGATCCTTGCCGTGACGGCGGGCGTGCTGTTTTATGCCGGGCTTACTGTCTTCCATAGTCAGCAGGCGCTCCTGATCCTGCAACTTTTTAATGCTGTATTTATCGGGATCGTCGCCGGAATTGGCATGTTATGGTTTCAGGATTTGATGCCGGGCCGGGCAGGATCGGCCACAACATTATTTACCAACAGCATTTCGACGGGGGTGATCCTTGCGGGTGTGCTTCAGGGGGCGCTGGCGCAAGGCTATGGACATGGGGCGGTATACTGGACGATTACTGCGATCTCGCTCATTACACTCGTTATTACCAGCCGCGTAAAGGAAGGGGCAACGCGACCGGGTAAGATCGGGCTTGCTGATTAAACTGCCAGGGGGATCGGTTGAGCTCGTTGCTCACTTTTAGGATGATAAAGGTCCCATCCTCGTAATGAAAAAACCGTATCATGAGAAACGAGCCTGCCTCCTAAAGAGAATGAAACATTCTTTTTAATACTCTCTTCGTGACGATGACGATAGATCCATCTGAGCTCATGAGCGGTAATTGCATCACCATGATTTTCATCATCTTTAGTGGCAATTTCCGGAATCGAATCAATTAGCTTATCAACACAAAAAATGACTCCACGTTGTCTGACTTTTGTCTGAAATTCCAGTCCGGCCTTACTGGTTTTTGTCCATTTATCCGTTGCGGAAAGCGTAGAAAATTGCTCACTTGTAACATCGTATCGCGGGTGCGTGGCGAGAAATTCCTTAAATGACAGGCCGCGTTCAGGATCGCTCAGTGTTCGTTTTATAACAGCGTCAGAACTATATTTCTCAGGGCTGTAGCGATCCCATACAGCATTAGTCAGAGTATTTTGTATAATAATTTCGTTGCGGGTTGCGCCACCAACAGTATGAATACCGTTGTATACTTTATTTCTTGGGGAATGGAGACCATACAATATATCTCCGGATTTAAAAGATAACGATGATTCCATTGACAAACCATTAAAACTAACATCTGGACGAGTATAACATCTCGGGTTTATATTTATTCTTGCTGTATGGATCCTCACTCCTGGTGGCAGTTCTTCAGGCTCAACGCTCCAGTTATCATATGCCTGACTATGAATATTTATGTCCATCAGCGTTCCCGGCAGCTTCGTTGGTAGTACCAAATTAGTGCAGTTCCAGATATTCAGTGACTTAAGATTTTCAGGCAGGTTGCAGGATTGAGGAGTATCAAAATCTAATAATTCCAGATTTAATGACTCTACACTCTTGGGTAAAGAAGGGCATGTTGAGATACTAAGGTGTTTAATAAGAGATAGCTTTAATAACCCCTCCGGCAATTCAGGGATATAATCATGGTTAGGTTTTTCTGAATGATTACTGGCAAGTCTACCGCAAATAGTTAATTTTTTTAAGTTTTTCGGTAACTCATTAATAATGAGATCAGAGCAATTATCTGCTTTTAATTCTTTTAAATGCGATAGTGTTGAAATATTTAATTTCCCTTCGACTTTTTTCATAGATAAAGTTAACAGATTTGCAGGGAATTCTGACAACGTAGTTTTGTAAAGAGAAAGATGGGGCAGTCCTTCAGGCAGTTTCGGAACATTATGAACATTTCTTAAAGTAAGGGCTTGCAGACCATCAGGCAATTTCATATTTCCTGTATTGGGACAGTCTTCTATAGTTAAGTTTGTTACCGCAGAAAGCGATGGCAAAGATGTTAGTTTTTTTGCGCCGAATATCATTACGCATTTAATATCTTCAGGAAGTTCGGGGAGTGATGATATATTTTGCATGTAACAATCGTTTAATATCAGTGTGCCTGTATAGCGCGCCTCATTGATGAGATCGGCAATGATTTTTCTGTTTTCTCCCACAGGGGCATTAGCCAACCACTGTTCAACGGACTGGACTGGCGAGACAGTAATAGTATCAATTATCATATTATAAGAGTGTTGCAGTGCGTTCATAATTCTGAGCATATAATATATCCTGCTTACTATATAGAAATTAAAAGGAGTTAGAATATTTTTAGGCACTGTAAACACCATGAGGTTGTTTGTAAATGACCACGCCTGGTATTGAGCGATTTTTGAAATTTGATCTAAATTTTAATGTAGTTTTTGCGGATAATATTATTTCAGCACTATCAATGCTTCATGGTAGCGGATATGAAGCGATTATCACAATTCCTCTATTGCTTTTACACACGATATCTGGCTATTTTATACAGGCGCTAACTGGAATTGAAAAATATTAGTCAGAAAACAATATTTATTTATTGCGCTAGCCGGATGTTATTAAAAATGATTGTTTAATGTTTTCGATAATAAGAGACTTATCGCAAGAGTGGCGTCTGAAATAGAATGGTACAGGCATCTTGCTGTATAAAAATATGTCGGGTTGCTGCCGCGTGCTCAACCCCCGTCCCATCAGGCTATTTCATTCGCCTGCCGGGACAGGCGCACGTTGCGGCAATCCTCTTTTTACGACAGAATCGACATCATCTCCCGCAGTTTTCCGATTTCAATTTGTCCTGGCGCAGAGACATCTCCTGCGGTACCAAAGGTCATTGCTGAGCCAAACAGCCTGCCCATTACCCGGCTCACGCCGCCTAATTTTCCCATCGACATGGTGATAAGAGGGCGTGTAGCGTACTGTTGTTTCATGGTTAACGTGGCATCAAGCAAACGTAAAACGTCTTCAGCGCACTGGGGCATAACGGCGATTTTAGGCAAGTCGGCACCCAGATCCTGCATCCGGCGCAGGCGATGAATGATTTCATCTTTAGCTGGCGTTTGCGCAAAATCGTGGCTGCTGATGATGACTTTAACTCCTGCGGCATGCGCTACCTCGACGAGTTCACGGATCCGTGACTCATCGTTAAATAGCTCGATATCAATGACGTCTACCATGCCACTATTCACGGCCCGCAGATTGAGCGCAAAGTAAGCATCGTCAGTTAATTCGCCTTCACCGCCCTCTTTTTTGCTGCGAAAGGTAAAGATAAGCGGTTGTTGCGCCAGTGCCGGGCGCAATGATGACAACGCTTCCATCACATGTTCATTGTTAGCAAATTCCGCGTAGCGATCGACGCGCCACTCGATAATATCAGCACCCGCTGCGACCAGATTACGTGTTTCTACCTCAAGCCCGGCAATAGATTTGCCGACCAGAGGGAGACAAATAAGCGTCTCGCCTTCGCGAAAAGTAATGTTTTTAACGCTAACCGATTTATCCATTTTTATCTCTGTCGTCATAAGCCTGTCTCTGATGCTGACGATAGCCGATGTTACGTGCAATCACAAAAGCTTAAACGCAGAAAGGTCGCAGGATACTACATGGTCAGGAGGATTGTGAAAGGGCAGTGCCGTGCCAGGTCGGCCGAGAGAATAAAAAAACCTGCGCCGGGGCGCAGGTTATCGTCACGATATCATTACCTGTTACGGTAGCGCATAAGCAACTATATAATCACCACGATCCGGCGACTGACGCGCGCCGCCTGCGGAGATCAGAATGTACTGCTTACCGTTTTTCGGCGAGACATAGCTTATCGGACCGCCCTGACTACCTACCGGCAGACGTGCTTTCCATACTTCTTTACCGGTTGAGCTATTAAACGCACGTAAGTAGTAGTCCTGAGAACCGGCGATAAAGACCAGTCCCCCTTGCGTGGCCAGCGTACCCCCCAGCGTCGGCATCCCGACCGGCATTTGCGCCCGCATTTTGATCCCAAACGGTCCGGTATCCTGCACCGTGCCGACCGGCACTTGCCAGACGATTTGGCGCGATTTCATATCAATCGCTGACAGGGTACCGAATGGCGGTGCCTGGCAAGGAATACCCAGCGGCGACATAAAGCGATTTTTATTCACCGCATATGGCGTGCCTTTCAGCGGAACTGCGCCCATACCGGTATTGATCGCCTCGCCACCGTTGCTGCCGCGCGCGATGTTTTGTGTATCCGCCGGGATCATCTGAACCCATAGCCCAAGGCGCATATCATTGACGAACATATAGTTATTATTTGGATCGAACGAGATACTGCCCCAGTTCATCCCGCCCAGCGAGCCCGGGAAACTGAGGGATTTATCGGTGTCCGGTACCGTAAACAGACCGTTATAGCGCATCGATTTAAATGCAATGCGGCAGGCCAGTTGGTCAAACGGCGTTGCGCCCCACATATCGGATTCAGTCAACGTCTGATTGCCAATCTGCGGCATCTCCGTTGAAAACGGCTGCGTTTTCGAATACTGCTCATCCGGAATGTTACCGCGCGGTACCGGGCGTTCTTCGACCGTAGTCAGCGGCTTGCCGGTTTCGCGATCCAGTACGAAGATCATGCCGGTTTTTCCGCCGATAACCACTGCCGGTTTCGTGGTGCCGTCTTTCATCGGGAAGTCTACCAGGCTTGGCTGCATCGGCAGGTCGAAGTCCCAGAGATCGTTATGCACGGTCTGATAAACCCACTTCTCTTTGCCGGTTGTCGCATCCAGGGCCAGAACAGACGCGCCGTATTTATGATCGAGCGCGGTACGATTGGCACCCCATAAATCAACAGACGAGCTGCCCATTGGAATAAAGACAGTGTTCATCGCCGGATCGTAAGACATCGGCGCCCACGAGTTAGGCGTACTGCGGGTATAGGTTTGCTCCGGCATCAGTACGGCATTTGGGTCCACATTGCCCGGATCAAAGGCCCAGCGTTGCTTACCGGTCATTACATCGAAGCCGCGCAATACGCCGCCGGGCATGTCAGTCTGGACGTTATCCGCCACGCGACCGCCGACCACGATTGTGGTTCCGGCAAGCGTTGGCGCGGATGTCAGCTGATATTTAGGATCCTGAGCTTCGCCCAGTCCTTCTTTCAGATTCACTATGCCGTGGTTACCGAATCCTTCACAGAATTCACCGGTATCCGCATTGATAGCGATCAGCCGGGCATCAATGGTATTCAACAGGATACGACGCTGGCAGACATCGCCTGCGTTCCGATCGGCTGCTGGCACCGGCGTGGAGCCTGGCTTACTCGGCTGGATCAGCGGTTTGGTGGCATCAAAATAAGCCAGACCGCGGCAGCGCGGCCAGACTTCAGCCTGGGCATTAATTTCACGTTTCCAGATTTGCTTTCCGCTATCGGCTTCAACGGCGATCACATTGTTATGCGGCGTACAAAGATAAAGCGTATTGCCGACCTGCAATGGGGTTTGCTGATCTTCCGCGCCATTACCTGTCGGGCTTTCTGGCGTGTCGCCGGTGCGGAACGTCCATGCGACTTGCAGATCTTTTACATTATCGCGGGTGATCTGATCGATGGCGGCGAAACGGTCACCGCCCGGCGTGCGACCGTAGTTGTCCCAGTCCTGCTGTGGCTGCTGTTTATCAACCGGAATTAACGGACGTTCTGTACCTGAAAAGACGACGGAAGGATGCGGCTGGAACATCTGCACCAGCGTGCCAATCATCCCAATGGCGATCAGCGCGGAAAAAGCGTATGAAACCATCGCCAGCGAGGATTTGCCTTCCCGCTTACGCAGGGCGGGCCAGGTCAAAAATGCCAGTAACATCAGGCCAGACGGGACCATCAGGCGTGATACCAGCGGCCAGAAAGCCCAACCAGCATCAAACAGTGCCCAAATGAGCGTACCGACAAAAACCAGAATAAACAGCACTACCGCAGAGGATTTGCGGCGGAAAAATTGAATTGCTGACGCCAGGGTAACGATACCTGCAAGCAAGAAATAGACGCTTCCATTTACCGCGATAAGCTGGCCGCCGCCGATAGTAAAGTACAGACCGGTTGCCAGCAGTACCAGCCCCAGTAATACTGACCAGATGCCCAGACCTTTTCCTGATCGGGGTGATAAATCTGCCATAAAAAATTCTCCTGAAAAAACAAAGTGTTCTCACCATCTGGCGTCGGTAAATCCGTCTGTCCATAACGGCTGCGAATTACCAGAGATCGCTTTCTTTTCTTTTATAAATGGTATGCCTCGGCACACGTGAAAAGCACCGCACAGACGACAATGTCGTTTTTACCGCAGCGCGAAACATCATTGTAACATCGTGTTTATAAATGGATGCACAATTGCAACGTATTGCAACCCTAAGCTTAACTTTTGACACGATGTAAGGGGGAGGGAATGCGCAGCAGGCTTTCTTCTGACCAATCGCGTCTGGTATGCAGGCATGCAGATCATTATCGATTAACTTTTACTTCTCTATATGACGACCAGCTCCCGATCGACGTTAAAGAAGCTGAGAGTAGATACGTTAAAAAAGAGTATAAAAATAAGAAGTTAAAACGAAGCGATAAAAGAGTTTTAGCTGTTTTATACGCTATAAACTGTTAATATAAACATGATTAAAAAAACAGTATTGACTCTGTTTTTTAAATGTGTAGATTAGAACTTAACAGCACGGAAATAGTTAGCGTTTATTCAGAAGTACTGGGGTAAACCATTTTGCAATAAAGGCCTCGAAGTATGTAGTTTGGGATGCAGTATGTTTTAAGGCCGCGTAGTAACCGTGCTGAGAAGCAAAATGGTCGTGTATGCGCGACGATGTAACGCCACGTATTATTGTGAATAATTGCGGTTATTGTATGTTGATAAGCGCAACGGTAATAAGGCAACGCATCAAAGAGTTTATGTCGCGATGGGGGATGTACTTGTTTAAGAGGCCATGCTTAATGTTCCTGATAAAGCTGGCAAGTGTGCAACAAGATAACTGGCGGGAGGTTTTTAATTTTTAATGCCCAATATTATCTGTAGTAAACGGGTGCATTTAAAAGCAGTATAAATTGTAGTAACAATCCAATAAGTTCATTAATGTTAAATCTGAAGTTTGTAGTACCTTAAAAGCCCTGGCTGCAACGGTCAGGGCTTTTAAGACTACTCACCCTGCCTCTTTCGTGTGCTCTCCCCTGATGTTATCCGATGCCAGTTTCGGCGCGACTCTCTCTGCTGGCCACTATTAGTCAAATTTATATCGATCCGGCACATACGATCAACGATCCCGATTCACTGGAGCCTGAGCAACTTTTATATTAGGCTTACAGATAATTGTTGAAATAACAGGTACTTCATCTATGCGCGCACTTGTCGCTACTATGCTGGCGTTTTTACTTACCGGATGCTTCACGTCTTCTCCGCAAAAAACGCAATTTAAAGCGGAGTATCCGGCCCGTCAGGATATTCGCCAGAAAAATGAATACCGCTTTACCACAAAACCGACAAAACCGGCCGATGCGCGATATTGGGGCTCAGATGATCTTGCTGAACTTTTCTATGTTGCTGACAGTCAGGCCACAACGCTGACGCTACACTTTAATTTCCCCGCAAAATCGCTCAAGGTTTCTTCCCTGGATCCCGATAATAAAATACGACGCCAGACAACATTTATGCTGCTGGATGAATCCGCCGAAAAGCCGTCTGACACCGATCTCAGGTATATGTATTTAACGAAAGATGGCCGTCTGTTGAGAAAAACCCGGAGTTGCAAGCCGGATATGAGTGTCGGATGCCAGTGGTGGATCCATACTATTTTTATCACCCGTAATGGCGACATGGCGGTGAATTATGAGCAGGGCGGGGCGGGAATGGCATTTCTGGTTATTCCGCTTTACAGTTCCAGTGAGTATCTTCAAATTTTCAACAAGGCTCAGATTAGCAACGTAACGTCTCATCAGGCAGATCGGTAACCTGCCTGATGACAACCTAAACTTACGCCATAAACGCTGGCTGACTACGCTCATATGCCGCAATGGCATCGTCGTGCTGCAATGTCAGCCCGATGCTGTCCAGCCCATTTAACATACAGTGACGACGGAACGAGTCGATGATAAAACCGTATGACTTATCACCCGCTTTGACTACCTGCGCTTGCAGATCAACTTCAAACGTTGTTCCCGGATGAGACTGAACTTCGGTAAACAGCGCATCAACCTGCTCTTCACTCAGGGTCACCGGCAGAAGCTGGTTATTAAAGCTATTGCCATAGAAGATGTCGGCAAAGCTCGGGGCGATAACGACTTTAAAGCCGTAATCGGTGAGTGCCCACGGCGCGTGTTCGCGTGAGGAGCCGCAGCCGAAGTTTTCACGTGCCAGCAAGATAGATGCACCCTGATACTGCGGAAAATTCAGCACGAACGCCGGATTAGGCTGTTGACCATCTTCATCCAGAAAACGCCAGTCGTTAAACAGGTGCGCGCCAAAACCGGTGCGGGTCACTTTCTGTAAAAATTGTTTTGGGATAATCGCATCGGTATCGACGTTCGCGGCATCCAGTGGAACCACCAGGCCAGTATGCTGAGTAAATTTTTCTGCCATGATGTTTTCCTTACTTAATGCTGCGGATATCGGCGAAGCGACCGGCAATCGCCGCAGCGGCGGCCATTGCCGGGCTGACCAGATGAGTACGACCGCCACGACCCTGACGACCTTCAAAATTACGGTTGCTGGTAGAGGCACATCGCTCGCCTGGGTTCAGGCGATCGTTATTCATGGCCAGACACATGGAGCAGCCTGGCAGACGCCATTCAAAACCGGCTTCTATAAAAATTTTATCCAGACCTTCTGCTTCTGCCTGCGCTTTTACCGGCCCAGAGCCTGGCACCACCAGCGCCTGCACGCCTGAAGCCACTTTACGGCCTTTAGCGATCTCTGCCGCTGCGCGTAAATCTTCGATACGTGAGTTGGTGCAGGAGCCGATAAACACTTTATCAATCGCCACTTCGGTCAGCGGGATACCCGGCTTCAGACCCATATAGGCCAGTGCCTTTTCAGCGCTGGCGCGCTCAACCGGATCGCTGAAGGAGGTCGGGTCAGGGATTATCTCATTAACTGAGATGACCTGGCCTGGGTTTGTCCCCCAGGTTACCTGCGGCGCGATCTCTGCGGCATCCAGCGTGATCACACTATCAAAAGTTGCATCTTCATCAGTCTTCAGCGTTTTCCAGTACGCGACTGCGCTGTCAAAATCCGCACCTTTCGGTGCGTGCAATCGGCCTTTAACATAGTTAAACGTGGTGTCATCAGGCGCGACCAGTCCCGCTTTGGCGCCCATTTCGATGGCCATATTGCATAATGTCATCCGGCCTTCCATGCTCAACGCACGAATAGCATCACCACAAAATTCAACAACGTGACCCGTACCGCCGGCACTGCCGGTTTTACCGATAATCGCCAGTACAATATCTTTGGCAGTAATGCCCGCAGCCGCCGTACCCTGAACCTCAATTTTCATGGTTTTGGCGCGGCCCTGTTTCAGGGTCTGCGTTGCCAGCACGTGCTCAACTTCTGACGTGCCGATGCCGAACGCCAGCGCGCCAAAGGCACCGTGAGTCGCCGTATGGGAATCACCGCATACAATGGTCATACCGGGCAGAGTCACGCCCTGTTCCGGCCCCATGACATGGACAATGCCCTGATAAGGATGGTTGAGATCGTAGAGCTCAACGCCAAATTCATTGCAGTTTTTAATCAGCTCCTGCATCTGAATACGCGCCATTTCGCCCGAGGCATTGATATCTTTGGTTTGCGTTGAGACGTTGTGATCCATGGTGGCAAACGTTTTAGCCGGCTGGCGTACCGGGCGACCGTGCGCGCGCAGGCCGTCAAATGCCTGAGGAGAGGTCACCTCGTGCACCAGGTGGCGGTCAATGTACAGCAGCGGGGTTTCTTCTGGCGCTTCATAAACCACATGAGCGTCAAACAGTTTTTCATACAGTGTCTTAGCCATGATCATACCCCTTCGGCAACATAGCGGGCGATGACGTCACCCATTTCATCAGTACTGACCGCCGCCGCGCCGTGGGCTAAATCCCCGGTACGGATACCTTCCTCCAGCGCGCGATTAATTGCCTGTTCAATAGCACCTGCCGCTTCATCGGCATTCAGGCTATAACGCAGCAGCAGCGCCAGCGACAGAATTTGCGCAATCGGGTTGGCAATATTTTTTCCGGCAATATCAGGCGCAGAGCCGCCAGCGGGCTCGTACAGACCAAAGCCTTCTTCATTCAGGCTGGCAGAAGGCAACATACCCATGGAGCCGGTGATCATCGCGCATTCGTCCGACAGAATATCGCCAAACAGATTGGAGCACAGCAGTACATCAAACTGAGACGGATCTTTAATCAACTGCATCGTGGCGTTATCGATATACATATGGGCCAGTTCGACATCCGGATAGTCGCCGGCGATCTCATTGACGATTTCGCGCCACAGAATTGAGGACTGTAATACGTTGGCTTTATCGATCGACGTGACTTTATGACGGCGTTTACGGGCAGATTCAAAAGCAATGCGCGCGATGCGTTCAATTTCAAAGCGATGATAGACTTCGGTGTCGAATGCTTTCTCATGCTGACCGCTGCCTTCACGTCCTTTGGGTTGACCAAAGTAGATGCCGCCGGTCAGTTCACGCACGCACAGAATGTCAAAACCGTTGGCGGCGATGTCCGCACGCAGCGGACAAAAGGCTTCCAGACCCTGGTATAACTTAGCGGGACGCAGATTGCTGAACAGCTTAAAGTGTTTACGCAGCGGCAGTAACGCGCCGCGCTCCGGCTGCTGCGCCGGCGGTAAATTTTCCCATTTCGGGCCGCCAACAGAACCAAATAAAATGGCGTCCGCCTGCTCACAACCGGCGACGGTCGCCTGCGGCAGCGGATTCCCGTGATGGTCAATCGCAATGCCACCGACATCATAGTGGCTGGTGGTAATACGTAAATCAAAACGCTTACGGACTGCATCCAGTACTTTCAGGGCCTGGGCCATCACTTCCGGGCCAATGCCATCACCCGGTAAAACAGCAATATGATAGTTCTTCGACATTACACGGTTTCCTTGTTGTTCTCTTTATTTTGCGCTTTACGCTGCAATTCTTTTTCGACCTCGGCAGCCCGCCAGATGTTATTCAATACGTGAACCATTGCCTTCGCCGACGACTCAATAATGTCGGTAGTTAATCCGACGCCGTGGAAGCGGCGACCGTTATAATTTGCCACAATATCGACCTGACCCAGGGCATCTTTACCGTGGCCTTTTGCGGTCAGGCTATATTTCACCAGCTCAATGTCATAACCGGTAATACGGTTAATGGCCTGATAGACTGCATCAACCGGACCATTGCCGTTAGCGGCTTCCGCTTTAATCTCTTCACCACAGCCCAATTTTACCGCCGCAGTAGCAATGTCGGCAGAGCCGGATTGAACGCTAAAATACTCCAGGCGGAAATATTCCGGTTCTTCCTGTTGTCTGCCAATGAAAGCCAGCGCTTCCAGATCGTAGTCAAAAACCTGACCCTTTTTATCAGCCAGCTTCAGGAAGGCATCGTACAGATTGTCCAGGCTGTAATCGCTTTCCTGATAACCCATTTCATCCATCCGGTGTTTTACCGCTGCCCGGCCTGAACGTGACGTCAGGTTCAGCTGGACCTGATTCAGACCAATGGATTCCGGGGTCATAATTTCGTAGTTGGAGCGATTTTTCAGCACGCCGTCCTGATGAATGCCGGAGGAGTGGGCGAATGCACCGGTGCCAACAATCGCTTTGTTGGCCGGGATCGGCATGTTGCAGATCTGGCTGACCATCTGGCTGGTGCGCCAGATCTCCTGATGATTAATACGCGTCTGGACGTTGAGAATATCCTGGCGAACTTTGATTGCCATGATCACTTCTTCCAGCGAGCAGTTACCTGCTCGCTCGCCAATACCGTTCATCGCGCCTTCCACCTGACGTGCGCCAGCATGAACGGCGGCCAGTGCATTGCCGACGCCCAGACCCAGATCGTCATGGGTATGTACTGAGATAATCGCTTTATCAATATTAGGCACGCGCTCGTACAGGCCGCTAATAATGCCGCCAAACTCGAAAGGCATGGTGTAGCCCACGGTGTCAGGAATATTAATGGTTTTCGCACCGGCATTAATCGCGGCTTCCACTACGCGCGCCAGGTCGGCAATCGGCGTGCGGCCTGCATCTTCACAAGAGAACTCTACGTCATCGGTATAATTGCGTGCGCGTTTCACCATATAAACCGCGCGTTCAATCACCTCGTCCAGCGTGCTGCGCAGCTTAGTGGCGATATGCATCGGTGAGGTTGCAATAAATGTATGGATCCGGAATGCCTCAGCCACTTTCAGTGATTCTGCTGCAACATCAATATCTTTTTCTACGCAGCGAGCGAGAGCACATACGCGGCTGTTTTTTATCTGACGTGCAATGGTCTGTACGGATTCAAAATCGCCAGGCGACGAGACCGGGAAGCCGACTTCCATTACGTCAACGCCCATACGCTCAAGGGCCAGGGCAATCTGTAATTTCTCTTTCACACTCAGACTTGCCTGTAACGCCTGTTCACCGTCGCGTAACGTGGTATCGAAAATAATGACTTGCTGGCTCATGGTTTAAGTCCTTGTTGTCTGTCCGGGGCGCTTGCTACGAGCATAAAAAAACCCGCGCATTGGCGCGGGTTTCTGTCTGACTGAAGAGGCTTAATGTTGATTATCGCCCGCCAGTCTACCGCGCAGAAAAGATGCGTTTAGTAGTAGTAGACCGGTTAAGCGAGTGGTGTGAATCATTTAAGCCATGCTCCAGATGAATACAATATACCTTTAGTGGTACTTGATAGCCTAAGCGATGTCAACCCTTATGGTTGAAAACGGACATCATTTCTGTTTATCGCCAGTAGAGTATTTAGCTAATTGTGCTGGAAAATGGAATTAATCAGAAACATATGGCCATCATCTTTCTGTCAGTAAAACCATCAACGTAACAATGATAACAGAATGTGTAATTTTGCCTGTTTCTATTCTATTGATTTTGGTGTGATTTACCAATCCCTGTGCGAGTGTTTAAGCAGATTGAGTTTTTTTTGATAATGTAATGTAAACGAAGAGTGTGTGATTAGAGCTAACATAAGTAATACTTAAAATGTTATTAACCAGATGGCTGATTGTGTATTGATGGTGTTTATGATTAAACTATATTCATCAAGTATTGATTATGAATTGGATGAATGTTTAGTCTCTGCTGGCTGATTTTTAAATCAATTTCTCTCACGCAGATCTTTATATATTCCTAAAATTAAATATTTCTCTTTTGCTAGTTCTATATGCATGATAAATCATATAAATAGAATTTATCACTGCGTAATGGCAAGGGAACTAGTGTGACATTGGAGTTAAATATGCAGGCCGAAAAAATAGAATATCCTCAAGCCCCTGAAGACATTAAGCCTCAGCTTCGAATGGTTGATTTGAACCTCCTCACTGTATTTGATGCAGTCATGCAGGAGCAAAACATTACCCGTGCAGCACATGCCCTGGGCATGTCGCAGCCCGCGGTGAGCAATGCCGTTGCGCGCCTTAAGGTTATGTTTAATGATGAGCTTTTTGTGCGCTATGGTCGCGGCATTCAACCCACGGCGAGAGCATTTCAGCTTTTTGGCTCCGTGCGTCAGGCGCTGCAACTGGTACAAAATGAACTGCCGGGATCGGGGTTTGAACCTGTCAGCAGCGAACGTATTTTTAATCTTTGCGTTTGTAGTCCACTGGATAATTATTTGACGTCTATTATTTATAATAAAGTCGAAGAGATTGCGCCAAATATACATCTGGTATTTAAATCCTCACTCAATCAAAATACCGAGCATCAGCTACGTTATCAGGAAACTGAATTCGTTATTGGCTATGAAGACTTCCGTCGTCCGGAATTTTCATGTGTGCCTTTATTTAAAGATGAAATGGTGCTGGTCGCCAGCAAAAAGCATACGCGCCTGAAAGGTCCGATGCTGGAAAATGATATTTACCACGAAGAACATGCTGTTGTTGCGCTGGATCGCTTTGCCTCGTTTAGCGCACCCTGGTATGAGACGCCGGAAAAACAGTCCTGTATTGCTTACCAGGGCATGGCATTAAGCAGCGTCCTGAATGTTGTTTCTAAAACCGATCTGGTTTGTATTGCTCCGCGCTGGCTGGCAGAAGATTTCAGCGGCAAGATGGAACTGCAAATCCAGCCGCTGCCGCTAAAGCTCAACAGCCGTACCTGCTATCTCTCCTGGCATGAAGCCGCAGGGCGTGATAAAGGTCATCAGTGGATGGAAGAGCTTCTGGTATCAGTCTGCCGTCGCTAATTTTTGCCATCATTTTAAACCGGGCCTGAGCGTCCGGTTTATTCTTTATATTCTCTGATTCGCAGAATATTATTTTGTTATGCTGGTAGCGGTTATGCATCGGCGTCACAAAAATTGGATATTTTCCTGCATTTTTACCAATCTACCGAGCAAAGAACATCTGCACTTATTATCTCCCGAGCTTTATCTCGCGTTTAACCTGATTTGTGTTATTTCCTCTGTTCATTCGCCAAATTGCCGCCTGCTAATTCATTGCCTGCCTCATATCAAGCGGTTATGTTAGAGAGTACCAAGATAAAAGTAAGCAGTGGCGCCAGCAGGGAAATGCATTCTGCCATTGATTAAAAAATAAAAGCCTGGAGGCAAACCATGGAGATGTTGTCAGGAGCCGAGATGGTCGTCCGATCGCTTATTGACCAGGGCGTAAAGCAGGTATTCGGTTATCCCGGAGGCGCGGTCCTCGATATCTATGATGCCCTGCATACCGTGGGTGGAATTGACCATGTACTGGTGCGTCACGAGCAGGCGGCAGTGCATATGGCGGATGGCCTCGCCCGGGCAACTGGGGAGGTGGGGGTGGTGCTGGTGACGTCCGGCCCGGGTGCAACCAACGCGATTACCGGTATCGCCACCGCCTATATGGATTCTATCCCGCTGGTCGTTCTCTCCGGCCAGGTAGCGTCATCGCTTATTGGCTATGATGCTTTCCAGGAATGCGACATGGTGGGCATCTCTCGTCCAGTGGTGAAACACAGCTTTCTGGTTAAGAAAGCGGAAGATATTCCGGGCGTATTGAAAAAAGCATTCTGGCTGGCCGCCAGCGGCCGTCCTGGACCGGTGGTGGTCGACCTGCCGAAAGATATCCTTAATACCGCAAATAAACATCCCTATCTCTGGCCTGACTCGGTCAGTATGCGTTCCTACAATCCGACCACCTCGGGGCATAAAGGCCAAATCAAGCGCGCGCTGCAAACGCTGATCGCCGCCCGTAAACCCGTAGTGTATGTGGGGGGCGGCGCGATAAACGCAGAATGTCATGCGCAGTTGCGTGTGCTGATTGAGAAACTCAATCTGCCGGTAGTCTCTTCGCTGATGGGCCTGGGGGCCTTTCCCGCGACTCATCGCCAGGCGCTGGGGATGTTGGGGATGCACGGGACCTATGAAGCTAATATGACGATGCATCATTCGGATTTAATCTTTGCCGTCGGCGTTCGTTTTGACGATCGTACGACCAATAATCTGGCGAAGTATTGTCCCAGTGCCACGGTGCTGCATATTGATATTGATCCAACCTCAATTTCGAAAACCGTGGCGGCAGATATTCCCATTGTCGGTGATGCTCGTCGCGTGCTGGAGCAAATGCTGGAACTGCTGGATCAGGAAACCGCCTCACAACCGCTTGATGAGATCCGCGACTGGTGGCAGAACATTGAACAGTGGCGCGCCCGCCAGTGCCTGAAATATGACACGCAAAGCGAAAGCATCAAACCACAGGCGGTGATCGAAACCGTCTGGCGGTTGACCCACGGAGAGGCGTATGTCACCTCAGATGTGGGTCAACACCAGATGTTTGCCGCACTTTATTATCCGTTCGATAAACCGCGTCGCTGGATCAACTCCGGGGGGCTTGGCACCATGGGCTTTGGCCTTCCGGCAGCGCTGGGTGTCAAAATGGCGCTACCTGACGAAACCGTGATTTGCGTCACCGGCGACGGCAGCATCCAGATGAATATTCAGGAGCTGTCAACGGCGCTGCAATATGATGTGCCGGTACTGGTATTGAATCTGAACAACCGCTATCTCGGGATGGTAAAGCAGTGGCAGGATATGATCTATTCGGGCCGCCATTCGCAATCTTATATGCAATCGTTACCCGATTTTGTCCGTCTGGCAGAAGCCTACGGTCACGTCGGCATCCAGATAAACCATCCGCATGAGCTGGAGGCGAAGCTTGCAGAGGCGCTGGAGCAGGTGAAAAACCGTCGTCTGGTGTTTGTGGATGTCACTGTTGATGGCAGTGAGCACGTTTACCCGATGCAGATCCGCGGGGGAGCAATGGACGAAATGTGGCTGAGTAAAACGGAGAGGACCTGATTATGCGCCGGATATTATCGGTTTTACTGGAAAACGAGTCTGGCGCACTGTCGCGCGTGATAGGCCTCTTTTCACAGCGTGGTTATAACATTGAAAGCCTGACCGTTGCGCCGACGGACGATCCCACGTTATCGCGTATGACGATCCAGACCGTCGGCGATGAAAAGGTGATTGAGCAAATTGAAAAACAGCTCCACAAGCTGGTGGACGTTTTGCGCGTTAACGAACTGGGGCAGGGGCAGCACGTAGAGCGTGAAATCATGCTGGTGAAAGTCCAGGCCAGCGGTTACGGCCGCGAAGAAGTCAAACGTAATACGGAGATATTTCGCGGACAGATTATTGACGTTACGCCCTCCATTTATACGGTGCAGCTGGCTGGCACCAGCGATAAACTGGATGCCTTTCTTGCTACTCTGCGTGATGTCGCGCGGATCGTAGAAGTCGCACGTTCAGGTATCGTCGGGCTTTCACGCGGCGATAAAATCATGCGTTAAGGGTGAAAAGCGACATAATTAAAGCCCGACATGCGCAGGTCGGGCTTTTTTTTGTCAAAACCGGGACGAACGCATAGAAAACCGGTTGCCCATGTGATTATTCTGCGCATAGCATGTTAAGGATCTTAACCTTAAAAAGGTTATGGAGTATCTTTTCTCTTAAGGGGCAATTGTGAAACTGGATGAAATCGCCCGGCTTGCCGGCGTCTCACGGACTACCGCCAGCTATGTGATTAACGGTAAAGCGAAGCAGTACCGGGTCAGCGATAAAACCGTTGAAAAAGTCATGGCGGTCGTGCGTGAGCACAACTACCACCCGAATGCGGTGGCGGCAGGGCTACGCGCAGGACGCACGCGCTCCATTGGTCTGGTGATCCCGGATCTGGAAAATACCAGCTACACCCGCATCGCTAACTACCTTGAACGCCAGGCGCGCCAACGCGGATATCAGCTGCTGATCGCCTGCTCGGAAGATCAGCCTGATAACGAAATGCGCTGTATTGAACACCTGCTTCAGCGTCAGGTTGATGCCATTATCGTTTCGACATCATTGCCGCCTGAACACCCTTTTTATCAGCGCTGGGCAAACGACACCTTTCCGATTGTTGCCCTGGATCGCGCTCTGGATCGTGAGCATTTCACCAGTGTTGTCGGCGCAGATCAGGATGATGCTGAAATGCTGGCCGCTGAGCTACGCACTTTCCCGGCGGAAACCGTACTTTATTTAGGCGCGCTGCCGGAGCTGTCGGTAAGCTTTCTGCGCGAGCAGGGGTTCCGTACTGCCTGGAAAGACGACCCGCGTGACGTTCATTATTTGTACGCCAACAGCTATGAACGGGAAGCCGCAGCGCAGCTGTTTGAGAAATGGCTGGAAACCCATCCGATGCCTCAGGCACTGTTCACTACCTCATTTGCGCTGCTGCAGGGTGTGATGGACGTGACCCTGCGCCGCGACGGTAAGCTGCCGTCCGATCTGGCTATCGCAACCTTTGGTGATAATGAACTGCTCGATTTCCTGCAGTGTCCTGTCCTGGCGGTTGCCCAGCGTCATCGTGACGTGGCAGAACGGGTGCTGGAAATTGTGCTGGCAAGCCTTGATGAGCCGCGTAAGCCAAAACCGGGGCTTAGCCGTATTCGTCGTAACCTCTATCGTCGCGGCGTGCTGAACCGGCGCTAACGCTATCCTGATCCAGCAGAATTATGCTGCTGGATCGCACTATAGTTTACGATTATTGATTTTTAAGTCGTGCATTGCCCATTCTCATCCTCTGTTTTGCCTTCGGATAATTCCGTATTTTCGCCATCGTTGATTTATTTATGCTTTTACCTGAAACGAAAACGGGCGGGCTATTATCGACGTAATCAGTAAATTTCTATTTCTACTGTATTGTTTTGTTACATCCTGCGGCGCAATTCAGCTTCGTATTCACCCTCTGCCATAGCAGACGTACGAATACTGTGCGATGCGTACAACGTTGGACACGTTAATTACCAGGATGTGCTGTTAACAAAGATGATAATGGCCTAAAATGCCGCTCGCGTCGCAAACTGACACTTTATATTTTTATTTGATGATCCCGATTTCTTTGCCGTGCAAAGAAAGGACCTCATTTTTTTCTTACAAATATTCATAGCGTTAATTTGCCTCATGTATTGGCCGGTATTTAATCAATGCCAACATGTACTCCCTGAATCGGGTTTTTTACTTGTTCCGGTATTTTTGCTGGCTTGACAAGCTTTTCCTCCGCTCCGTAAACTGCCCGTGGTGGGAATTTGTGGGATAAAGTGGCGAAAGAGGTGAGCGGGCATGTTCCGTGGTGCGGCACAGGTCAATCTGGACAGCAAAGGGCGGTTATCCGTACCGACCCGGTATCGGGAAATGCTGATTGAAAGCGCCTCCGGTCAAATGGTGTGTACTATTGATCTCCACCATCCTTGCCTGCTGCTTTACCCGTTGCCTGAATGGGAAATTATCGAGCGTAAATTGTCGCGCTTGTCGGGCATGAATCCCCTTGAGCGCCGCGTGCAGCGTTTGCTTTTGGGACACGCCAGCGAATGTCAGATGGACAACGCTGGCCGTTTATTGATAGCGCCGGTTTTACGGCAGCACGCCGGACTGACCAAAGAAGTGATGCTGGTTGGACAGTTCAACAAGTTTGAGCTGTGGGACGAAACGGCCTGGTATCAACGTGTCAGGGAAGATATCGACGCTGAGCAGTCCGCTACCGGAGAGCTATCGGAGCGGTTGCAGGACTTATCTTTATAAAAATGATGGAAAATTTTAAACACAAAACGGTTCTGCTGGATGAGGCCGTTAACGGCCTGAATATTCGTCCGGATGGTATTTATATTGATGGCACCTTTGGGCGCGGTGGACACTCACGTCTGATCCTCGGGCAACTCGGCCCCCAGGGACGTCTGATCGCTATCGATCGCGATCCTGAAGCCATTGCTGTGGCTCAGACTTTCAACGATCCTCGTTTCTCTATTGTTCATGGACCTTTCTCCGCGCTGGCGGATTATGTGCGTGAACGCGATCTTATCGGCAAAATCGACGGTATTCTCCTCGATCTCGGCGTCTCTTCGCCGCAGCTTGACGATGCTGAACGTGGTTTTTCTTTTATGCGTGACGGCCCGCTGGACATGCGTATGGATCCCACGCGTGGGCAATCCGCCGCCGAATGGCTGCTGAAAGCGGAAGAAGCTGATATCACCTGGGTGTTGAAAACCTTTGGTGAAGAGCGATTCGCTAAACGTATCGCCCGCGCTATTGTCGAGCGTAATCGTATTGAACCGATGACCCGCACCAAAGCTCTGGCTGAAGTGGTGGCCGCTGCAACACCGGTAAAAGATAAGTTTAAACATCCCGCTACTCGTACTTTCCAGGCCGTGCGCATTTGGGTAAACAGCGAACTGGAAGAGATTGAGCAGGCGCTGAAAAGCTCCATTGAGGTGCTGGCCCCGGGCGGTCGTCTCTCTATTATCAGTTTCCACTCGCTGGAAGACCGTATTGTTAAACGCTTTATGCGTGAGCAAAGCCGTGGACCGCAGGTGCCGCACGGGTTACCGATGACCGAAGCGCAGCTCAGCAAGCTGGGCGGGCGACAGCTTCGGGCGCTGGGTAAGCTGATGCCGGGCGATGAAGAAGTGGCTGAGAATCCACGCGCCCGCAGCTCCGTATTGCGTATTGCGGAAAGGACTGACGCATGATCGCCAGAGTGACAGAAGCCTTAGACAAAATTAAAGGCTCCATGGTCAGCAAAGAGCGTCATGCCCTGCCAGGCGTTATTGGCAACGACCTTTTGCGCTTTGGCAAACTGCCACTCTGTCTTTTTGTTTGCATCATTATCTCGGCGGTGACCGTCGTGACAACCGCGCACCATACGCGTTTGCTGACGGCACAGCGCGAGCAAATGGTGGTAGAGCGTGACGCACTCGACATTGAATGGCGTAACCTGATCCTCGAAGAAAATGCCCTTGGCGATCACAGCCGGGTAGAGCGGATCGCAACGGATAAGCTGCAAATGCAGCATGTCGATCCTTCGCAAGAAAATATCGTGGTACAGAAATAAGGACCAATGTAACGCATGAAAGCAGCGGCTAAGACGCTTAAGTTAAAACGCCCGGACGAACCAGCCAACTTTATCAGTTGGCGTTTTGCGTTGTTATGCGGCTGCATTTTGGTTGCGCTGGCCTTCCTGCTTGGACGCGTGGCATGGCTACAGGTTATCGCTCCGGATATGCTGGTGCGCCAGGGCGACTTACGCTCACTGCGCGTCCAGGAAGTCTCCACCTCTCGCGGCATGATCACCGATCGCTCCGGCCGGCCTCTGGCCGTTAGCGTGCCGGTGAAAGCCGTGTGGGCCGATCCTAAAGAGCTGCATGATGCGGGCGGCATTACCCTTGATGGCCGCTGGAAAGCGTTATCCGATGCGCTAAAAATGCCCCTCGATCAGCTTTCCGCCCGGGTAAAAGCCAATCCCAAAGGCCGCTTTATTTATCTCGCTCGTCAGGTCAATCCGGATCTGGGCGATTACATCAAAAAACTCAAACTGCCGGGCATTCATCTGCGGGAAGAGTCGCGCCGTTACTATCCTTCCGGCGAAGTGACCGCGCATCTGATTGGTTTTACCAATATTGATAGTCAGGGCATTGAGGGCGTTGAAAGCAGCTTTGATAAATGGCTGACCGGCCAGCCTGGCGAACGTGTGGTGCGTAAAGATCGCTACGGTCGGGTCATTGAAGATATCTCGTCTACCGACAGCCAAGCCGCGCATAACCTGGCGCTGAGTATTGATGAGCGCTTGCAGGCGCTGGTCTATCGTGAGCTGAATAATGCCGTGGCCTTTAACAAAGCCGAGTCCGGCAGTGCGGTACTGGTGGATGTAAACACTGGTGAAGTGCTGGCGATGGCGAACAGTCCCTCTTATAACCCAAACAACCTGAGCGGAACGGCCAAGGATGTGATGCGTAACCGCACCATTACTGACGTATTCGAGCCGGGGTCCACCGTGAAGCCGATGGTGGTGATGACCGCGCTACAGCGCGGGGTCGTACGTGAAAATAGCGTGCTGAATACTGTTCCATACCGCGTGAATGGCCATGAAATTAAAGACGTCGCGCGCTATAGCGAACTGACTCTCACCGGAGTCTTACAGAAGTCGAGTAACGTCGGTGTTTCCAAGCTGGCGTTAGCGATGCCCTCCTCAGCGTTAGTAGATACTTACTCACGTTTTGGACTGGGAAAAGCGACCAATTTGGGGTTGGTCGGGGAACGCAGTGGCTTATATCCTCAAAAACAACGGTGGTCTGACATAGAGAGGGCCACCTTCTCTTTCGGCTACGGGCTAATGGTAACCCCGTTACAGTTAGCGCGTGTCTACGCAACTATCGGCAGCTATGGCGTCTATCGTCCGCTGTCGATCACAAAAGTTGATCCTCCGGTTCCCGGTGAACGTATCTTCCCGGAAGCCACCGTGCGCACCGTCGTTCATATGATGGAAAGCGTGGCATTGCCCGGCGGCGGCGGGGTGAAAGCGGCGATTAAAGGCTACCGTATCGCAATTAAAACCGGTACGGCGAAAAAAGTCGGACCCGACGGCCGCTATATCAACAAATACATTGCTTACACCGCGGGCGTCGCGCCAGCCAGCCAGCCGCGTTTTGCGCTGGTGGTAGTCATTAATGACCCGCAGGCAGGTAAATACTACGGCGGTGCCGTCTCCGCGCCGGTGTTTGGTGCCATCATGGGCGGCGTACTGCGTACCATGAACATTGAACCGGATGCGCTGGCGACGGGCGAACAAAATGATTTTGTAACTAATCAAGGCGAGGGTACAGGTGGCAGATCGTAATTTGCGCGACCTTCTTGCTCCGTGGGTAGCCGGACTACCTGCGCGGGCGCTGCGTGAGATGACACTCGACAGCCGCACGGCGGCATCGGGCGATCTTTTTGTGGCGGTATCAGGTCATCAGGCGGACGGGCGTCGATATATCCCGCAGGCGATAGCGCAAGGTGTGGCTGCCATTATTGCAGAGGCAAAAGGTGAGGCAACCGATGGTGAAGTGCGTGAAATGCACGGCATCCCCGTTGTCTACCTTAGCCAGCTTAACGAACGTCTTTCTGCACTGGCCGGGCGTTTTTATCATCAGCCTTCCGAACAGCTGCGTCTGGTCGGCGTAACCGGCACCAACGGTAAAACCACGACCACACAACTGCTGGCGCAGTGGAGCCAGTTGCTGGGCGAAACCAGCGCGGTGATGGGGACTGTCGGCAATGGTTTACTTGGTAACGTCAGCCCGACGGAAAACACTACCGGCTCTGCTGTTGATGTTCAGCAGGTGCTGGCAAATCTGGTCGGGCAGGGCGCGACCTTTGCCGGAATGGAGGTTTCTTCACACGGGCTGGTGCAACACCGGGTGTCGGCACTGAAATTTTCGGCTTCTGTTTTTACTAATTTAAGCCGCGATCATCTCGATTATCACGGCGATATGGAGCATTACGAAGCCGCTAAATGGCTCCTGTATTCGACCCATCACTTCGGACAGGCCATCGTCAATGCCGATGATGAAGTCGGACGCCGCTGGCTGACGAAACTGCCGGACGCCGTTGCGGTGTCAATGGCCGATCACATCAACCCTGACTGTCATGGCCGCTGGCTTAAAGCCGTGGACGTCCATTATCACGACAGAGGGGCAACGATCCGTTTTGCCTCTTCATGGGGTGAAGGTGAAATCGAAAGCCGCCTGATGGGCGAGTTTAATGTCAGTAACCTGCTTCTGGCGCTGGCGACTCTCCTGGCGCTGGGATATCTCCTTAGCGACCTGCTGAACACCGCCGCGCGCCTCCAACCGGTATGCGGGCGCATGGAAGTATTCAGCGCGCCGGGTAAACCGACGGTAGTCGTCGATTATGCTCACACGCCGGATGCACTGGAAAAAGCGCTGGCGGCCGCACGCCTGCACTGTAAGGGGACGCTATGGTGCGTCTTCGGCTGCGGCGGCGATCGCGATAAAGGAAAGCGTCCGCTGATGGGCGCCATTGCCGAGCAGTTCGCGGATATCCCGCTAGTAACCGATGATAATCCGCGTACTGAAGAGCCGCAGGCCATCATTAACGACATTCTTGCCGGAATGCTTGATGCCGGTCGGGCGAAAGTGATGGAAGGGCGCGCTCAGGCTGTGACCCACGCCATCATGCAGGCGAAAGAAAATGATGTCGTCCTGCTGGCGGGCAAAGGTCACGAAGATTATCAAATCGTCGGCAACCGTCGTCTGGACTACTCCGACCGCGTTACCGCAGCACGTCTGCTGGGAGTTATTGCATGATCCGGGTAACGCTAAGTCAGCTGGCTTCGGTTCTGAAAGGCAACTTACTGGGTAATGATCTGACCATTGATGCCGTTACCACCGACACCCGCGCGATTACGCCGGGCTGCCTGTTTGTGGCGCTAAAAGGCGAACGCTTTGACGCGCACGACTTTGCCGCCAAAGCAAAAGAGAGCGGAGCAGGGGCGCTGCTGGTCAGCCGCGCGCTGGACATCGATCTGCCGCAAGTCGTGGTTAGCGATACCCGTCGCGCCTTTGGCGAGCTGGCCGCATGGGTACGCCAGCAGGTGCCAACGCGCGTCGTGGCGCTAACCGGTTCATCCGGCAAAACCTCGGTCAAAGAGATGACGGCGGCGATCCTCAGCGAGTGCGGCAATACCCTCTATACCGCCGGAAACCTGAATAATGACATCGGCGTGCCGATGACGTTGCTGCGTCTCACCGCTGAACACCAGTATGCCGTCATTGAGCTTGGTGCTAACCACCAGGGGGAAATCGCCTGGACTACCGGACTTACCCGGCCAGAAGCCGCGCTGGTTAACAATCTGGCCGCCGCGCATCTGGAAGGTTTTGGTTCGCTGGCAGGCGTGGCAAAAGCGAAAGGCGAAATTTACACCGGCCTGCCGATTGACGGCATTGCCATTATGAATGCCGATAATAACGACTGGCTCAACTGGCAGACGATCATTGGCGATCGCAAAGTGTGGCGCTTTTCGCCAAATGCTGCCACCAGTGACTTCACCGCAACCAATATCCACGTGACCTCACACGGCACAGAATTCACGCTGCAAACCCCCGTCGGCAGTATCGACGTGCTGCTGCCGCTTCCGGGACGTCATAACATCGCTAATGCGCTGGCGGCAGCGGCACTGTCGATGGCGGTGGGGGCGGGCTTAGCCGCGGTTAAAGAAGGTCTGGCGAAATTACAGGCCGTACCGGGACGTCTTTTCCCGGTCCAGCTGGCGGAAAACCAGCTTCTGCTCGACGATACCTACAACGCTAATGTGGGGTCCATGACCGCCGCCGCCCAGGTGCTGGCGGACATGCCCGGTTACCGCGTGATGGTAGTGGGCGACATGGCCGAACTCGGCGACGAAAGCGAAGCCTGTCATATTCAGGTGGGCGAAGCGGCGAAGGCGGCAGGGGTCGATCGGGTGATCAGCGTGGGCAAACAAAGCCAGGCGCTCGGTGAGGCCAGCGGGGTGGGTGAGCATTTCACCGACAAGCAGGCGCTGATCGCCCGCCTGAAAGAACTGATTGCAGAAAAACAGATTATTACCCTTTTGGTTAAGGGTTCACGCAGTGCCGCCATGGAAGAGGTGGTACATGCTTTACAGGAGAATGGGACATGTTAGTTTGGCTGGCCGAGCATTTGGTCAAATATTATTCCGGCTTTAACGTCTTTTCTTATCTGACGTTTCGCGCCATTGTCAGCCTGCTGACCGCGCTGTTCATCTCTTTATGGATGGGTCCGCGCATGATCGCCCGTCTGCAAAAACTGTCTTTTGGTCAGGTTGTTCGCAACGATGGCCCGGAATCGCACTTTAGCAAACGCGGTACGCCGACCATGGGCGGGATCATGATCCTCACCTCGATTGTTATTTCGGTGCTGCTGTGGGCCTATCCGTCTAATCCGTACGTCTGGTGCGTGCTGATCGTGCTGATAGGCTACGGCATCATTGGCTTTGTTGATGACTACCGCAAAGTCGTGCGCAAAGATACCAAAGGACTGATTGCCCGCTGGAAGTATTTCTGGATGTCAGTTATCGCCCTGGGCGTGGCCTTTGCACTGTATCTGGTCGGCAACGACACCCCCGCCACGCAGCTGGTAGTGCCATTCTTTAAAGACATTATGCCGCAGCTGGGCATTCTCTATATTCTGCTGGCCTACTTTGTGATCGTCGGTACCGGCAATGCCGTTAACCTGACCGATGGTCTGGATGGCCTGGCGATTATGCCTACCGTTTTTGTTGCCGGTGGCTTTGCCCTGGTCGCATGGGCGACGGGTAACATGAACTTTGCCAACTACCTGCATATTCCCTATCTGCGTCATGCGGGTGAACTGGTGATCGTCTGCACCGCCATTGTTGGCGCGGGTCTGGGCTTTCTGTGGTTTAACACTTATCCGGCGCAGGTCTTCATGGGTGACGTGGGTTCACTGGCGCTGGGCGGCGCGCTCGGGATTATCGCCGTGTTGCTGCGTCAGGAGTTCTTACTGGTCATTATGGGCGGCGTGTTCGTGGTCGAAACGCTGTCGGTGATCCTGCAGGTTGGCTCGTTCAAACTGCGCGGGCAGCGGATTTTTCGTATGGCACCGATCCATCACCACTATGAACTAAAAGGCTGGCCCGAGCCGCGCGTAATTGTGCGCTTCTGGATTATTTCGCTGATGCTGGTGCTGATTGGCCTGGCAACGCTGAAGGTACGTTAATCATGGCAGATTACCAGGATAAAAAAGTGGTCATTATCGGCCTCGGGCTAACCGGGCTGTCGTGTGTAGATTTCTTTATAGCGCGTGGCGTCACGCCGCGCGTAATGGACACGCGTGTTGCTCCGTCCGGGCTGGATAAGCTGCCGGAAGGTGTCGAAAGCCATCTGGGTGGGCTGAATGACGACTGGCTGCTGGCCGCAGATCTCATTGTTGCCAGCCCTGGTATTGCCCTTGCGCATCCCTCACTCAGCGCAGCGGCTGAGGCCGGGGTAGAAATTGTCGGCGATATCGAACTGTTTTGCCGCGAAGCCCAGGCTCCGGTCATCGCCATTACCGGTTCAAACGGTAAAAGCACCGTCACCACGCTGGTAGGTGAGATGGCGAAAGCCGCAGGCGTTAATGTCGGAGTAGGTGGCAACATTGGTCTGCCTGCGCTGATGCTGCTGGACCCGGCACGTGAGCTGTACGTTCTGGAGCTATCGAGCTTTCAGCTGGAAACCACATCCAGTCTGAAAGCCGCAGCGGCGACGATCCTTAACGTGACCGAAGATCATATGGATCGCTATCCGCTGGGGCTGCAACAGTATCGGGCAGCCAAGCTGAAAGTCTATGAAAACGCTGTGGTCTGCGTCGTTAACGCCGACGATGCGCTGACGATGCCCATCCGCGGTGCCGATGCGCGCTGTGTGAGTTTTGGTGTTGACGTCGGTGATTATCATCTTAACCGCCAGCAGGGCGAGGTCTGGCTGCGCGTGAAAGGTGAGAAAGTACTGAATGTAGCGGAAATGCCACTCACCGGGCAGCATAACTACACCAACGCCCTGGCCGCGCTGGCGCTGGCCGATGCTGTTAATCTTCCGCGAGCCAGCAGCCTGAAAGCACTGACTACCTTCACCGGCCTGGCGCACCGTTTCCAAATCGCGCTGGTGCATAACGATGTGCGCTGGATCAACGATTCTAAAGCCACCAATGTGGGCAGTACGGAAGCGGCGCTTAACGGGTTGCAGGTGAAAGGTACATTGCATCTGCTGTTAGGTGGCGACGGAAAATCAGCCGATTTCTCCTCTCTGAAGCGCTATCTCAACGGTGAGAATATCCGCCTGTGGTGTTTTGGTCGTGACGGCGCGGAACTGGCAGAATTACGTCCTGACATCGCCGAACAAACCGAAACGATGGAGCAGGCGATGCGCCTTATTGCTGCGCAGGTTAAGCCTGGGGACATGGTATTACTGTCGCCCGCCTGTGCCAGCCTCGATCAGTTTAAAAATTTCGAACAACGGGGCGATATCTTTACCCGCCTGGCGAAGGAGCTTGGTTAATGCGTTTATCCCTCCCACGCCTGAAAATGCCGCGCCTGCCCGGGTTCAGCATCCTCGCCTGGCTATTTACGGCCATGAAAGGCTGGGTAATGGCGTCGCGTCAAAAAGATGCAGACAGCCTGATTATGTACGACCGCACGCTGGTCTGGCTGACATTTGGCCTTGCCGCGATCGGTTTTATTATGGTGACATCGGCGTCAATGCCTATCGGGCAACGACTGACCAACGATCCTTTCTTTTTTGCTAAACGCGATGGTGCGTATCTGGTAATGGCCTTTTTGCTGGCGCTGGTTACGTTGCGCCTGCCGATGGATTTCTGGCAGCGCTACAGTACGGCCATGCTGCTCGGCTCGATTATCATGCTAATGGTGGTGCTGGTCGTCGGCAGCTCGGTAAAAGGGGCATCGCGCTGGATTGACCTTGGCCTGCTGCGCGTGCAGCCTGCCGAGCTGACCAAACTGTCGCTGTTCTGTTATATCGCCAACTATCTGGTGCGCAAAGGGGATGAGGTACGTAACAACTTACGCGGCTTCTTAAAACCGATGGGCGTCATTTTTGTGCTGGCGATCCTGCTGCTGGCCCAGCCGGACCTCGGGACCGTGGTCGTGCTGTTTGTGACGACCCTGGCAATGCTATTCCTTGCCGGGGCGAAACTGTGGCAGTTCATCGCGATTATCGGTATGGGTATCTCGGCGGTCATTCTGCTGATCCTGGCAGAACCCTATCGTATTCGTCGTGTGACGGCCTTCTGGGATCCGTGGGCGGACCCGTTTGGCAGCGGTTATCAGCTGACGCAGTCGCTGATGGCCTTTGGCCGCGGTGAACTGTGGGGCCAGGGGCTCGGTAACTCTGTACAGAAGCTGGAATATCTGCCGGAAGCACATACCGATTTCATCTTCGCCATCATCGGAGAAGAATTAGGCTATGTCGGTGTAGCGCTGGCGCTGTTGATGGTATTCTTCGTCGCTTTTCGCGCAATGTCCATTGGCCGTAAAGCGCTGGAAATTAATCAGCGTTTTTCCGGTTTTCTGGCCTGTTCCATTGGCGTCTGGTTTAGCTTCCAGGCACTGGTAAACGTCGGGGCGGCCGCCGGTATGCTGCCAACAAAGGGCCTGACGCTGCCATTAATCAGTTACGGTGGGTCGAGTCTGTTAATCATGTCGACGGCCATCATCATGTTATTACGCATAGATTATGAAACGCGTCTGGAAAAAGCCCAGGCGTTTACACGAGGTCAACGATGAGCGGTCAGGGCAAACGGTTAATGGTGATGGCGGGCGGTACGGGTGGACATGTGTTCCCGGGACTGGCCGTCGCTCATCATCTGATGGCGCAGGGCTGGCAGGTGCGCTGGCTGGGAACCGCCGATCGTATGGAAGCCGACCTGGTACCAAAAAACGGTATTGAAATCGATTTTATCCAGATTTCGGGCCTGCGCGGCAAAGGCATTAAAGCCCAGCTGCTGGCGCCGCTGCGCATTTACCATGCCTGGCGTCAGGCGCGTGCCATTATGATGCGGTTTAAGCCAGACGTTGTGCTGGGCATGGGCGGCTACGTGTCGGGTCCGGGCGGACTGGCGGCATGGTCGCTGGGTATTCCGGTCGTTCTGCATGAGCAAAATGGCATTGCCGGACTAACCAATAAGTGGCTGGCAAAAATTGCCAAAAAAGTGATGCAGGCGTTCCCCGGTGCATTTCCTGATGCGGATGTCGTCGGCAACCCGGTACGTACGGATGTTCTGGCCCTTCCGCTGCCGCAGACCCGTCTGGCCGGACGCGAAGGTCCGGTACGGGTGCTGGTTGTCGGGGGGTCCCAGGGCGCGCGCGTTTTAAATCAGACGTTGCCCCAGGTGGCAGCTAAGCTGGGTGACACTATTACCGTCTGGCACCAGAGCGGGAAAGGTTCACAGGCTGCCGTCGAGCAGGCGTATGCCGCTGTCGGTCAGCCGCAGCATAAAGTGACCGAATTTATTGATGATATGGCAGCCGCTTACGCATGGGCTGATGTTGTCGTTTGTCGCTCCGGCGCGCTGACGGTGAGCGAAATCGCCGCCGCTGGCCTCCCGGCGCTGTTTGTACCGTTTCAACATAAAGATCGCCAGCAGTACTGGAATGCGCTGCCGCTTGAGAAAGCAGGCGCAGCGAAAATTCTTGAGCAGCCACAATTTACCGTGGAGGCCATCGTTGAAACACTGGCAGCATGGGATCGGGAAACATTACTCACGATGGCTGAACGCGCGCGTGCGGCCTCTATTCCTGATGCGACAGAACGTGTAGCAAATGAAGTGAGTCTGGCAGCCCGGGCTTAACTGTGGCGGTGCCGTTCGCACCGCGTGAATATTGAAGTTATGGCGTTATAGAATGAATACACAACAACTGGCTAAACTGCGTTCAATTGTGCCCGAGATGCGTCGCGTCCGGCATATTCATTTTGTTGGCATCGGCGGTGCTGGCATGGGCGGTATTGCTGAAGTTCTGGCTAACGAAGGCTATCAGATTAGCGGATCGGACCTGGCGCCTAATCCGGTTACGCAGCAGTTGGCGTCGCTCGGGGCGACCATCTATTTTAATCACCGTCCGGAAAACGTGCTCGACGCGAGCGTGGTCGTAGTATCTACCGCTATTTCAGCGGATAACCCGGAAATTGTTGCCGCCCACGAGGCGCGTATTCCGGTAATTCGTCGTGCAGAAATGCTGGCAGAGCTAATGCGCTTTCGTCACGGCATTGCGATTGCCGGTACGCATGGTAAAACCACAACCACCGCGATGGTTGCCAGCATTTATGCCGAGGCCGGACTCGATCCGACTTTTGTCAACGGCGGACTGGTTAAAGCGGCGGGTGTTCATGCGCGTCTTGGTCACAGCCGCTACTTAATTGCGGAAGCGGATGAGAGCGATGCGTCATTTCTGCATCTACAGCCGATGGTCTCTGTCGTCACCAATATCGAAGCCGACCATATGGACACCTATCAGGGCGACTTCGAAAACCTGAAACAGACGTTTATCAATTTCCTGCACAACCTGCCGTTTTATGGTCGTGCGGTCATGTGCGTGGACGATCCGGTGATCCGTGAGCTGTTGCCGCGTGTCGGTCGTCAAATCACGACTTACGGATTCAGTGACGATGCAGACGTGCGCATCGAAGATTACGAACAAAACGGACCGCAGGGACACTTTACGCTGCTGCGTCAGGATAAACCGGCACTGCGCGTAACGCTTAACGCGCCGGGTCGCCATAACGCGTTGAATGCCGCCGCAGCGGTCGCGGTGGCGACGGAAGAGGGCATTGAAGATGAGGCTATCCTGCGTGCGCTGGAAAGCTTTCAGGGTACCGGCCGCCGCTTTGATTTCCTTGGAGAATATCCGCTGCAAGAGATCAACGGCAAGCCCGGAACGGCAATGCTTATTGATGATTATGGGCACCATCCGACCGAAGTTGATGCCACCATTAAAGCGGCGCGCGCAGGCTGGCCGGATAAAAACCTGGTCATGCTATTTCAGCCGCATCGATTTACCCGTACGCGCGATCTCTACGATGATTTCGCCAGGGTATTGACACAGGTCGACGCGCTGTTGATGCTGGAGGTCTATTCCGCCGGAGAAGCCGCTATTCCGGGCGCGGACAGCCGGTCGCTGTGTCGGACCATCCGGGGACGAGGTAAAGTTGATCCGATTCTGGTTTCCGATCCGGCGCAGGTTGCTGAAATGCTGGCCCCGGTCCTTACCGGTAACGATCTCATTCTGGTCCAGGGTGCAGGAAATATAGGCAAAATCGCCCGTAATTTATCGGAAATCAAATTGAAGCCGCAAACTCAGGAGGAGGAGCATCGTGGTTGATAAGATAGCCGTCCTGCTCGGTGGGACATCCGCAGAGCGTGAAGTCTCACTCAATTCCGGTGCGGCGGTACTGGCGGGGCTGCGTGAAGCCGGCATTGATGCCTGGCCCGTTGATCCACGCGAAACCGATATCACCCATCTTAAAGAGATGGGTTTTCAGAAAGTGTTTATTGCCTTACATGGACGTGGAGGTGAGGATGGGACCTTGCAGGGACTACTGGAGCTTTCCGGAATTCCCTATACCGGCAGCGGCGTAATGGCCTCGGCTATTTCGATGGACAAACTGCGCAGCAAATTGCTGTGGCAGGGTGCCGATTTACCGGTTGCACCCTGGGTCGCTTTAACGCGTAAAACCTTTGCTGACGGGCTTTCTGCTGATCTCCAGCAGCGGATCGCCGATCTGGGACTTCCGCTGATTGTTAAGCCGAGCCGCGAAGGGTCAAGCGTTGGCATGTCTAAGGTCACAGAAGCGAGTGCTTTGCACGCGGCATTAACCCAGGCATTTCAGCATGATGATGAAGTTTTAATCGAAAAATGGCTCAGCGGGCCAGAATTTACCGTTGCAATACTGGGTGAAGAAATTTTACCGTCAATTCGTATTCAACCCGCTGGAACCTTCTATGATTATGAAGCTAAGTATCTCTCTGATGAGACAAAGTATTTTTGCCCAAGCGGCCTTGATGGCGAGCAGGAAGCAAAATTGCAATCTCTGGTTGTGAATGCCTGGGATATCCTCGGCTGTCGCGGCTGGGGACGAATCGACGTTATGCTGGACAGCGATGGCCAGTTTTATCTGCTGGAAGCGAATACCTCTCCGGGTATGACCAACCACAGTCTGGTGCCAATGGCGGCACGTCAGGCTGGAATGAGTTTTTCGCAGCTGGTAGTTCGTATTTTAGATCTGGCGGGTTGATATGTCGCAGGCTGCGCTGAACACGCGAAACCGTGAAGAAGAGGAAGTCGCTTCTTCACGGCGAAATAATGGAACGCGCCTCGCAGGTATCGTTTTCCTGCTGGCGGTGCTGTGTACCGTGTTAATGAGCGGCTGGATGATTCTGGGCTGGATGGACGATGCGCAGCGTTTACCCCTGTCAAAACTGGTGTTAACCGGCGATCGTCATTACACGCGCAACGATGATATCCGGCAGTCTATTCTGGCGCTGGGCGCTCCGGGTACGTTTATGACTCAGGACGTCAATATTATTCAGAGCCAGATTGAGCGTCTGCCCTGGATTAAACAGGCCAGCGTCAGAAAGCAGTGGCCGGATGAATTAAAGATTCATCTGGTTGAATATGTGCCGATAGCACGATGGAATGACCAGCATATGGTCGATATCGACGGTAACTCTTTCAGCGTACCGTCAGATCGCACCAGCAAAGTTAATTTGCCCATGCTGTCAGGCCCTGAAGGAAGTGAAAACGAAGTACTGCAAGGCTATCGCGATATGGGAAAGGTGCTGGCAAAAGATAAGTTCACGTTAAAAGTGGCGGCGATGACCGCGCGCCGCTCCTGGCAATTAACCCTGAATAATGATATCAGGCTTAATCTGGGACGCGGTGATACGATGAAACGTCTGGAGCGCTTTATAGAACTGTATCCAGTTTTACAACAGCAAGCGCAGACCGATGGCAAACGGATTAGCTACGTTGATTTGCGCTATGACTCGGGCGCGGCTGTCGGTTGGGTACCGGCACCGGCTGAGGAACCTAATCAACAACAGAATCAGGCACAGGCAGAGCAATAATGATCAAGGCGACGGACAGAAAACTGGTAGTTGGACTGGAGATTGGCACCGCGAAGGTGGCCGCTTTGGTAGGGGAGGTTCTGCCCGACGGTATGGTCAATATCATAGGCGTGGGCAGTTGCCCGTCGCGTGGTATGGATAAAGGCGGGGTAAACGATCTCGAATCGGTAGTAAAATGCGTGCAACGTGCTATCGATCAGGCAGAATTAATGGCTGATTGTCAAATATCCTCGGTTTATCTGGCGCTTTCAGGTAAACATATTAGCTGTCAGAACGAAATTGGCATGGTGCCGATTTCAGAAGAAGAAGTAACGCAGGAAGATGTCGAAAACGTGGTGCATACCGCAAAATCGGTACGCGTGCGTGATGAGCATCGGGTACTGCATGTTATTCCTCAGGAATATGCCATCGATTATCAGGAAGGCATTAAAAATCCGGTGGGATTATCCGGCGTACGTATGCAGGCAAAAGTGCATTTGATCACCTGTCACAACGATATGGCGAAAAATATCGTCAAAGCCGTTGAACGTTGTGGTTTAAAAGTTGACCAACTGATCTTTGCCGGCCTGGCGTCCAGTTATTCTGTACTGACTGAGGACGAACGTGAGCTGGGCGTCTGTGTGGTTGACATCGGCGGTGGTACAATGGACATCGCTGTGTATACCGGCGGCGCGCTGCGTCACACTAAAGTCATCCCGTATGCAGGGAACGTCGTGACCAGCGATATTGCCTATGCCTTCGGTACGCCGCCAAGCGATGCCGAAGCCATTAAAGTTCGTCATGGCTGTGCGTTTGGCTCTATCGTCGGTAAAGACGAGAGCGTGGAGGTCCCAAGCGTTGGGGGACGTCCACCGCGCAGCCTGCAGCGCCAGACCCTGGCTGAGGTTATCGAACCGCGATATACCGAGCTGCTGAATCTGGTAAACGAAGAGATTTTGCAACTGCAGGAAATGCTGCGTGAAAAAGGCGTGAAACATCATCTTGCAGCAGGCATTGTATTAACCGGCGGCGCGGCGCAAATTGAAGGTCTGGCGGCCTGTGCGCAACGCGTTTTTCATACGCAGGTACGCATCGGCGCGCCGCTGAATATTACCGGACTGACGGATTACGCCCAGGAGCCGTATTATTCTACGGCTGTGGGCCTGCTGCACTACGGGAAAGAGTCCCATTTAAATGGTGAAGCAGACGTTGAAAAACGAGTAACGGCCTCCGTTGGCTCGTGGATTAAACGACTTAACAGTTGGCTACGAAAAGAATTTTGATTTTTTTAAGAGAACGCAGAAAATTAGCGATCTCAGGCGACAGGCACAAAACGGAGAGAAACTATGTTTGAACCTATGGAACTGACCAACGACGCGGTGATTAAAGTCATCGGCGTCGGTGGCGGTGGCGGCAATGCCGTTGAACACATGGTGCGTGAGCGCATCGAAGGTGTTGAATTCTTCGCGGTAAATACCGACGCTCAGGCGCTACGTAAAACCGCAGTGGGTCAGACGATTCAGATCGGTGGTGGTATCACCAAAGGTCTGGGCGCTGGCGCTAATCCGGAAGTCGGC
This sequence comes from Klebsiella sp. RIT-PI-d, assembly GCF_001187865.1. NCBI lineage: Bacteria > Pseudomonadati > Pseudomonadota > Gammaproteobacteria > Enterobacterales > Enterobacteriaceae > Klebsiella > Klebsiella sp. RIT-PI-d. The sequence goes on from NZ_LGIT01000017.1 coordinate 237,895, forward strand.
CGCAACGCCGCTGACGAAGATCGTGAAGCTTTACGTGCCGCGCTTGACGGGGCAGACATGGTGTTTATCGCTGCGGGCATGGGCGGTGGTACCGGTACGGGCGCGGCGCCGGTGGTTGCTGAAGTTGCCAAAGACCTTGGCATCCTGACCGTGGCTGTCGTAACCAAGCCGTTCAATTTTGAAGGCAAAAAGCGTATGGCTTTTGCTGAGCAGGGGATCACCGAGCTGTCCAAGCACGTTGACTCCCTGATCACGATCCCAAACGACAAACTGCTGAAAGTGCTGGGCCGTGGCATTTCACTGCTTGACGCCTTTGGGGCCGCAAACGACGTATTAAAAGGTGCCGTTCAGGGTATCGCCGAGCTGATTACCCGCCCGGGTCTGATGAACGTCGACTTTGCTGACGTGCGTACCGTGATGTCCGAAATGGGCTACGCCATGATGGGCTCCGGCGTGGCGAGCGGTGAAGATCGTGCGGAAGAAGCGGCAGAAATGGCTATCTCGTCTCCGCTGCTGGAAGACATCGACCTGTCTGGCGCACGTGGCGTGCTGGTTAACATCACGGCGGGCTTTGACCTGCGTCTTGATGAGTTCGAAACCGTGGGTAACACTATCCGTGCATTTGCTTCAGATAATGCGACTGTGGTTATCGGTACCTCTCTTGACCCGGATATGAACGACGAACTGCGCGTGACGGTTGTTGCCACCGGTATTGGCATGGACAAACGTCCTGAAATTACCCTGGTGACGAACAAACAGACACAACAACCGGTGCTGGATCGCTATCAGCAACACGGTATGGCTCCGTTGACTCAGGAGCAGAAGCCAGCGGCGAAGGCGGTAAACGACACCACTTCTCAGGCAAAAGAGCCGGATTATTTGGATATTCCTGCCTTTTTGCGTAAGCAGGCTGATTAAGAATTGACTGGAAGTTGGGCATCTTAGCTCTTTGTGCTAAACTGCTCGCCCGAATGTATAGTACACTTCGGTTGGATAGGTAATTTGGCGAGATTATACGATGATCAAACAAAGGACACTTAAACGTATCGTTCAGGCGACTGGCGTCGGTTTACATACCGGCAAAAAAGTCACGCTGACGCTGCGCCCTGCGCCGGCAAATACCGGGGTCATCTATCGTCGCACCGACTTGAATCCACCGGTAGATTTTCCGGCCGATGCCAAATCTGTGCGTGATACCATGCTCTGTACTTGCCTGGTTAATGAGCATGACGTGCGGATATCAACGGTAGAACATCTGAATGCCGCACTGGCTGGCCTGGGTATCGACAACATCATTATTGATGTTGATGCACCTGAAGTGCCAATTATGGACGGCAGTGCTGCTCCGTTCGTATACCTGCTGTTAGATGCAGGCATCGACGAACTAAACTGCGCGAAGAAATTCGTTCGCATTAAAGAGACCGTTCGCGTTGAAGATGGCGACAAATGGGCTGAATTCAAACCGTACAATGGTTTTTCGTTGGACTTTACCATCGACTTTAACCATCCGGCGATTGATTCCAGCAACCAGCGCTACGCGATGAACTTCTCTGCGGACGCCTTCATGCGTCAGATCAGCCGTGCACGTACTTTCGGCTTTATGCGCGATATCGAATACTTACAGTCTCGTGGTTTGTGCCTGGGCGGGAGTTTCGACTGTGCCATCGTAGTAGATGATTATCGTGTACTGAACGAAGACGGTCTGCGTTTTGAAGATGAATTTGTTCGTCACAAAATGCTGGACGCTATCGGCGACCTGTTCATGTGCGGTCACAATATTATCGGCGCGTTTACCGCCTATAAGTCGGGTCATGCACTGAACAACAAATTGCTACAGGCTGTCCTGGCAAAACAGGAAGCCTGGGAATATGCCACCTTCGAAGATGACGCAGAATTGCCGCTGGCATTTAAAGCGCCTTCCCTGGTACTGGCATAACGCCTTAAAATTCGACTGGTTGACCTGGCACCCTCTCCGTCCAGGAAAACCAGTCGTTTTCTATTTTTACACCCCGTAACATTCCATTTCAGATTATCCTCCAGGCCGACTGCCGCTTTCTTGCTCTGTTTATGACCTTTCCAGCTTTATTACTACTGTCGCGATCGGGCATTAATGGTAATATCATTACAGGATATGAAATTCAGAGCGTCAGGCTCTTGGGCAAGTAAAGAGTGGTGGATTAAGTGAGTGGGTTACTGACGCGCTGGCGACAGTTAGGCAGACGGTATTTTTGGCCGCATCTCCTGTTGGGGATGGTCGCGGCTGGCTTTGGCCTGCCTGCGCTCGCCAATACCGAACCCGCAGTGCCGGCGAAAGCAGCGGCAAGTAGTCATAATCAGCCCTCAGGCGTTAGTTTCACGCATCTGGCGCTGCTGGAAGGCAATCGCCGCCCCGCGTTTACCGTAGATTACTGGCATCAGCACGCCATTCGCACGGTTATTCGCCACCTCTCTTTTGCTATGGCACCGCAAGTTCTGCCGGTGGCTGAAGAGCCGCTGGCGCTCGAAGCACATCACATCGCACTGCTTAATACACTTAGCGCGATGTTGACGCAGGAAAGTCAGCCGCCTGCAATCGTCCGACAGGTGGCTATCACCTCTTTTGCACCGCAATCCGCCTTTAGTATCTCTGCCTGGATACGTCAGGCGCAGGGCATTCGCGCCGGACCTCAACGCCTTAGCTGAATCTTTTTTCCTTCAACTACTTTTTGACTCCGCAGAGCGGGGCGTTTGAGATTTTAATATGCTAATCAATTTATTAACCAAAGTTTTCGGTAGTCGTAACGATCGTACCCTGCGCCGTATGCGTAAAGCCGTTTCCCTGATCAACAGCATGGAACCGGCAATGGAAAAGCTCTCCGATGACGAGCTAAAAGCCAAAACCGACGAATTCCGTACGCGCCTGGCGAAAGGTGCCACCGTAGAGAGCCTGATCCCGGAAGCATTTGCTGTCGTTCGTGAAGCGAGCAAACGTGTTTTTGGAATGCGCCACTTTGACGTTCAGCTGCTGGGCGGCATGGTACTTAACGAACGCTGCATCGCAGAAATGCGTACTGGTGAAGGTAAAACGCTTACTGCAACCCTGCCGGCATATCTTAATGCGCTGTCTGGTAAAGGCGTTCACGTGGTTACCGTCAACGACTATCTGGCACAGCGTGATGCCGAGAACAACCGTCCGCTGTTTGAATTCCTCGGCATGAGCGTGGGCATTAACATGTCCGGTTTGCCTGCACCGGCAAAACGTGAGGCTTACGCTTCAGACATCACCTACGGAACGAACAACGAATACGGTTTTGACTACCTGCGTGACAACATGGCGTTCAGCCCGGAAGAGCGTGTACAGCGTAAACTGCACTATGCGCTGGTGGATGAAGTTGACTCCATTCTGATCGATGAAGCGCGTACGCCGCTGATCATCTCTGGTCCGGCTGAAGACAGTTCAGAAATGTACAAGCAGATGAACAAAATCATCCCGCATCTGATCCGTCAGGAAAAAGAAGACTCCGACACGTTCCAGGGTGAAGGCCACTTCTCCGTGGACGAAAAAGCGCGTCAGGTGAACCTGACCGAACGCGGACTGGTGCTGATTGAAGAGCTGCTGGTAAATGAAGGCATCATGGCCGAGGGTGAGTCACTTTACTCGCCGGGCAATATCATGATGATGCACCACGTTACCGCCGCATTACGCGCCCACGTGCTGTTTACCCGTGACGTTGACTACATTGTTAAAGATGGCGAAGTTATTATCGTTGACGAACACACCGGTCGTACCATGCAGGGTCGCCGTTGGTCAGATGGTCTGCACCAGGCCGTTGAAGCCAAAGAAGGCGTGGAGATCCAGAACGAAAACCAGACTCTGGCATCTATTACCTTCCAGAACTATTTCCGTCTTTACGAGAAACTGGCCGGTATGACCGGTACAGCGGATACCGAAGCTTTCGAATTTAGCTCCATCTACAAGCTGGACACGGTGGTCGTTCCGACGAACCGTCCGATGATCCGTAAGGATATGGCGGATCTGGTCTATATGACCGAAGCGGAAAAAATCCAGGCCATTATTGAAGACATCAAAGAGCGTACGGCGAACGGACAGCCGGTACTGGTCGGAACCATCTCGATCGAAAAATCTGAGGTTGTATCTGAAGAGCTGGTAAAAGCCGGTATTAAACATAACGTTCTGAACGCCAAATTCCACGCTAGTGAAGCAGACATTGTTGCTCAGGCAGGCTATCCGGCAGCGGTAACCATTGCCACCAACATGGCTGGTCGTGGTACAGACATCGTGCTGGGCGGTAGCTGGCAGTCAGAAGTGGCCGCGCTGGAAGAACCTACTGCGGAACAGATTGCGCAGATTAAAGCGGACTGGAAAGTGCGTCACGACGCTGTTCTGGCATCCGGCGGCCTGCATATTATTGGTACCGAGCGCCATGAATCGCGTCGTATCGATAACCAGCTGCGCGGACGTTCTGGCCGTCAGGGTGATGCGGGTTCTTCACGCTTCTATTTGTCGATGGAAGATGCTCTGATGCGCATTTTCGCCTCCGATCGCGTGGCGGGTATGATGCGTAAACTTGGGATGAAACCGGGCGAAGCTATTGAGCATCCGTGGGTAACGAAGGCCATCGCTAACGCACAGCGTAAAGTGGAAAGCCGTAACTTCGATATTCGTAAGCAGCTGCTTGAATATGATGATGTGGCAAACGACCAGCGTCGCGCTATTTATACCCAGCGTAACGAACTGCTTGATATTTCTGACGTTAGCGAAACCATCAACAGCATCCGTGAAGACGTCTTCAAGGCCACCATCGACAGCTATATTCCACCGCAGTCGCTGGAAGAGATGTGGGATGTTCCTGGTCTGCAGGAGCGCCTGAAAAACGATTTCGAACTCGAACTGCCGATTACCGAATGGCTGGACAAAGAGCCTGAGCTGCACGAGGAAACGCTGCGTGAGCGTATCCTGGCCAGCGCTATTGAGGTCTACCAGCGTAAGGAAGAAGTCGTCGGTGCCGAAATGATGCGCCATTTCGAAAAAGGCGTCATGCTGCAAACCCTTGATTCTCTGTGGAAAGAACACCTGGCAGCGATGGACTACCTGCGTCAGGGTATTCATCTGCGCGGCTACGCGCAGAAAGATCCGAAGCAGGAATACAAGCGTGAGTCTTTCTCCATGTTTGCGGCCATGCTTGAGTCACTGAAATACGAAGTGATTAGCACCCTGAGCAAAGTACAGGTGCGGATGCCGGAAGAAGTGGAAGAAATGGAGCAACAGCGCCGTGAAGAATCTGAGCGTCTGGCCCAGATGCAGCAGTTTAGTCATCAGGACGACGATACCCTTGCCGCAGAAGCTATTGCGGAACAAACCGGCGAGCGCAAAGTGGGGCGTAACGATCTCTGCCCGTGCGGTTCTGGTAAAAAATACAAACAGTGTCACGGCCGTCTGAGCTAAGGTCGTAATCAAATCTGAAAGGCGCAGATATCTGCGCCTTTTTTATGAGCCTGAAATAATGAAAAGATTGCAAATATCGGTAGGTATTATCCGTAACGCACACAATGAGATTTTTATTACGCAACGTGCAGCCGATGCGCATATGGCAAATAAGCTGGAGTTTCCCGGTGGGAAGATCGAGGCCAACGAAACGCCGGAGCAGGCGCTGATCCGTGAGTTACAGGAAGAAGTGGGTATTACGCCTCATGATGCGTCGCTATTCGATAAGCTGGAGTACGAATTTCCGGATCGGCATATCACGCTGTGGTTTTGGCTGGTAGAACACTGGGACGGCGAGCCATGGGGAAAAGAGGGACAGCCGGGACGCTGGCTGCCGGCGGAGGCATTAAACCCGCAGGATTTCCCACCAGCGAATACACCGATTATCGCGAAGCTGATTAAGGGAAACTAAGTTTCAGGCGGTGACATGCCGGCGGCACTGCGCTTGCGCGGGCCTATGTTGCGCGAAGGTATGGCAGCGATGTTTTCGGCGACGTAATTCCGGGGAACGGTGTGAGAGGTAGGGCAGGCGTTATTACAGGCCGGGCAAGGCGAAGCCGCCGCCCGGCAGGTCAGCGAATTAAAGTCCTACGACTTGTCTTCACTCCAGTCGTCGCTGTCAGACAGATCGCCCGCGCTGGGAATGCGTTTTTCTTCTGCCGCCCATTCGCCAAGATCGATGAGCTGGCAGCGCTTACTGCAAAAAGGGCGAAAAGGACTGCTTTGATCCCACGTGACTGTTTTGCCGCAGCACGGACAATTAACTACCATAGTTTCAGACATATGCTCTCCTTAACAGCAAGCCAGTTCAAAATCGAGACGATCGGGGATCTGACCATTTTCACTATCCAGCGGCAAAAAGCGGATCGCGAAGCGGCTTTTATGCCCTGAAATCTGCGGGTAAAGCTGGCCTTCCAGCGGTAATTTCAGCCGCAGTAGATCGGCGTCTTCGCCGTTGTCCTGATAAAAACCATGCAGGCTGGTTTGCTTGCGAAACGGCGCTGAATTACGCACAAGATCCATAATCAGCGTCAGCGCCTGTACCAGCGGTTGCAGGCTGGTGAGCCACTGACCGGTCTGTAGATCGCGCTGTTCCTGCGGCAGATGAAGCCAGATATGCAGTGTCGGCAGGTCGAAACTACAGCAGCCGCCAGGAATACTCAGGCGCTGACGGACCAGGCCGATAAGACGATCCTCACGCAGCAACTGACCCATTCGCGGCGCTGACATCAGCGTACTGCCGCAGGCTTTCAACTGCTGACGCAGGGATTCAATCCGGTCCACATCAACGCCGGGAACATCCGTCCAGGCCTGTAATTTTTTTTGCTGACGCTCCAGCTCTTTAAGCAGTTCAGTACGCACTTCTCCGCGTTCAAGTACGTCCAGCAGATCGCCGACATTACGAAAAAAATGCAGCGCGCCCGCATAGTCGTTAACCGGAAGCGCTGTAGACATCTGCTCGGTTAAAAATTCAATGCGCAGCCAGGTACGCATCTTTTCATTAAGCGGATGTTCAAAAAGGATATGGGTATGATGCATTACATTTTTTCCTGTGAAACAGCCTGCGCCGCGTATTGTAAATATTGTGCGTGCAGGCGGGCAACATCCGATGCGATTGCATCCGGTGCGCCATTGTTATCAATGACATCGTCCGCCACAGCAAGACGTTCTTCACGCGTTGCCTGAGCGGAGAGAATTTGTTCAGCATGTTCACGCGTCACGCCGTCACGCTGCATGGTTCTGTGAAGTTGCGTCTCGCGAGAAACATCGACTACCAGTACGCGATTAGCCTTCTTATATAGCCGGTTTTCGACCAGTAACGGCACCACCCAGAGTACCCACGGAGATGTTGCCTGATGAATCTGACGTTGGGTCTCTTGCTGGATCAGCGGATGTAACAGCGCATTAAGCCATGTTTTGTCATCCGGATGGGCGAAAATACGTTCGCGTAAAAGGCGACGATTGAGCGCACCTTCTGCGGTAAGGATTGATGGACCGAATCGGTCGGCAATTGCGTTAAGCGCCTGAGTGCCGGGCTCTACGCTCTGACGGGCAATAATGTCGGCATCAATGACGTTAATTCCCATTCGGGCAAAGGCGTTCGCAACTGTACTTTTGCCGCTGCCGATGCCGCCTGTTAACGCTACCGTATACCTCATAAAAACCAGTCCTGGAATACATTGATATTTTCTACCGGTCATATTTTAGGTTACGTCTGCACGAGTTAATCTCGCTCATTCTGACCGCCATGGCGTAACTTAAATTATTCAGGGTATAAATCAATTGGTTAAAAAAAGAGAATGCGTGGCGAGAGATAGTTATCGCTCTCTCAGCCTTCACCAGGTAAATTTATAGGATTGTAGCGTAAAAAAAGAGAAAATCGCAGTCTTGCACAGACATCATTAGTGCGTATGATAACGTCACTGGAGTTGCGCTTTATCTATTGCCCTTAACCCCAGGAACCCTACATGCGTATCGAAGAAGATCTGAAATTAGGTTTTAAAGACGTTCTTATCCGCCCAAAACGCTCTACCCTCAAAAGCCGTTCCGAGGTTGAACTGGAGCGCGAAATCACCTTTAAACATTCCGGTCTGCGCTGGTCAGGCATACCCATTATTGCCGCGAATATGGATACCGTGGGCACGTTTGGCATGGCAAAAGCGCTGGCGTCGTTTGGCATTCTGACCGCGGTTCATAAACACTACACGGCCGAACAGTGGAATGCGTTTATCCAGAGCGTTTCTGAAGACGTGCTTAAATACGTGATGGTATCGACCGGCACCTCTAATGCGGATTTTGAAAAAATCAGTCAAATTCTTAATCTTCATCCGGCACTGAGCTTTGTGTGTATTGATGTGGCAAATGGTTATTCCGAGCATTTCGTGCAGTTTTTAAGTAAGGCACGCGAAGCATGGCCGAATAAAACTATCTGTGCAGGCAATGTTGTGACTGGCGAAATGTGCGAAGAGCTGATCCTGTCTGGTGCAGATATCGTGAAAGTGGGTATTGGACCCGGCTCGGTTTGTACCACCCGTGTGAAAACCGGCGTTGGCTATCCGCAGCTATCAGCGGTAATTGAATGTGCTGATGCCGCTCACGGCCTCGGTGGTCAGATTGTCAGCGACGGCGGCTGTACCATGCCTGGCGATGTGGCAAAAGCGTTTGGTGGCGGTGCCGATTTCGTGATGCTTGGCGGTATGCTGGCCGGTCATGAAGAGAGCGGCGGGACCGTAGTCGAAGAGGACGGTGAGAAATTTATGCTGTTCTATGGCATGAGCTCTGAGTCTGCGATGAACCGTCACGTGGGCGGCGTTGCAGGCTATCGTGCCGCTGAAGGTAAAACCGTGAAGCTGCCGTTGCGCGGCCCGGTAGAGAATACCGCACGCGATATTCTCGGCGGTTTGCGCTCAGCATGTACCTATGTCGGGGCTTCTCGCCTGAAAGAACTGACCAAGCGCACCACCTTTATCCGCGTGCAGGAACAAGAAAACCGCATCTTCAACAGCCTGTAATCGCTCTGCGCTGGCACACGCCAGCGCACTTATCCCATTCCGCTCATGGCATCACCCAAATGAAAAATGGGCAAATACATCGCTACCACCAGGGTGCCGATAATGACGCCGGTGACAATCAATAGTATTGGTTCCAGCAGTGCTGCCAGATTATCGGCTATCGCGTGCGTCTTTTCACCGTGGTGACGAGCGAGATCTTCAAGCATCATATCCAGTGCGCCGGATGCTTCACCGGTTCTGATCAACTGTAAACACAGCGGGCTAAACTCGCCGCTCTTAGCCAGCGCCTGCCAGACTGGCAGTCCGTGAGAAATATCCTGATGTGCCTGATGTAAAATATGCTGCCAGTAGGGGCAGTCGAGTGTTTCACTGGCACTTTGCAGGCCCTGTAAAAAAGCGATGCCTGCGCTTTGGGTCAGCGCCAGAACACTGAATATGTGGCTGAGTTTTTGCCCGCGGATCAGGCTACCTGCTATCGGGCATTTCAGTAGCCATTTTTGCCTTACTGTCTGCCAGCCCGGATGGTGACGAAATTTGCTGAGGAGCAAAACACTTGCTGACGGCACCATCAGCAGCAGTAATCCCCGGCGTTGAATAAAAGCGGAAAAAGCCATAACGCCTCGTGTTAATGCGGGAAGAGGCGTATTAAAGGTTTGGTAAATTGACGCGAATTCCGGAAGTACCCAGCATACCATCGCCATAACGACTGCCAGTGCCAGCGTTAAAATAATCAGTGGATAGCGCAGTGCCTTGCGCACTTTTGCCGCCAGCCGCAGCTGTGCTTCCTGCTGTTGTGCCAGATGCAGGCAACACTGTTCAAGTTTGCCGGTTAACTCGCCGGTGCGGATCATCGCCAGCCACAGCGGGGGAAATACCTGTGGCCACTGCTGAAGTGCGCCAGAAAAGGCCACGCCGCGCTCAAGTTCATCGCCCAGCGTCTGAAGCAGCGCCTGCCACTGTTTACCCGGTTGCTGTTGCGCCAGTAAGGCTAACGCCTGCGGCAGAGTGAGTCCGGCATGAAGCAGCGTCGCCAGCTGGCGAATCACATCACAGCGATACTCGCTGCGCCAGAGTGCAGGGCGTACTACGCAGCGTGTGAGTTTTACTGGCGTGATGAACTGTTGCTGGACAGCCATTAACACTGCTGCACGACTGTTCTCCCATCTGATGCCCTCTCTTACTTCGCCTTCACGAGTCAGGCCGCGCCATTGCCAGAGCTGCTGCTTAGTTGTCATGTGGCGTTCCCAATACGCGCAATAGCTCTTCTACTGTTGTCAGACCCTGTTCTACCGCCAGGCAGCCATTCTCAAATAGCGTGGTCATTCCAGCACGCCGGGCCTGAGATTCGAGGGCGGCGGCGCTGAGATCGCTGGCAAGCGCCTGGCGGCTTTCACCCTCAATAGTCAACACTTCAAATAAGGCTGCCCGACCATAGAAACCGTGATAACAGCGATCGCATCCCTCTGCCTGCCACCGGGGTAGCGGCCGTTTCCACAGCGTGGCCGGTATGGCGGTATGCTCGCCGGTAAGCGTTCGACAATGTGGGCACAGTTTGCGTACCAGACGCTGAGCAACCACTAGCAGCAGCGATGAAGAGAGCATCCAGCGTGCGACGCCCATTTGTTGCAACCGTACCAGCGCCTCCGTGGTGGAGTTGGTGTGTAATGTTGAAAGCACCAGATGCCCGGTTTGTGCCGCTTTAATGGCAATTTCCGCCGTATCGCCATCGCGAATTTCCCCGACCATAATAATATCCGGATCCTGGCGCAGAAAAGCACGGAGAACGTTTTGAAATGTTAACCCGGCGCGCAGGTTAATTTGTGTTTGATTAATGCCCTCAAGCGGGATTTCTACCGGGTCCTCGACGCTACAGATATTGACGGCCGGACTATTGAGTGACTGAAGGGCGCTATAAAGCGTTACCGTTTTGCCACTGCCGGTAGGCCCGGTGACCAGAAGCAAGCCCTGCGGTGTTTTTAACGCATCGCTGAAGGCCTCAAGCTGGAGCAGCGTCATGCCAAGCTGGTGGATATCCAGCGCCTGCTCTACCTGATGGAGCAGGCGAAGCACCACTTTTTCGCCGTTTTTCCCCGGCAGTGTGGCAATCCGAAAGGAGACCCATTTCCCGGCCAGCTCAACGCTGAATTGCCCATCCTGCGGTACGCGTCGTTCGGCAATATCAAGATTACCCAGCACTTTCAAACGCGCAATAAGGGTCGCGACCAGCGCAAAGGGGATGACTTTTAATGCATGCAGTACGCCGTCCACCCGTAAGCGGATGCGCATTTTGTCTGTAAGCGGCTCAAAATGGATATCGGAGGCCCGCTGTAAGAGGGCCTGTTCTAAAATCTGATTGAGCACATCGACCGCCGTACCGCCACCGTCACTGACTGCGGGCAGGTGCGTTTGAGAAGAGAGCAGCAGATGCTGATCCATCTTTTCCTGCGACCAGCACTCGATATCGATTCGCTTTTGGGTGGCGAAGCGTAACGAATCCAGCAGTTGGCTTCCGGGATCGCCCACCACGGCAATATTGAGCGTTTCATCATCGCTTTCCAGCAGTACGGCCCGGTAGCGTTTACATAAAGCAATAAGCTGTTCCTGTTTCATAATGGCGTCTCCTTACGGTATATCGAAACGGAATACATCTTCGCAGGCCTGCAAAAGCGTGCTGTCCTGCTGAATATGACAGACTCGCTGCCAGCCGCTTACGCCGCTGGCGTTGTCCCAGCCAGGCGTCATTACCACGCTCAGGCCATTAAGACTCTCCTGGCCAGTCAGGGACACCACTCCCTGTGCCACCTGCATTTCCGCTACATAGCGGGTGGTGGTGGGGGAGGGAATGCCATTTTTACCGCCGTCGCAGTCGGCTAATCCTCCATGATCCAGCGCGCAGAGTTCGATGGCGGTGCGGTAAGGGATAAAGGTTTGTAGCATGTCGGTCAGCGCGGCTTTGCGCAGATAAGTCTGGTAGGCGGGGATACCGATAGCGCTAAGGATGGCAATAATGCCAATAACGACCATTAGCTCAATCAGGGTGAATCCTTGCTGTCTGTTCATGGTGTGCTCCCTGTTAAATGCGGGCACTCTGGCAGCAGAAGGATTATTTGACGAGCGCGAAACCGTAAAACGTGAAGCAGGCTTCCCGACTTTTTAACGGTATTGCAGAGGGATTACAGTAGATTGCGAGGCACAACGAAAAACGGGCCCGCAGGCCCGTTGAGCCATCAGGCACGGCGATTAGCGAAATCGCATCGACAAGTCGAGGGCGCGAATATGTTTAGTCAGTGCACCAACCGAAATAAAATCCACGCCGGTTTCGGCAAATTCGCGTAATGTTTCATGTGTGACGTTACCAGAGACTTCAAGCTGTGCCTGCCCGCGCGTGTGTTTTACCGCGTCACGCATCATCTCAGTGGTGAAGTTGTCGAGCATGATGATATCGGCTCCCGCTTTCAGCGCCTCATCCAGTTCATTAAGGTTTTCAACTTCGACTTCAACCGGTACGTCCGGGTGCAGCCAGAAGGCTTTTTCAATGGCCTGACGTACAGAGCCAGAGGCAATAATGTGATTTTCTTTAATCAGAAATGCATCTGACAGACCGAGACGATGATTTGCGCCGCCACCGCACAGAACCGCGTATTTTAGTGCGGTACGCAGGCCCGGCAGCGTTTTACGCGTATCCAGTAGTTGGGTATTTGTTCCAGCCAGCAGATCAACATAGCGGCGAACTTCGCTGGCGACACCTGAAAGCGTCTGGACAAAATTCAGCGCCGTACGCTCGCCGGTTAACAGCATGCGAGAAGGGCCATCCAGTTCAAATAAAGGTTGATCGGCAACCACATCATCGCCGTCTTCAACATGCCAGCTTAGGTGAACGCCATCGCCGGCAAGCTGGATAAAGACTTCTTCAACCCAGCGTTTGCCGCAGAACACGCCTTTTTCACGGGTGATCACGACGGCATGAGAGCGGCTCTCTTGCGGCAGTAATTGTGCGGTGAGGTCGTTATTGGCATCAACGTCGCCCCCTAAATCTTCGCGCAGTGCGTGTGCAACCGTTGACGGGATATCCAGACTAATGCGTTGTAGAAGGGCGTCACGTCGATTGTCAGGGCTATAACGGCGTGCGGGCATGATAAAACTCCAAATTGGTCACCAGGCATCAGGATGAAACATGCTACTCTGAAGCGCATATTCGCACCACCAATAAGGAGATTCTGTATGTATTTACATGAGGGTTGGCTGGCAGCAGCGCGGCGGGTTCCGTCCCCGCATTATGACTGCCGCCCGAATGATGAAGATCCCTCGCTGCTGGTGGTGCATAATATTAGTCTTCCGCCCGGCGAATTCGGCGGTCCGTGGATTGACGCGTTATTTACCGGCACGCTGGATGCCCGGGCCCATCCTTATTTTGCTGACATTGCTCATCTGCGCGTTTCTGCCCATTGTCTTATTCGCCGCGACGGCGAAATTGTGCAATATGTCCCTTTTAATAAGCGGGCCTGGCACGCGGGCGTTTCTTGCTATCAGGGGCGCGAACGCTGTAACGATTTTTCGATTGGAATTGAGCTTGAGGGGACGGATACGCTGGCATATACCGATGTGCAATATCAACAGCTGGCTAACATCACCCGCGCCCTGATTGAGCTTTACCCGGCTATCATCGACAATATGGCCGGACACTGCGATATTGCCCCGGTGCGTAAAACAGATCCCGGTCGTGCATTTGACTGGGCAAGGTTTCGCGCTCTGGTTACCGCCCCGTCAGAAAAGGAGATGCCATGACGCTTTTTACCTTGCTGCTGGTACTCATTGCCGAGCGCTTATTTAAGCTGGGGGAGCACTGGCACCTCGATCACCGGCTGGAGGTGCTATTCCGGCGGATCCGCCGTTTCTCCGTTGCGCGAACCCTGTTGATGACTGTCGCTATTATGCTGGTCACCTTCCTGCTGCTGCGTGCGCTATACGGTCTGTTTTTTAACGTGCCGCTGCTGGTGACATGGATACTTATCGGGCTTTTATGTATTGGGGCCGGAAAAGTGCGTTTGCATTATCACGCCTATCTGAAAGCGGCCGCGCGTAATGACAGCCATGCACGCGATACAATGGCCAGCGAGCTTACGCTTATCCACGGTGTGCCGCCGGATTGCAGCGAGCGCGAGTATCTGCGTGAGTTACAAAATGCGCTACTGTGGAATAACTTTCGCTATTACCTGGCGCCGCTTTTCTGGTTTATTGTCGGCGGCGTATGGGGACCTGTGCCGCTGGTAGGTTATGCTTTTTTGCGCGGCTGGCAGTCGTGGCTGGCCCGCTATCAAACGCCGCTTCATCGTCTGCAATCCGGCATTGATTCCATACTTCACGTGCTGGACTGGATCCCGGTACGGCTGGTGGGGGTTATCTATGCGCTGATCGGCCACGGTGAAAAAGCGCTGCCCGCCTGGTTTGCCTCGCTGGGCGATCGACATACCTCTCAATACCATGTACTGACGCGGCTGGCGCAGTTTTCTCTGGCGCGCGAGCCGCATGTTGATCGGGTTGAGACACCTAAAGCCGCGGTGTCGATGGCCAAGAAAACGTCGTTTGTGCTGGTGGTGATTGTCGCCCTGCTGACCATTTACGGTACGCTGATTTAGTCAGCATGCCGGGGGGCCTGGAGCGTATCCGCGGGCGGAATGCCGAAGTCTGGCATTCCGTTGTCCTGCCAGTAAATACGTTTTAAACGCGTATGGCGATTAGGATCGTACAGCGGATCGCCCTCAATTTCCGTATAGTTTCGCGCATGATAGACCAGCACGTCCTGTCCCTCTGTTGTACGGGTAAAGCTGTTATGCCCCGGCCCAAACTGGCGGTTTTCATCGCTGGTACGAAACACCGGCTGCGGTGATTTGTGCCAGTTTTGCGCGTCCAGTGGGTCGGCATCCAGCGCAATCCACAGTAGTCCCATACAGTAGTTCTCATCCGTCGCACTGGCCGAATAGCTGACAAACAGTTTGTCGCCGTGAAAGAGGGCGGCAGGGCCTTCGTTGACTAAAAAGCCACGGCATTCCCAGTCAAATTCTGGCCGGCTGATCATGACCGGCTCGCCTTTCAACGTCCACGGATTTTCCAGCCTGGCAAGATAGAGATTCGAATTCCCGGCAATATCCGGTGCTTTTTGCGCCCACAAATACCACTGTTTTCCCTGGTGGAAAAAGGTTGTTGCATCAAGGGCGAACGTATCGAAGGGAGTGACAACCTGGCCTTTTTCAACCCACGTTCCGCTGAGCGGACAGGCATCGGCACACTCCAGGACAAACATGCGGTGTTGAAACATGCCGAGGCTATCAAGCGCCTGAGTATGGGCGGCAGCAAAATAGATATACCATTTTCCGTCGATCGCGTGCAGTTCCGGCGCCCAAATAAGCTCACTCATTGGACCGGTATCCGGCTTACGCCATACGGTGACCGGCAGGGCGTCCGGCAGGGCCTCCAGGCTTGCCGCCCGACGAATTTCCAGTCTGTCATATTGCGGTACGGAGGCAATAAAATAATAGCTGCCATCATGGTGCAAAATAAACGGATCGGCACGCTGTTCGATAAAGGGATTAGGCCAGTTTTTCATCAGGCATTCCTTGTTTTTTCAGTCGATTGTTGCTGCTGATACACATTAAGCTCGCGGTAGTTTACCCGGCGTTTTTCGAGATCCGTCTGGATCTGCTGCATAAATTCGCGGTTAACTTTGAGTAGTCGCACGACGCCTGCGGTGATCAGATAGCCGATGCCTGGAATAACCGTAAATAACAGTACAATACCGTTTATCGCCGTTTCGTTCTGCGCTTTTGCGCCCGCATCATAACCGTACCAGGAGAGCAGGAATCCGACCATCGCCCCGGCAATCGCCAGCCCCAGTTTGAGGAAAAAAAGGTTGCCGGAGAAGCTGATGCCGGTAATGCGTTTACCTGTTTTCCACTCGCCATAATCGTCGACGTCCGCCATCAGCGACCAGTGCAGCGGGGAAGGGATCTGATGCAATACGTTAAGCAGGAAGTACAGGATCACGATGGTGATGGTGGCATGGGGATCGAAGAAGTAAAAGGCGCAGGAGAAAATCGCCAGCGCAATATTAGTCCAGAAAAAGACCTTCAGTTTGCACCAGCGGTCGGTGAGAACTTTGGCCAGCATACTGCCAATCATCATGCCCACTACGCCGAGGCTGATAAACAGGGTGGCAAAATGGGTACTTTGTCCCATCACCCACGTGACGTAATACATGGTTGCCGCCATGCGGATAAAACCGGGACACACGTTACACAGCGTCAGGAGTAAAATGCGGACCCACTGATCGTTCTTCCATACGTCTTTAAGATCTTTTTTTAGCTCGTCATTGGTGGGAACGGCAGGGCGGACGCGTTCGCGAACCGTGGCGAAGCAGAACAGAAACATACACATACCGATAAATGCCAGCACGGTCATCGCCATCTGATAGCCTTTCGCTTTGTTTGCGCCACCGAACCAGTCTGCCATCGGCAGTAGCGTCAGCGACAGCAGCAGCGTGGCAATACCGACCAGCACGAAGCGATATGACTGGCAGGCCACCCGCTCTTTCGGATCGTTAGTAATGACGCTGCCGAGCGAACAGTAGGGAATATTGATGGCGGTATAGGTGATCGACAGCAGGAAGTAGGTTACAAACGCATAGATAACTTTGCTGCTGTAACTCCATTCAGGGGTGGTAAACATCAGCACGCTAAACAGCGCGTAGGGAAAGGCGATCCATAATAGCCACGGCCGAAAACGACCGTATTTACTGCGGGTTCGATCGCATAATGCGCCCATAATCGGATCGGTAATGGCATCAATGACGCGGATAGAAAGCAGCAATACGCCAACCAGTGCCGGGGCAAGACCAAATATATCGGTATAAAAATAGTTAACAAACAGCATGATAGCGCCGAAAATAATGTTGCATCCGGCATCACCCATTCCATAGCCAATTTTCTCTTTTACTGACAGCTTAGTTGTGTTCATTGCCAGATTCTCTCCCTTAGTAGACGGGAGAATTATTTGCTGGCTATAGAATAATTGCGTTGCCGAATAGAGGCGCTGATATGGACAGAACTGCTATTGAAGCGAAAGTGTGAAGCAGATAACACCCTTCATCCGCCGGGATGAAGGGTGTGGGACGTGTTACTGTGCTTTAGCCGTTTTGGCCCGTTTCTGTTTAAACAGGTAGCCGATACCGAGTATCACTATCCAGACCGGGATCAGGTAAACCGAAATCGCCATCCCATCAGTCATCAGCATAATGACCAGCACAGCCGCCATGAACAGCAGGCAGATCCAGTTACCTACCGGATAGAACAATGCCGGGAAGCGCGGGGTAACGCCCTGCTGATGTTTAGCGCGACGAAATTTCATATGCGCAAGGCTAATCATTGCCCAGTTGATGACCAGCGCAGAGACCACCAGCGCCATCAGCAGGCCAAAGGCTGAATCCGGTGCCAGGTAGTTGATCAACACGCACAGGGCGGTGACGGCTGCCGACACGAGGATGGTATTAACCGGTACGCCACGTTTGTCGACTTTCATCAGCATTCTGGGCGCGTTGCCCTGGTGCGCAAGGCCAAATAGCATACGACTGTTGCAGTAGACGCAGCTGTTATAAACCGAGAGCGCTGCCGTTAATACAACGATGTTCAGGGCATTCGCGACGAACGTGTCGCCCAGTTCGTGGAAAATGAGTACAAACGGGCTGGTATCAGCCGTCACGCGAGTCCACGGCAGCAGGGACAGCAGCACCGCCAGTGAGCCAACATAAAAAATCAGAATACGGTAGATAACCTGGTTGGTGGCCTTAGGAATGCTCTGCTCCGGGTTATCCGCTTCCGCGGCGGTAATGCCGACCAGTTCCAGACCGCCGAAAGAGAACATAATGATCGCCATCATCATCACCAGCCCGCCGATCCCGTGCGGCAGAAATCCGCCTTGATCCCACAGGTTGCGCACGGTAGCCTGCGGGCCGCCGTTACCGCTAAACAGCAGCCAGCCGCCGAACAGGATCATTGCCACGACGGCAACGACCTTAATAATGGCGAACCAGAACTCCATTTCACCAAACACTTTGACGTTAGTCAGGTTAATGGCATTGATAGCAACAAAAAATACCGCCGCTGAGGCCCATGTCGGGATCTCCGGCCACCAGAACTGGATATATTTGCCCACTGCCGTTAACTCAGCCATAGCGACCAGGACATACAGTACCCAGTAGTTCCAGCCGGAGGCGAAGCCCGCAAAGCCGCCCCAGTATTTATAGGCAAAGTGGCTGAAAGAACCGGCTACTGGCTCTTCGACCACCATTTCGCCCAGCTGACGCATGATCAGAAAGGCAATAAAACCGGCGATGGCGTAGCCGAGGATAATGCCGGGGCCTGCGGACTGAATAACGGACGCACTGCCCAGGAACAACCCTGTACCAATGGCGCCTCCCAGTGCAATAAGCTGAATATGGCGGTTCTTAAGCCCGCGCTTCAGCTGGTCGCCATGTTGTTGAACTTCCATTCTGGAACCTCGTAAATGTCTATTGTGGGGTTACGCTGTCGTGCGCTTGTATGTGTGCAATTCCACTTTTCGTATTAATTTGTTTACACAAGCGTTATCTGAATTATGGTCAGAGTGCTTTTAACATCCACACAATAATGGTATGCGCGTGGGAATGCACCTGGTTTATGCAGGGATGCAAAACAGATGAATAAAAAGAAACCATTTGTAAACTCCCCCCTTTTTAGATTACCCGCCCGGCCGATCCCTTTCTATTTAGTATTTTTGAATAACTATCCATTTTTAGGGGAGTTGAATCGGTTCATGCAGGCATAAATCTGCGTTGTTAACGTTAAATCTACCTCTTGAGGAGTAAACATAACATTTGTGCAAAGTTACATTTTTGAAACGTTAGTTCTGTAAGGTTGTTAAAATGTGGTCTGTTTTATGATGTGAATCAAAACCTGTATGGACATAAGGTGAATACTTTGTTACTTTAGCGTCAAGAATATGAAATTGGTAAGACCAATTGACTTCGGGCAAAAGGCGTAAGATAGGGAATAATGGCCTACAGCAAAATCCGCCAACCTAAGCTATCCGACGTGATAGAGCAGCAGCTGGAGTTTCTCATCCTTGAGGGGACGCTGCGCCCCGGTGAAAAGCTTCTGCCTGAACGCGAACTGGCAAAACAGTTCGACGTTTCCCGTCCCTCCCTGCGTGAGGCGATTCAACGTCTCGAGGCAAAGGGCCTGCTGCTACGTCGTCAGGGCGGGGGAACCTTTGTGCAAAGTAGCCTGTGGCAAAGTTTCAGCGATCCGCTGGTAGAGCTTCTGTCCGACCATCCTGAATCCCAGTTCGACCTGCTGGAAACCCGTCACGCGCTGGAAGGTATTGCCGCTTATTATGCGGCGCTGCGCAGTAATGATGACGATCGCGCGAGAATAAGCGAACTGCATCAGGCCATCGAACGGGCGCAGCAATCGGGCGATCTTGACGCCGAATCCGACGCTGTCGTTCAGTATCAAATTGCCGTCACAGAAGCGGCCCATAACGTGGTTTTGCTTCATCTGCTACGCTGCATGGAGCCTATGCTGGCTCAAAACGTACGGCAAAACTTTGAGTTGTTGTACGCCCGTCGGGAAATGCTCCCGCTGGTCAGCAATCACCGTACGACCATTTTTGAAGCCATTATGGCCGGTGAGCCGGAACGCGCACGCGAAGCGTCACATCGTCATTTGGCCTTTATCGAAGAGATTTTGCTCGACCGCAGTCGTGAACAGAGCCGTCGTGAACGGTCAATGCGTCGGCTTGAGCAACGCAAGAATTAGTGATTTTTCTGGCAGAACCTGAACCAGAAGATGTTGTACCAATAGCGCCACTATTTAGAGCGCGGCAACTAAACGCAGAACCTGTCTTATTGTGCTTTCCGCTGAAAACACAATGGGACAGGTTCCAGATAAATCAACGTATTAGATAGATAAGGAATACCCCCATGTCAGAACGTCTCCAAAATGACGTGGATCCGATCGAAACTCGCGACTGGCTACAGGCGATCGAATCGGTCATCCGTGAAGAAGGTGTTGAGCGCGCTCAGTATCTGATTGATCAGCTGCTTTCTGAAGCTCGCAAAGGCGGCGTGAAAGTGGCGGCAGGTGCAGGGGCCAGCAACTATATAAACACTATTGCCGTTGAAGACGAACCGGAATATCCGGGTAATCTTGATCTGGAACGTCGTATTCGTTCAGCGATCCGCTGGAACGCCATCATGACCGTTTTGCGCGCATCCAAGAAAGATCTGGAGCTGGGCGGCCACATGGCGTCTTTCCAGTCTTCTGCAACCGTATACGAAGTGTGTTTCAACCACTTCTTCCGTGCGGCTAACGAGAAAGACGGCGGCGATCTGGTGTACTTCCAGGGCCACATCTCTCCGGGCGTTTACGCACGTGCATTCCTTGAAGGTCGTCTGACTGAAGAGCAGATGAATAACTTCCGTCAGGAAGTTCACGGTAAAGGTCTGTCTTCTTATCCGCACCCGAAACTGATGCCGGAATTCTGGCAGTTCCCGACCGTGTCTATGGGTCTTGGCCCAATCGGTGCAATCTACCAGGCTAAATTCCTGAAATATCTGGAACACCGTGGCCTGAAAGATACCTCTGAGCAGACCGTTTACGCGTTCCTCGGCGACGGCGAAATGGATGAGCCAGAATCTAAAGGTGCGATCACCATCGCAACCCGTGAGAAACTGGACAACCTGTGCTTCATCATCAACTGTAACCTGCAACGTCTGGATGGTCCGGTCACCGGTAACGGTAAGATCATCAACGAACTGGAAGGCATCTTCGCCGGTGCTGGCTGGAACGTGATTAAAGTGATGTGGGGCGGTCGTTGGGATGAACTGCTGCGTAAAGATACCAGCGGTAAACTGCTTCAGCTGATGCAGGAAACGGTAGATGGCGACTATCAGACCTTCAAATCCAAAAATGGCGCGTACGTTCGCGAGCATTTCTTCGGTAAATACCCGGAAACGGCTGCCCTGGTTGCTGACTGGTCTGACGATCAGATTTGGGCCCTGAACCGTGGTGGTCACGATCCGAAGAAAGTCTACGCCGCACTGAAAAAAGCGCAGGACACCAAAGGTAAAGCGACTGTTATCCTGGCCCATACCATCAAAGGTTACGGCATGGGTGATACCGCAGAAGGTAAAAACATCGCTCACCAGGTGAAAAAAATGAACATGGACGGCGTGCGTTATATCCGCGACCGTTTCAATGTGCCAGTGTCCGATGAGCAGGTCGAAAACCTGTCTTACATCACCTTCCCGGAAGGGTCTGAAGAGCACACTTACCTGCACGCACAGCGTCAGAAGCTGAAAGGCTATCTGCCGGCGCGTCAGCCTAAGTTCTCCGAGAAGCTTGAAATGCCTGAGCTGGCGGACTTTAAACCGCTGCTGGAAGAGCAGAATAAAGAAATCTCAACCACTATCGCTTTCGTTCGTGCCCTGAACGTGATGCTGAAGAACAAGTCGATCAAAGATCGTCTGGTGCCGATCATTGCTGATGAAGCACGTACTTTCGGTATGGAAGGTCTGTTCCGTCAGATTGGTATCTACAGCCCGAACGGTCAGCAGTATACTCCGCAGGACCGTGAGCAGGTTGCTTACTACAAAGAAGACGAGAAAGGTCAGATCCTGCAGGAAGGTATTAATGAGCTGGGCGCAGGCGCATCCTGGCTGGCTGCTGCGACCTCTTACAGCACCAACAACCTGCCGATGATCCCGTTCTACATCTACTATTCGATGTTCGGTTTCCAGCGTATCGGTGACCTGTGCTGGCAGGCAGGCGATCAGCAGGCTCGCGGCTTCCTGGTCGGTGGTACGTCGGGTCGTACAACGCTTAACGGCGAAGGTCTGCAGCACGAAGATGGTCATAGCCACATTCAGTCGCTGACTATCCCGAACTGTATTTCTTACGATCCGTCTTACGCGTACGAAGTTGCTGTCATCATGCATGACGGTCTGGTGCGTATGTATGGTGAAGCGCAGGAAAATATTTACTACTACATCACCACGCTGAACGAAAACTACCACATGCCAGCCATGCCGGAAGGTGCTGAGGAAGGTATCCGTAAAGGTATCTATAAACTCGAAACCCTCGATGGCAGCAAAGGTAAAGTTCAGCTGTTAGGCTCCGGTTCTATTCTGCGTCACGTACGTGAAGCGGCAGAGATCCTGGCAAAAGATTACGGTGTAGGTTCTGACGTCTATAGCGTGACCTCCTTCACTGAACTGGCGCGTGATGGCCAGGATTGTGAGCGCTGGAACATGCTGCACCCGATGGAAACCCCGCGCGTTCCGTACATCGCTCAGGTGATGAACGATGCACCTGCTGTGGCATCCACTGACTATATGAAACTGTTCGCCGAGCAGGTTCGTACTTATGTACCGGCTGACGATTACCGCGTACTGGGTACTGACGGCTTCGGTCGCTCTGACAGCCGTGAAAACTTGCGTCACCACTTCGAAGTTGATGCATCTTATGTGGTTGTAGCAGCGCTGGGCGAACTGGCTAAACGTGGCGAAATCGATACGAAAGTGGTTGCGGAAGCCATCACTAAATTCAATATCGATGCAGAAAAAGTTAACCCGCGTCTGGCGTAAGAGGTAAAAGAATCATGGCTATCGAAATCAAAGTACCGGACATCGGGGCAGATGAAGTTGAAATCACCGAGATCCTGGTCAAGGTTGGCGACACTGTTGAAGCAGAACAGTCGCTGATCACCGTAGAAGGCGATAAAGCCTCTATGGAAGTCCCGTCTCCGCAGGCTGGCGTCGTTAAAGAGATCAAAGTCTCCGTCGGCGACAAAACCGAGACTGGCGCACTGATTATGGTGTTCGATTCCGCCGACGGTGCAGCTGACGCTGCGCCTGCTCAGGCCGAAGAGAAGAAAGACGCGCCGAAAGCTGCGGCTCCGGCTGCGGCGACGGCTGCAAAAGACGTTAACGTACCGGATATCGGCGGCGACGAAGTTGAAGTCACCGAAATCATGGTTAAAGTTGGCGACAAAGTTGAAGCTGAACAGTCGCTTATCACCGTAGAGGGCGACAAAGCCTCTATGGAAGTTCCGGCGCCGTTCGCAGGCACCGTAAAAGAGATCAAAATCAGCACCGGCGACAAAGTGTCTACCGGCTCGCTGATCATGATTTTTGACGCAGAAGGCGCAGCACCGGCAGCAGACGACGCTAAGCCGCAGGTGAAAGAAGAAGCGGCATCTGCTCCGGCAGCGGCTGCGGGCGCTAAAGACGTCAATGTACCGGACATCGGCGGCGATGAAGTTGAAGTCACCGAAGTGATGGTCAAAGTTGGCGATAAAGTAACGGCTGAACAGTCGCTTATCACCGTAGAGGGCGACAAAGCCTCTATGGAAGTTCCGGCACCGTTCGCAGGTACCGTTAAAGAAATCAAAATCAACACCGGCGACAAAGTGTCTACCGGCTCGCTGATTATGGTCTTTGAAGTGGAAGGCGCAGCGCCGGCGGCTCCGGCTGCTAAGCAAGACGCTGCGGCTCCGGCTCCGGCCGCCAAAGCGGACAAACCTGCTGCTGCCGCGCCGAAAGCCGAAGGCAAAGCTGAGTTTGCTGAAAACGACGCTTACGTCCATGCAACCCCGCTGATCCGCCGCCTGGCGCGCGAGTTCGGTGTAAACCTGGCGAAAGTCAAAGGCACCGGTCGTAAAGGTCGTATTCTGCGTGAAGACGTTCAGGCGTACGTGAAAGACGCGGTTAAACGCGCTGAGTCAGCGCCTGCTGCTGCCGCAGGCGGTGGTATTCCGGGTATGCTGCCGTGGCCGAAAGTGGACTTCAGCAAGTTCGGCGAAATTGAAGAAGTGGAACTGGGCCGTATCCAGAAAATCTCTGGTGCTAACCTGAGCCGTAACTGGGTGATGATCCCGCACGTTACCCACTTCGACAAAACCGACATCACCGATCTGGAAGCGTTCCGTAAACAGCAGAACGCCGAAGCTGAGAAACGTAAACTGGACGTGAAATTCACGCCGGTGGTATTCATCATGAAAGCCGTTGCTGCGGCACTTGAGCAGATGCCACGTTTTAACAGCTCGCTGTCCGAAGATGCACAGCGTCTGACGCTGAAAAAATACATCAACATCGGTGTGGCGGTTGATACGCCAAATGGTCTGGTGGTTCCGGTCTTTAAAGACGTGAACAAGAAGAGCATTACCGAGCTGTCCCGTGAACTGACTGTCATCTCCAAAAAAGCGCGTGATGGTAAGCTGACCGCAGGCGAAATGCAGGGCGGTTGCTTCACTATCTCCAGCATCGGCGGCCTGGGAACTACCCACTTTGCGCCAATTGTTAACGCGCCGGAAGTGGCGATCCTCGGTGTGTCTAAATCGGCGATGGAGCCGGTCTGGAATGGTAAAGAGTTTATGCCGCGTCTGATGATGCCAATTTCTCTTTCCTTCGACCACCGCGTGATTGACGGTGCTGATGGTGCACGCTTCATTACCATCATCAACAACACCCTGAGCGACATTCGCCGCCTGGTGATGTAATCGACAAGCCGGCCTGACGGCCGGCTTTTTTCTGGTAATCTCATTAAGTGCGTGAGGTTATGAGTGAAAACCGATTTTCGTGAACCGTTTGTTGTTTCAAAATTGTTAACAATTTTGTAAAATACGGGCGGATAGAACGTCCCGGTGGATGAAGGGCGACAAGTACCTGGACCGCCGGAAATCAATAAGAGGTCATGATGAGTACTGAAATCAAAACTCAGGTCGTGGTACTTGGGGCAGGTCCTGCAGGCTACTCTGCTGCCTTCCGTTGCGCTGATTTAGGTCTGGAAACCGTCATCGTTGAACGTTACAACACCCTCGGCGGTGTTTGTCTGAACGTGGGTTGTATTCCTTCCAAAGCGCTGCTGCACGTTGCAAAAGTTATCGAAGAAGCCAAAGCGCTGGCTGAGCACGGTATTGTCTTCGGCGAGCCGAAAACCGATATCGACAAAATTCGTACCTGGAAAGAAAAAGTGATCACTCAGCTGACCGGCGGCCTGGCAGGCATGGCGAAAGGTCGTAAAGTGAAGGTAGTTAACGGACTGGGTAAATTTACCGGGGCCAATACCCTGGAAGTGGAAGGCGAAAACGGCAAAACCGTGATCAACTTCGACAATGCGATCATCGCTGCCGGCTCTCGTCCGATTGAACTGCCGTTTATTCCGCATAACGATCCGCGCGTGTGGGATTCCACCGATGCGCTGGAACTGAAATCAGTCCCGGAACGTCTGCTGGTAATGGGTGGCGGGATTATCGGTCTGGAAATGGCTACCGTTTATGATGCGCTGGGTTCAGAGATCGACGTGGTCGAAATGTTCGACCAGGTGATCCCGGCGGCAGATAAAGACATCGTTAAAGTCTTCACCAAGCGCATCAGCAAGAAATTCAACCTGATGCTGGAAACCAAAGTAACGGCCGTTGAAGCGAAAGAAGACGGTATTTACGTTTCCATGGAAGGCAAAAAAGCCCCGGCTGAACCGCAGCGTTACGATGCGGTGCTGGTGGCTATCGGTCGCGTACCGAACGGTAAAAACCTCGACGCAGGCGCAGCCGGCGTGGAAGTGGATGACCGTGGCTTTATCCGCGTAGACAAGCAGTTGCGTACTAACGTGCCGCACATCTTTGCTATCGGTGATATTGTCGGTCAGCCGATGCTGGCGCACAAAGGTGTTCACGAAGGTCACGTTGCCGCTGAAGTTATCGCCGGTAAAAAACACTATTTCGATCCGAAAGTGATCCCGTCCATCGCCTACACTGAACCAGAAGTTGCCTGGGTAGGCCTGACTGAGAAAGAAGCGAAAGAGAAAGGCATTAGCTACGAAACTGCCACCTTCCCGTGGGCTGCTTCTGGCCGTGCTATCGCTTCCGACTGCGCAGACGGTGTGACCAAACTGATTTTCGACAAAGAAACCCACCGGGTGATCGGCGGGGCGATTGTCGGCACCAACGGCGGCGAGCTGCTGGGTGAAATTGGTCTGGCAATCGAAATGGGTTGTGATGCGGAAGATATCGCGCTGACCATCCATGCGCACCCGACGCTGCACGAGTCTGTAGGTCTGGCAGCCGAAGTGTTTGAAGGCAGCATTACCGACCTGCCAAACCCGAAAGCGAAGAAAAAGTAATTTTCGGGTAATAAAGAAAAAGCGGCTGATTCAGCCGCTTTTTTTATGCGCCTTGATGTGCCCGGGCCGCGTTCGTATTTTCTTACCGGTTCAGCCTTCCTCCAGCGTTTCCAGCACCCAGGCTGCGTGCTGACGAATGAACGCCCAGGACGAACCATATCCCGCCTGCGCTGCTTCTTTTTCCTGTTTATCAATTGTACAAAAACCGGAGCCTGGACTCAGTTCCTCTGCGACGGCGTCCGCGAGTTGCGGATAGCGTGCCAGCGCGGCTTCCAGAGGACGATAATCCAGCGGTGGATGACGGCCTCTGTCACGGAATGCGCTATAGGGTGCCGCCAGGCCGGGGGCGACAATTCCTGGCGGCAATTGCGGCACGCGCGCAGTCAACAATGGCATGTGTCCGAGGCGGGCCAGCGCGCAGGCTGCCCAGCAACGATCGCTATTACTTGCTTTCGCGTCATCAAGTTTGCTGACCAGCGCGGCAATCGCCTCGTCGGTGGGTTCGTTGATTTCTGCCAGCAGCATACTGGCTTTCCACGCGTTGCCCGGCTGCTCGCCGCGAATAACGGCAGCCAGAAAAGGAACAGCCTCTTTTCCTGACGCCTTAAGAAGCTGCTCATATTCGCCATATAACACGCCGTTTTCCGCTGCACCTACGGCATGTGCGGTCAGCTCTGCCAGGCGCTGCGGCTGCGGCAGGACGGCCAGCCGCAGCCGGGCCTGTGCTGCGATATCGTATTCCGGGAAATGGCGCGAGATTTGTGCAGTTGTCAGGCTCAGCGGGATCAGATCGCCCGCTTCGTCGGCGGCGACGGCAATGAAATGTTTATCAACTACGCCTTCACTCACAAGCTGACGGCGCGCCTTTTTTACCGCACGAGGAAAAACGTGCAAAAAGCGTTCATAAACGGCTTCCCATTCGCTGAAGGTGCGGTCGCGGGAGGCAAATGTACAGCAGGCTCGCGCCCAGTCATCATGTTCTGCATCAGGGTCGACGTTATACGGTAAATCAGCAGGTGACCAGCGTAGTTCTTGCGCCGTGGCAGGCGAACCACGTTGCCGGTAATCGCTGACGACACGCGCCAGGCTCTCTTCGCTGCCCACGGCGAGGCTGGGCCAATAGATTGACTCACCGTCGCCATAGAACGCGTGGAAAAGAGCGCCGTAAAGCGATTCATGGGGGCAGGCGTCGCGTACCCGGCGCACGGCTGTCACCATATGATCAACCGCAGCGGCCTCAAGACCGCGCCAGTCAAATGTTGCTTTCTTCAAGACCCTGTCCTTTGTTATCGCATTCTGTTCTTACAGTGAAGATACTGTAAACGAAAAGAAAACGACAACGATAGCGCGATCTGTACCCATGTTGTTTCGCCTCAGGGTGACACTGCCTGCCAGCCGTCATCGATTGTGAAGCGGGTTATCGTTTGTATGCTGACATCGGTATTCTCACCGAAATTGTGCTGGAAAACGCGATCCTGCATGTCGACCATAAAACTCATCACCCCGGTCTGTCCCCAGATTGCCGGCCAGGCAATCAGCGCAACACTGCCGTCCTGCTCACCGGACAAAATACGGAAACGGTAGCCGTGATAGCCTTCGCCCGGCTGCGCATGACTAAACGCCGGGCCCAGCGGGCTTGGGTTTTCACCCGGCTGAATGGGCCAGTACAGTCCATCCTGCTGGCCTTCACTGCTGATAAGCTTATGCGCCCACATTCTCTTCTGCTGAAAATAGTCCTGTTCGGCATCGACCCACGCATGCATGGCGGTTATCGCCCCCAGCTCATTGCGGCCGATAGTTCGGGTGAGGATCTCATCCGCCGCCGCTGGCATATCGAAGTGCCAGCCTTCATCCGTTTTAACTACAGGCACCGGCAACTGCCAGTTTTCATCGCCCACGTTAATGTGGGCGGTATTTTCCTGCTGCTCGATATGATGGCTCACTTTCCAGTCGCGTAAGAAACGCTCTACGGCCAGCGGATCGACGCCTTCCGGTGGAAAATAGTGCTGCCACTCCTCTCCCAGCAGCCGTTCCAGAGCGGCCTGGTCGTGGGCAGAAATGGCGGCCACCAGCGTTTCTGCGGCTTTTTCAGGGGTGCTGAACGTTTGTTGAGCCTGAGCCAGCACCGGTAACATCAGCAGCATGAGTGCGCCGGACATGGTTAATTTTTTCATTTCTTCCCCTTAGTGATGACGGCGTTCAGCAACGCGTTCCCGGATGGCTGAACGCTGCTCACTACTGAAATTGTGCTCCGATCTGCGGCTTTCGCTCCCGCGACTGCGTTGTGATTGCCATGAGGGCGAGCGACTGTCGTTACCACTTAATGCACTGCCACGATTGCTTTCCCGACGCTGCTGAACACGCTCTGTTACCTGCTGGCGTTGTTCAGGCGTGGCTGAGTTAAGGCGCTGCTGCACATTTCCCCGCACCTGCTGGCGCTGCCCGGGTGTGGCAGTACTTAACCGCTGCCGAACCGGGGCCGCCGTGGAAAGGTGTTGTGAAGACTGCGTGCGCAACGCATCGCGCGATGCGCTGTTCATGTCATAACCTCGATAGTTATTGTGTTGGGCGATCTGCTGAAGCTGTTTTGAGGCAGCCTGGCGCCGGGCATCGCGGTTAAGCGGCGCGGCATTACGACCGGTTTTCTCCTGTAATTGCGCCAGTGCGGCCTGCCGCTGACCGTTTACAGATCGGGACGAGGTAGCGCTTAAGCCGCCCCTGACATTAACAGGATGGGCATTGTTCACGTACGGAACGCCATTGCGGTAAGCCGGGTTGTGGTGCCAGACGCGGTTATTGTTGGTCAGATGTTCACCCGTGATGCGGTTATAGTTATTGACGTTGATATTGATGTTATTGCCATTATGGCTGTTTCCGTCGTTGTAATAGCCGCGATCGTCATGATGGTGATGATCGTCGTCGTCATGGTGGTGATGATGGTCGTCGTGATCCCAGTCGATACTGCTGAACAGCGCATACGTTGTGGCCACGCCCAGACTGTACCCAAAGCCCTTCACAAAACTGCTGGCGAACTGCTCCCCCGGAGGCGGCGGGAGGTAGACGGGCGGCCAGGCGGTATTGGGCCAGGCACCGTAAACCGTTGTCGGGTTGTAAGTCGGAACGTAAACGACCTGCGGATCGGCCGGTTCTATTTTAATGATCGTCGGTGATGACGTATGTACGATTGTCCGGGTGCCGCTATCCGTTGATACAGGACTGGCTGTCACCGGTTCGCTGGTTACTTTCTGCTGCGGTGAGGATTTTAATGTTCCGGTCTGTTGGGCCAGGGCGCGCAGCTTTTGCACGGCGTCCATCACATCCTGCGGCTGGGCCAGAAAGGCATTCCCCAGATCCTCAACCCACTCGGGATCTTGCCCCATCAATGCCGCCAGCTGCGGGAACGCCACCAGCGATTTTACGCTGGCATCCCACGGTTGACTGGCTACCGCGTTGATGGCGGCATCGCCCTGAAGCGTCGGATGGTCTTTTGACCACTGTACGGCCTGGACGACGTTTGCCGGATAGGTTGATGCCATCAGCACCTGAGAGAGCAGGGCATCAGGATACAGCGCAACAGGGGCGACCCACTGGTCAATCTGGGCAGAGGTAAATGCGGGTGTGGCAACCGGCGCGGGATCGGTACCCGCAGGTGCAGGAGCGGCCACGTTTTCAGGCGGGGTTACAGGTTGCCGGCTTTTAACATACAGCGTTCCGGCGGCTGCACATAACGCCAGACTGCATGCTAAAGCAATAATATGAGGCTTAAAGCGCAATATCATATTCAGAACTCCCGGTATCAGATGATACCTGTCAGTAAGAGAGCAGCGCCATATGGCGTAAGCAATCCCCGGAGTATATTCTCTGGCCTGATTGTTTTTTGACGTAAACAGGGATCGCCTATAGACGTATCGAATTCGGACAAAATGGAGTGTGAACAATCGTTGTCGGGCGGGCATTTTGCCCGGCAAATGCCATTTTGACGCACGCACGATTTCTGTTCACGATTCAGCAATAATTTAATGTTGCTTTTTTGTAAACAGATTAACACCCCACTAAAATCCTGCTATTCTGCCCGTTGCGGTACCGGGCATTTACCCTACAAACTACTGTTTCACAGGAGCGTGAAGAGAACGCCTGCCGCACTATGACAATGAGAGCGAGGAGAACCGTCGTGCTAGATGATTACCGTAAGCACGTAGCTGAGCGTGCCGCTGAAGGGATTGTAGCGAAGCCCTTAGATGCAACCCAGATGGCCGGGTTAGTTGAGCTGCTGAAGAATCCGCCTGAAGGCGAAGAAGAATTCCTGTTAGATCTGTTAATAAACCGCGTGCCGCCGGGCGTTGATGAAGCCGCCTATGTTAAAGCAGGCTTTTTGGCCGCCGTCGCCAAAGGTGAAGCCCATTCGCCGCTGGTTAGCCCCGAAAAAGCCGTAGAGCTGCTGGGTACCATGCAGGGCGGCTATAACATTCACCCGCTGATTGAGGCGCTGGACAATGACGCGCTGGCACCGATTGCTGTTAATGCCTTGTCTCATACCCTGCTGATGTTCGATAACTTCTATGATGTAGAAGAAAAAGCCAAAGCGGGTAATCTGCATGCGCAGCAGGTAATGCTCTCCTGGGCAAACGCTGACTGGTTCCTGAAACGTCCATCGCTGGCCGAAAAAATTACCGTTACCGTCTTCAAAGTGACCGGCGAAACTAACACTGACGATCTCTCTCCGGCTCCGGATGCCTGGTCGCGCCCGGATATTCCGCTGCACGCCCTGGCGATGCTGAAAAACGCCCGCGACGGCATTTTCCCGGATAAACCCGGCAGCATTGGCCCGATCCTGCAAATCGAGGCATTACAGCAAAAAGGGTTCCCGCTGGCCTACGTCGGCGACGTGGTGGGCACCGGGTCGTCACGTAAATCTGCGACCAACTCGGTACTGTGGTTTATGGGCGACGACATCCCGAATGTGCCGAATAAGCGCGGCGGCGGGGTGGTTCTGGGCGGTAAAATCGCTCCTATTTTCTTTAACACCATGGAAGATGCGGGCGCGCTGCCAATCGAAGTGGATGTTAACAAACTGAACATGGGCGACGTTATTGACGTTTACCCGTTCAAAGGGGAAGTGCGCAATCATCATAGTGATGAGCTGCTGGCAACCTTTGAATTAAAAACCGACGTGCTGATTGACGAAGTGCGTGCGGGTGGTCGTATTCCGCTCATTATCGGTCGCGGATTGACCACTAAAGCCCGTGAAGCGCTGGGCCTGCCGCACAGCGACGTTTTCCGCATCGCAAAAGCGGTTGAAGCCAGCGATAAAGGCTTCTCTCTGGCGCAGAAAATGGTTGGCCGCGCCTGTGGCGTCACCGGCGTGCGTCCCGGCGAATACTGCGAACCGAAAATGACCTCGGTTGGCTCGCAGGACACCACCGGACCGATGACCCGTGATGAGCTGAAAGATCTCGCCTGTCTGGGCTTCTCAGCCGATCTGGTAATGCAGTCCTTCTGTCATACGGCGGCGTATCCGAAGCCGGTTGACGTGACGACTCACCATACGTTGCCGGACTTCATTATGAACCGTGGCGGCGTCTCTCTGCGTCCGGGCGATGGCATCATTCACTCCTGGCTGAACCGTATGCTGTTGCCGGATACCGTCGGCACCGGCGGTGACTCCCATACCCGCTTCCCGGTAGGCATCTCCTTCCCGGCTGGTTCCGGTTTAGTGGCGTTTGCCGCAGCGACCGGCGTTATGCCACTGGATATGCCGGAATCGGTATTGGTGCGTTTTAAAGGCACCATGCAGCCGGGCATTACGCTGCGCGATCTGGTTCACGCCATTCCGCTGTATGCCATTCGCCAGGGCCTGCTGACCGTTGAGAAGAAAGGCAAGAAAAACATCTTCTCCGGGCGCATCCTTGAAATTGAAGGGCTGCCGGAGCTGAAAGTCGAACAGGCGTTTGAACTGGCCGATGCCTCTGCCGAGCGTTCCGCTGCGGGCTGTACCATCAAGCTTGATAAAGCGCCGATCACCGAGTATCTGACCTCTAACATTGTCCTGCTGAAGTGGATGATCGCTGAGGGTTACGGCGACCGTCGTACCATTGAGCGTCGTATTCAGGGCATGGAAAAATGGCTGGCGGACCCGCAACTGCTGGAAGCGGATGCTGACGCGGAATACGCGGCGGTCATTGAGATTGACCTGGCCGATATTCATGAGCCGATCCTCTGCGCGCCAAACGATCCGGACGATGCGCGTTTGCTCTCCGACGTGGCGGGTGAGAAGATCGATGAAGTATTCATCGGCTCCTGCATGACCAATATCGGTCACTTCCGCGCGGCGGGCAAGCTGCTGGATGCGCATCAGGGCCAGCTGCCGACTCGCCTGTGGGTGGCTCCGCCTACGCGTATGGATGCAGCTCAGCTTACCGAAGAGGGCTACTACAGCATCTTTGGTAAGAGCGGCGCACGTGTCGAAATTCCGGGCTGCTCCCTATGCATGGGCAACCAGGCGCGCGTGGCAGACGGGTCGACGGTGGTTTCCACCTCTACGCGTAACTTCCCGAACCGCTTAGGGACCGGTGCGAATGTGTATCTGGCGTCAGCGGAGCTGGCGGCAATTGCTGCGCTCATTGGACGTCTGCCAACGCGGGAAGAGTACCTGAGCTCGGTGGCCCAGGTGGATAAGACGGCCGCAGATACCTATCGTTATCTGAACTTCGATCAGCTTGAACAGTACACCGAGAAAGCCGACGGGGTGATTTTCCAGACCGCAGTGTAATCCTCACTTCCGGCTCAACTGACAAAACCCTTTCCTGACGAAAGGGTTTTTTTATTTCATTCCTTCCACTTATCCCGCTGCTTTTCTTGCTCCCTGCTGCGATAATTAATCTCAACGGCAATGCAGCAATGACGTATTGCGACAGCAGAGGAACAAATGATGGAATACGAATTTTTGCGCGATGTCACCGGACTGGTAAAGGTACGGATGTCAATGGGCCATGAAGTGGTCGGACACTGGTTCAACGAAGAGGTGAAAGAGAATTTTGCCCTGCTGGATGAAGTTGAACAGGCGGCGCGTGCAGTAAAAGGCAGCGAACGCAGCTGGCAGCGGACCGGGCATGAGTACACCCTGTGGATGGATGACGAAGAAGTGATGATCCGCGCCAATCAACTGGCGATTTCCGGTGATGAAATGGAAGAGGGAATGAGCTACTACGATGAAGAAAGCCTGTCGCTGTGTGGTGTAGAGGACTTTCTTCAGGTGGTTGCCGCCTACCGCACGTTCGTGCAGCAAAAATAACCGGGCGGGGCATCCTTGCTCCGCAGCACGCTTAAATCGCAGGAATATTGCGACCGTAATAAATCTCGCGCATTTCCTTCCACAGCAGGTCGGTGATGACCTTGCGCTCATCTGCCGTTAAATCTTCAGGCCGGGTATGGAACATGTAGTGCTTAAGATCAAATTCCTTAAGCAGCATTTTGGTATGGAAAATATTTTCCTGATAAACGTTCACGTCCATCATGTCATACAGCGACTTCATGTCTTCAGACATAAAGTTCTGAATCGAATTGATCTCATGATCGATAAAATGCTTCATGCCATTCACGTCACGGGTAAAGCCGCGCACGCGGTAATCAACGGTGACAATATCGGATTCAAGCTGGTGGATCAGATAATTGAGCGCCTTAAGCGGCGAAATGACGCCGCAGGTCGATACTTCAATATCTGCCCGAAACGTACACAGACCCGCTTCAGGATGGCTTTCCGGGTAAGTGTGAACGCAGATATGACTTTTATCGAGATGGGCAACAACGGCTTCAGGCAGCGGGCCGGGATGCTCGGTAGTATCAATTAACTGCGGATCGACCGGCTCTTCGCTGACCAGGATCGTGACGCTGGCACCCTGCGGTTGATAATCCTGACGGGCAATATTCAGGATATTGGCACCGATAATCGAGCACGTCTCGGTGAGCACTTCGGTCAGACGGTTGGCATTATAGAGTTCGTCGATATAGGCGATATAGCCATCGCGCTCTGCCGCCGTTTTCACGTAGCAGATATCATAAATACAAAAACTCAGGCTTTTGGTCAGATTGTTAAAGCCGTGCAGCTTCAGTTTTTTCAATTTTTATCACCTCCTTAGGATCGCGGTGCGGACAGGGCGTCCTGCAAATATTGCGGCAGGGCAAAAGCCGCGGTGTGAATGGCCGGATTGTAATAGCGGCAGGTGAGCGCAGATTGATGAAAGCGCGCCTGAATAATTTCGGTAGAGAGCGTGCGCAGGGCCTCGTTATCCGTCGCCCAGGCGAAGGTCATAATGCCGCCGTAATAGGTCGGGATCGCCGCCTGATAAAAGCTGACGTCAGCGAAATATTGACCCAGCTTGCGGTGGCTGTCGATAGCTTCATCCTGCTGCAAAAAACAGACGCCGTTCTGCGCGACAAAAATGCCGCCCGGATTGAGGCAGCGCTTACAGCCTTCATAAAACGCCGAGGTAAACAGGCTTTCACCGGGACCGACCGGGTCGGTACAGTCAGAGATGATGACATCAAAAGTTTGCGTGGTTTGATTAACAAAATTAACGCCGTCGTCGATGGTCAGCGTGAAACGCGGATCGTCATAGGCACCGGCATTATGATTAGGTAAATACTGACGACAAAAAGAGACCACGCCTTCATCGATTTCCACCATCGTGATAGTGTCGATATTTTTATGCCGCGACACTTCCCGCAGCATTGCACCGTCGCCGCCGCCAATAATCAGCACGTGCTTCGCGTGACCGTGCGCCAGCAGCGGAACGTGGGTCATCATTTCGTGGTAAATAAACTCATCGCGCTCGGTGGTTTGCACCACGCCATCCAGCGCCATGACGCGACCAAAAGCAGCGTTTTCGAAAATGATCAGATCCTGATGATCGGTTTTCTCATGGTACAGCACGTTATCAATAGCAAAATATTGCCCAAAT
Source organism: Klebsiella sp. RIT-PI-d (assembly GCF_001187865.1). Taxonomy (NCBI): domain Bacteria; kingdom Pseudomonadati; phylum Pseudomonadota; class Gammaproteobacteria; order Enterobacterales; family Enterobacteriaceae; genus Klebsiella; species Klebsiella sp. RIT-PI-d. The sequence continues at coordinate 273,059 of NZ_LGIT01000017.1, forward strand.
TGATCGTGTAGCGTTTCGTGCCATGCGGTGTTATCGCTCATTCCATTCTCCCTCATTAACACCCATGAAAAATGGGCGCAACATAATAGCTAACATTGACCGCGTATGCACGGTCAATGTTTCACCACAAAGAGAATGAGTATAGCGAAGAGAGGCTATTTAACGTAGGCGAGTAAGCTTAAGGAATCTTTAGCCAGCGCTTTACATTTTTTGGCGGTAGGAATACCGATACCGCTAAGGTCGCGGTAGCTGTCTTCACCTAACGTTTTCATGTTGTAGGTTTCGTAGTTGCTCAGGTCCCACTGATTCTGCTGAGCAAAAAAGAGCAGCGCCCGACGAATTTGGGTATTAGGTAAGTTCTGGTAGCCACAGTCATTTTTCAGAAACACAAAGACGGCGGTGAGATCGGCCATATCTTCAGCTTCAGATTCGCTCAGCGCATAGCTGTTTGTGGATAATGCTAAAAGCATTCCAGGAACAATTATTCTGAAAAAAGTCTTCATTCTTTCTACCACTGCTTACGGAAATGCAACGTTAGCACACCTGATGATAGCGCGTGAACTTAATTATCACAGTTATACTTGACGTTCCGGTTAGGGGAGGGTTTAAGCTCATAGACCGCCTGCCGACAATAAGGAAAATACGATGCAACGCCGCGACTTTTTAAAATATTCCGCCGCTATTGGCGCGTTTAGCGCACTGCCTCTCTGGAGCAAAACCGCCTTTGCTGCCGAACGCCCGGCGCTGCCGATCCCGCAACTGTTAACCGCCGATGCGCGTAATCACATCAGGCTGAGTGTTCAGGCAGGGACATCGACGTTTGGCCCCGTCACCAGCGCTACCTGGGGCTATAACGGCGCGCTACTGGGTCCGGCGATCCGCCTGCGTCAGGGAAAGGCGGTTACCGTTGATATTCACAACACCCTGACAGAAGAGACGACGGTTCACTGGCACGGGCTGGAAGTGCCCGGTGCTGTCGACGGTGGCCCTCAGGGGGTGATAAAAGCCGGTGAGTCGCGTTCGGTGACATTCACGCCCGATCAGCCGGCAGCAACCTGCTGGTTTCACCCCCATCAGCACGGTAAAACCGGGCGCCAGGTGGCGATGGGGCTGGCAGGACTGGTCATCATTGATGACGATGACAGCCGCAGCCTGCGTTTGCCGCAGCAGTGGGGCATTGATGATCTACCGGTGATCGTGCAGGACAAGCGTTTTACCGCCAGCGGCGAAATAGATTATCAGCTGGATATGATGACCGCTGCCGTCGGCTGGTTTGGCGATACGCTTCTGGCTAACGGTGCGCCGTTTCCCCAGCATAATGCCCCGCGAGGCTGGCTGAGATTACGCCTGCTCAACGGCTGTAATGCGCGTTCGCTGAACGTCGCCGCCAGCGACAAGCGCCCGCTATATGTGATTGCCAGCGACGGCGGGCTGCTGGCGGAGCCGGTCAAAGTCACTGAGTTGTCGATGTTAATGGGCGAGCGTTTTGAGGTGCTGGTGGATACCCAGGACGGTAAACCGTTCGATCTGGTGACTTTACCGGTCAGTCAAATGGGGATGGCCGTCGCGCCTTTCGACCGGCCACAGCCGATACTGCGCGTGCAGCCGCTGCGCATTGCCGCCTCCGCGACGCTCCCGGATTCGCTGGTCACGGTTCCTGCGCTGCCTGCGCTTTCGGATCTTACCCGGCGTAAATTCCAGCTCTCTATGGACCCGATGCTCGATATGATGGGAATGCAGGCCTTACAGGAAAAATACGGCGCGCAGGCGATGAGCGGAATGGATCACGGTAACATGCATCATGGTGCAATGGATCATGGCGCGATGGGCCACGGCAGTCAGGCGTTCGATTTTCATAGCGCCAACCGGATTAACGGTCAGGCGTTTGCTATGGATACGCCGCTGTTTGCCGCGCAAAAAGGGCAGTTTGAGCGCTGGGTGATATCGGGTGAGGGCGACATGATGCTGCATCCCTTCCATATTCACGGTACACAATTCCGCATTCTGTCTGAAAACGGTCGTCCTCCCGTAGCCCATCGCGCAGGCTGGAAAGATACGGTCAATGTGAACGGCGGCGTCAGTGAAGTACTGGTCCGTTTCAATCATGACGCGCCAAAGGAGTGCGCTTATATGGCGCATTGCCACCTGCTTGAGCATGAAGATACCGGCATGATGATGGGCTTTACGGTGTAGCACCGTGCCGCCATCCGGCATTGTTGAGCGCCGATCCCCCTCTTCCGGCGGAAGAGGGGGATGGATACCTTACTTCTCGTCGTCCGGCAGAGCGTAAGCGACGATATAATCACCCATTTTGGTACCAAACGAACCGTGACCGCCCGCAGAAATGACAACATACTGTTTGCCATTCACTTCATAGGTCATCGGCGTTGCCTGGCCACCCGCAGGTAAACGGCCTTCCCACAACTTATCCCCGTTGCTCATGTTATAAGCACGCAGGTAGTTATCGGCAGTCGCCCCAATAAACAGCACGTTACCGGCAGTGGAAATCGGACCGCCCAGCATCGGCATACCGAGGTTAAACGGCACTTTAAACGGCATCGGGAACGGCAGGCTATCGCGCGGCGTACCGATACGTTTTTTCCATACCACCTCGTTGGTTTTCAGATCCAGCGCGGAGATATAACCCCAGGCCGGCTGTTTACACGGCAAACCAAACGGAGACAGGAACGGGTTCAGCGTAACGCCATAAGGCACGCCGTACTGCGGCTGAATACCGGCTTCGGTACCGCTGCCTTTCGCATCTTTCGGCTGTTCCATCGGATTACCCGGGCCGCGTGGCATCAGCTTCGACACAAACGGCAGGGCCATTGGGTTAGCAATCGCCACCTGACGATTTGGATCGACAGAGATGCCGCCCCACTCGAACATCCCCAGGTTACCCGGGAATACCAGCGTGCCTTGTTCTGATGGCGGAGTGAAAATGCCTTCATAACGCATTTGCTGGAAGATCACGCGACAGACCAGCTGGTCAAACATTGTCGCGCCCCACATATCCGCGCCGCTCAAATCTTTCTTCGGACGGAAACTAAGATCGGAGAACGGCTGCGTTTTAGTGACGTAATCACCTTTTGCCGCACCTTGCGGAACCGGTTTTTCCGGGGCCGGAACCACCAGTTCGCCATTACGGCGATCCAGCACAAAGATGTTGCCGGTTTTCGCCGGGGCATAGACCACCGGAACCGTTTTACCGTTAACCGTAATGTCCGCCAGCGTCGGCTGGGACGGCATATCCATATCCCACAGATCGTGGTGAACGGTCTGATAGCTCCATGCCAGCTTACCGGTAGTTGCATTCAGCGCCACGATTGAACTGGCGTAACGTTCTTGCTCCGGCGTACGGTTGCCACCCCAGATATCCGGTGTGGTGACGCCCATCGGCAGATAGACCAGATCCAGTTTGGCATCATAGGCCGCAGGTGCCCACGAGTTCGGCGAGTTAAAGGTAAAGGTGTGTTCATCCGACGGAATGGCATTCGGATCTTTCGCACCCGGATCGAAGGCCCACAGCAGATCGCCGGTATTGACGTCAAAGCCGCGGATCACGCCAGAGGTTTCGCGCACCGAGAAGTTATCGGTGACCGAACCGGCAATCACAATAGTTTTATCCGTCACGATCGGCGGCGATGTTGGCTCGTACAGCCCCGGCGTCTGATCCGGCATGTTGGTTTGCAGATTCAGAATGCCTTTATTGGCAAAGGATTCACACAGTTTGCCGGTCTCGGCATTCAGCGCAATCAGACGACCATCGTTGACCGGCAGAATGATACGACGCGGGCAATCTGCTACTGCATTTGCCGGCGCGCTGTCTGCTTTGGCTTCGTGATAAGAGACACCACGGCAGGTTACGTGCTGGAACGAAGGGGTTGAATTGAGCTGCGGATCGTAATGCCATTTCTCTTTACCGGTTGCCGCATCAAGCGCAAACAGACGCTGGTGAGCAGTACACAGGTACAGCGTGTCACCAACTTTAATCGGCGTGACTTCGTTCGTCAGCTCGCCAGAATCATTCTCTTTTTTGAAATCGCCGGTGCGGAATACCCAGGCTTCTTTCAGCTTGTGAACGTTATCGGCATTGATTTGCTTGAGGGGAGAATAACGCTGGCCTTCCTGGTTACGGCCATACGCTGGCCAGTCCTGATCGGCAACCGTTGAGATCGGCTCAGCAGGCGTTGAATCCGCGTGCAGCGTGCCGCTGACTTCCTGCGGATCGTTAAAGCCAGCCCAGGTCAGCATTCCGCCGCTTAACAGCAGGACCACTACCAGTGCAGCAACCGCGCCCGCAGACGGGAAAATCAGCCGGCGCCAGACAAACGGCAAAATCAGCCAGATGCCAAAGAACACCAGAATGTCGCAGCGTGGGGTCAGCGCCCAGAAGTCAAAGCCGACTTCCCAGACGCCCCAGATCATGGTCGCCAGCAACAGCCCGGCATATAACCACAGCGCTGAACGCTTGCCGCGCCACAGAAGCCAGGCTACGCCCAGCATGATAAGGCCTGCGATTGGGTAATACCAGGAGCCGCCTGTTGCGACCAGCCAGATACCGCCAATCAACAGATACAGTCCGCAGAACACGGCGAACAGCGCTGTCAACGTCACCAGAATGCGTGACGTACGGGGTTTTATCTCTGCCATAAAAGAATACTCTTTCAATTAATTAATATTTTAGTAGCAATTTATTATAGGATTTAACATATGTGATCGTCATCACAAAATGAGCTTTATTACACGATTGCCCGTTAAAATTATTTTGCTGATATACTACGGCGCTTACTGATCAATGCGGCTGTCTGAGGCGGCGGTGTTGAGTGATTTATCTGAAAATCATATGGTTGGCTAAATGAAACATACTGTTGAAGTGATGATCCCGGAAACGGAAATCAAAACCCGTATCGCTGAGCTGGGCCGTCAGATCACCGAACGCTATAAAGACAGCGGGAGTGAAATGGTGCTGGTGGGCCTGCTGCGCGGTTCGTTTATGTTTATGGCGGATCTGTGCCGTGAAGTGCAGGTTTCCCATGAAGTCGATTTTATGACCGCCTCCAGCTATGGCAGCGGCATGTCCACCACCCGCGATGTCAAAATCCTGAAAGATCTGGATGAAGATATTCGCGGCAAAGATGTGCTGATCGTTGAAGATATTATCGACTCGGGCAATACGCTGTCGAAAGTGCGGGAAATTTTAAGCCTGCGCGGGCCAAAGTCGCTGGCGATTTGTACCCTGCTGGATAAGCCATCGCGCCGCGAGGTTGACGTGCCGGTAGAGTTCGTGGGTTTTTCCATCCCGGATGAATTCGTGGTGGGTTACGGCATTGATTACGCTCAGCGCTATCGTCATCTGCCGTATGTCGGCAAAGTGGTAATGCTGGACGAGTAAGCCGTCAGAAAACAATGCCGGGCAAGCGTATGCCGCCCGGCAGAAACGTGTACGACGCCGCAGGCTGCCGATTACTTGTGGTTGATGTGTTTTAAACGCAGGTTAGAAACACCTTTGCGGTAGTGCTGCTCCAGCGATTCGCGATTAGTCGCGGTCACATCGAGATCGCGCAGCAGACCGTCGTGAATGCCGTAAGCCCAGCCGTGAATCGTTACTTTCTGACCACGTTTCCATGCAGACTGCATAATGGTCGAATGGCCGAGGTTATAGACCTGCTCCATCACGTTCAGCTCGCACAGGGTGTCCAGACGACGTTCCTGCGGCATTTCTCCCAGCAGGGAGCTATGCTTAAACCAGATATCGCGAATGTGCAGCAGCCAGTTATCGATAAGACCGAGTTCCGGATTTTCCACGGCTGCCTGTACGCCGCCGCAACCGTAGTGGCCGCAGATAATAATGTGTTCAACTTCCAGCACGTCGACAGCGTACTGAACGACGGAGAGGCAATTGAGATCGGTGTGGATCACCAGGTTAGCCACGTTACGGTGAACAAACAGCTCGCCGGGTTCAAGGCCAGTCAGACGTTCAGCGGGAACGCGGCTATCGGAACATCCAATCCAGAGAAAACGTGGCTTTTGAGCCTGAGCCAGCGTTTCAAAAAATCCGGGATCTTCTTCCACCAGCATTTTTGACCATAGTGCATTGTTACTGATGAGTGTATCTATGTCTTTCATGGAGGTTAACGACCTGTAACCAGATAATTGCGTTGGGCTAATATAGGTCAACTCCCGGATGATTTAAACCACATATAAAGTGTCAGAACGTAAGGTAAGTAAAAATTCATGACCATTGCACTGGAAATTGAGCAGCTTAAAAAGACCTATCCCGGCGGCGTACAGGCGCTGCGCGGGATCGACCTACAGGTAGAAGCGGGGGATTTCTACGCGCTTCTCGGGCCTAACGGCGCGGGTAAATCCACCACCATTGGCATCATTAGTTCACTGGTTAATAAAACCTCGGGGCGGGTAAGCGTGTTTGGTTACGATCTTGCAAAAGACGTCGTCAACGCTAAACGCCAGCTTGGGCTGGTGCCGCAGGAATTTAACTTCAACCCGTTTGAGACGGTGCAACAAATTGTCGTTCACCAGGCCGGATACTATGGCGTTGAGCATAAAGATGCGGTCGAGCGCAGCGAAAAGTATCTGAAACAGCTCGATCTGTGGGATAAACGCAACGAACGTGCACGGATGCTGTCCGGCGGGATGAAACGCCGTTTGATGATTGCCCGGGCGCTCATGCATGAGCCAAAACTGCTGATCCTTGATGAGCCGACCGCAGGCGTTGATATCGAACTTCGCCGCTCAATGTGGAGTTTTTTAAAGGATTTAAACGACAAAGGCACTACCATTATTCTGACCACCCACTATCTGGAAGAGGCAGAAATGCTGTGCCGCAATATCGGCATTATCCAGAACGGTGAGCTGGTGGAAAACACCTCCATGAAAAATCTGCTCGCCAAGCTGAAGTCGGAAACCTTTATCCTCGATTTAGCGCCAAAAAGTCCGCTGCCGAAGCTTGAGGGCTATCAATATCGGCTGGTGGATACGTCCACGCTTGAGGTTGAAGTCCTGCGCGAGCAGGGGATTAACAGCGTATTTAGCCAGCTGAGCTCTCAGGGCGTGCAGGTGCTCAGTATGCGTAACAAGGCGAATCGTCTTGAAGAGTTATTTGTTTCACTGGTTCACGATAAGCAAGGAGATCGCGCATGATGCAGTTGTATTGGGTCGCATTAAAAAGCATCTGGGCGAAAGAAATTCACCGTTTTATGCGTATCTGGATCCAGACGCTGGTACCGCCCGTCATCACCATGACGCTCTATTTTATTATCTTTGGTAATTTAATTGGCTCACGGATCGGTGAAATGCACGGCTTTAGCTATATGCAATTTATTGTGCCGGGCCTGATCATGATGTCGGTTATCACTAATGCGTACGCCAACGTTGCCTCCTCCTTTTTCAGCGCCAAGTTCCAGCGCAATATTGAAGAGCTGCTGATTGCCCCGGTGCCGACGCACATTATCATCATCGGTTATGTCGGCGGTGGCGTGGCGCGCGGACTGTGCGTGGGCGTACTGGTCACGGCGATTTCTCTGTTTTTTGTGCCGTTTCAGGTCCATTCATGGCTGTTCGTTGCCCTGACCCTGGCGCTTACGGCGATCCTGTTTTCACTGGCAGGATTGCTTAACGCGGTGTTTGCTAAAAGCTTTGATGATATCAGCCTGATCCCGACCTTTGTGCTGACGCCGTTAACCTATCTCGGTGGGGTATTTTATTCCCTGACGCTGCTGCCGCCTATCTGGCAGGCGCTGTCAAAACTGAACCCGATTGTGTATATGATAAGCGGCTTCCGCTACGGCTTCCTGGGCATTCACGATGTGCCGCTGGTAACAACGTTTGCGGTACTGGTCGCCTTTATCATCGCGTTTTATCTGCTGTGCTGGTATTTGATCCAGCGCGGGCGCGGGCTGCGCAGCTAGTAAGGGCTTTCTGCTTATGATGGCAGGTATCCTTTGATGCCTGTCATCTCCTGCAATCCTTCAACCTGATAAACTTGCCTCCCGCAAAGGAGGTGAGCGATGTTAGGTTGGGTGATTACCTGTTATGACGATAAAGCAGCGGAGCTGCTTTATCGTCTGGAAAAGCAGTACGGTACCCTGGCGCAGTGCCGGGCGGTCAATTTCTGGCCGGGGCAAAGTACCAATATGCTGAGCCGGATGATGTGTGATGCGCTACACGCTACCGACTCTGGTAAAGGCGTTATCTTCCTGACCGACATTTCCGGCGCGGCGCCCTATCGGGTTGCCGCCCTGATGAGTCATAAACATGCAGACTGTGAAGTGATCTCGGGAGTGAGCTATTCATTGTTAGAACAAATGATTCCTCTGCGCGGATCGTTGAGCAGCTCGGCTTTCCGTGATCGGGTGGTTTCTTCTGGGGTGCCTGACGTCACCAGCTTATGGCATCAGCAGCAAAAAAATCCGCCGTTCGTGCTGCTTCATGATTTGTATGAGTAATAACCATTGGTATTGATTCTGCTTTTGTTACAATAGCGCCGGTGGTTCTCTCCCTGGTTACAATTATCCATGATAATGCGCGCTATTATTGTTTCACTGCTGCTGATCTCCGGCAGCGTTTTTGCTGAGTTACCCGTTCGCTACATGCAGACGACCGAAGATGCAGTCATCTGGTCCAAAATCGGTGACCGGGTGGTTACGGTTGGCAATGTGCGTGCCGGGCAAATCCTGGCGGTAGAATCAACGTCTGCCGACTATGATGAATTTGCGTTTGCCTTCGGCAAAGGCTTTATTGATAAGGGCCATCTCGAACCGGTGCAGGGAAAGCAGCGCGTGCAGGACGGGTTGGGGGACTTAAACAAGCCGCTCAGTAACCAAAACCTGATCACCTGGAAAGACACGCCGGTATACAACGCGCCGTCCGCCGGAAGCGCGCCATTTGGCACTTTTACCGGCAACCTGCGTTACCCTATTCTCAGTAAACTTAAAGATAGGCTTAATCAGACCTGGTTTCAGATCCGCATTGGTCATCGGCTGGCGTGGATAAGCGCCCTTGATGCCCAGATTGATAACGGCATCCCGGTTCTGACCTATCATCATATTTTGCGTGACGAAGAGAACACCCGTTTCCGTCACACCTCGACCACCACGTCAGTACGAGCGTTCAGTAACCAGATGACCTGGCTACGTGATATGGGCTATACCACGCTGACTTTGTATCAGCTGGAAGGGTACGTACGTAACACCATTAATTTGCCTGGCCGGGCAGTGGTTATTACATTCGATGATGGCCTGAAGTCGGTAAGTCGATATGCGTATCCCATCCTCAAACAGTATGGAATGAAGGCAACCGCGTTTATTATTTCTTCGCGTATCAAACGCCATCCGCAAACCTGGAATGCAAAAGCGCTTCAGTTTATGAGTATTTCTGAACTGCGTGAGATCGCCGACGTATTTGATTTTCAGTCGCATACCCATTTTCTGCATCGGGTAAACGTTTATCATCGTCCGATATTACTGAGCCGCAGCTACCACAATATTTTGTTTGATTTCGAGCACTCGCGGCGGGCGCTGGGGCAGTTTAATCCGCATGTGCTTTATCTGTCCTACCCGTTTGGTGGATACGATGCTAAAGCGGTTAAAGCGGCAGAAGATGCAGGTTTTCATCTGGCGGTAACGACGGTGAAAGGGAAGGTGAAACCGGGGGATAATCCGTTCTTGCTCAAACGCTTATATATCTTAAGAACGGACTCGCTGGAAACCATGTCGCGGCTGATTGGCAATCAGCCGCAGGGATAATCAGCTACGCGACCTGAACCGGAATGGCTTTGGCCGTGCGTTTCATCTCATTGTCGCCTTCAAAGTAGGCTACTTTAGGACGCCAGGTACGGGCTTCTTCATCAGACATTGTGACAAAGCTGGCAATAATCACGATGTCGCCCACCTCAGCACAGTGTGCAGCGGCTCCGTTGACCGAGATAATTTTGGATCCGCGCTCCGCCGCAATGGCGTAGGTGGAGAAGCGTTTGCCGTTAGTGACATTCCAGATATCAATGGCTTCATTTTCAAGAATGCCAGACGCATCAAGGAAATCCTGATCGATCGCGCAAGAGCCTTCATAATGCAGGTCGGCCTGGGTGACTTTCACACGGTGGAGTTTGCCCTGTAGCATAGTGCGAATCATAAGTATTACCTTTAAAACATACCCATAATGAAGCAGGTAGGACCTGCTTTGAGAAATTTCTCAGGCAGTATTGCCTGATTTACCATAGCTGTCTACTGCGTTAATGTAACGGACTGGTTGTCGATTAAACGCGCCTCGCCAAGCCAGGCCGCCATCAGGATCACCGCATTTTTACTGGTGTGCTGAAGCTCCAGTAAGGTGTCAGCATCGCGAATCTGAATATCGTCAGCGCGGAATCCGATGGCATTCAGCTCTTGTTCAGCCAGCGCCACAATCTCTTTAACCTCACGTTCGCCAGCCTGCAGTTTTTCTGCAATACCGGTCATGACGTTATACAAGCCCGGCGCGATTTTTCGCTGTTCTGCGGTCAAATAACCGTTACGTGAACTGAGCGCCAGACCGTCTTTACCGCGAATGATAGGCACGCCAACAATGTCAATATCATAACCCAGGTCAGCAACCATCTTGCGGATCAACGCAAGCTGCTGAAAATCTTTCTCACCAAAGCAGGCAATGTCCGGCTGGATCAGATTGAACAGCTTGCTGACAATGGTTGATACGCCGCGAAAGTGACCCGGACGGCTGGCACCCTCCAGCATGGTGGAGAGGCCCGGTACGTCGACAAATGTCTGTGACTCTGTACCGTGGGGATAGATCTCCTGTGAGGCAGGGGCGAAGACGATATCTACTTTACGCTTGTTAAGCTTTTCACAGTCTTCTTGTAATGTGCGCGGATAACGCGCCAAATCTTCAGCACGATCAAACTGCATCGGATTAACGAAAATACTGACAACAACAATGTCGGCCCGGGCTTTGGCTTCATCAACCAGCTTCATATGGCCGTCATGAAGATTTCCCATTGTGGGAACCAGAGCAATACGTTGGCCTTCCTGATGCAGACGACGGATATGCTGGCGCAATAGCGGTAGCGTTTCAATAATCAGCACAACATGACTCCTTAATGAAAACTATGTTCTTCGCCCGGATAGACGCCGGACTCCACTTCAGCAATATACTGTCGTACTGCGGCGCGCATGTCGCCTGCTTCACTGAGGAAATTTTTCGCAAACTTAGGAATATGGCCGCCGGTAATGCCAAAGGCGTCATGCATGACCAGAATTTGACCGTCAGTGACGTTACCCGCACCAATGCCAATGACCGGAATCGACAGCGCCTCTGTTACGCGTTTAGCCAGCTCAACCGGCACACACTCCAGCACCAGCAGCTGGGCACCTGCCGCTTCGAGGGCCAGCGCGTCATCAAGCAGAACTTGCCCGGCATCGCCGCGGCCCTGAATTTTATAGCCGCCGAAAATGTTTACCGACTGGGGCGTCAGACCGAGATGACCACAAACCGGAACGGCGCGTTCGGCCAGCATTCTCACGGTATCTGCCAGCCATAAGCCGCCCTCGATTTTGACCATATTAGCCCCCGCGCGCATCATGATGGCGGCGTTCTCGAAAGTTTGTTCCGGCGTGGCATAGGCCATAAAAGGTAAATCAGAGAGCAGCAGGCAGTTTGGTGCGCCCCGGCGTACTGCCCGCGTATGGTAGGCAATATCTTCTACGGTCACCGGCAGGGTGGAGTCGTGGCCTTGTACCGTCATACCCAGCGAATCACCGACTAACATAACGTTAATGCCTTCATCGGCAAATAGCTTAGCAAAGCTGTAGTCATAAGCGGTGATGGTAGCGAAGCGTTTTTTCTCGAGCTTGCATTTTTGCAGCAGGGAAATAGTAGTAGGTTTCATCCTGGGTCCTGAAAGTAAAGGCCATATTTAGCGGCATTCTAGCAGTCACATTCAGGGGAGCAATTATTTTAAGCAATACTATTGCCCTGAAGCAATAATCGCTAAAAAGACCAGGGGCATTTACCAGCGAGCAGGTTTTTCTGCGCCCAGAAGCGTGAGATGCTGTTGCAGACGATGACCATCGGCAAAAACCAGATCCGGCGCGATTTCAAACAGCGGCCACAGCATAAAGCCACGATTTTTCATATCGTAATGCGGTACCGTCAGGCGCGCGGTATTAATTATGCAGTCACCGAACAGCATAATATCAAGATCTAACGTGCGTGGCCCCCAGCGCTCAGCTTTACGGATACGCCCCTGCTGTAGCTCAATGCGCTGGGTATGACCGAGCAGCGTTTCAGGGGAGAGGGCGGTGTCGAGCGCCACGGCGGCGTTGAGGTAGTCGGGTTGATCCTGCGGACCTAACGGCGGGGTGCGGTAAAAAGAGGAGACGGCAACGATGCGGCTGTCAGGGATCTCGCCGATGGCCTTTACGGCAGCATTGACCTGCTCCAGCGGAGAGGCCAGATTGCTGCCGAGGGCAATATAGGCGAGGGTCATGCACTGCCTTCGCGACGCGGGGCGCGCTTACGCGGACGACGATGGCGACGGCGTGCTTCAGGCTCATCATCGAGGTTGTTGAGCATATCTTTTTGCGCGGGCGGCGCAGAGACCTGGAATTCGCCCCACCATTTCACCAGACGCTGCAATTCGGCGTTATTTTCGATCTCTGCGCGCAGGGCCAGGAGATCGTAAGAGGCGCGGAACTTGGGATGCTCAAGCAGTTTCCAGGCGCGTTTACCCTGGCGACGGGACATGCGCATTTGCAGCAGCCAGATGTCACGCGTCAGCGACGTAATGCGTTTCGGAATAGCCAGTGAACGGCACGCCTCATCCAGCACTTCATTCATTGCTAGCGCGAAAGCATCCTGCCACACCAGACCGCCTTCCTGTGCCAGCTTCTGTGCCATTTCAAGCAGCGGATACCAGAACATCGCGGCAAACAGGAATGCCGGGTTAACGCGCATATCATTCTGAATGCGGTTGTCGGTATTTTTGAGCACCTGCGCCAGAATCCGCTCCATCGGCGTATCACCGTTTTCGGTGAAATAGCGGGTGATGCTCGGGAACAGCGGCTGAAACAGACTGTATTTGCACAGCAGAACGTAGGTGTCGTAACCGTGGCCGGCCTGAAGCAACTTAAGCGATTCTTCAAACAGGCGCGCGGGCGGCACATCGTTCATTAACGAGGCCAGACGGGGGATAGGTTCAGCCGTCTCAGGGCTAATGGTCATACCAAGCTTGGCGGCAAAACGCACAGCGCGCAGCATGCGTACCGGATCTTCACGATAGCGTGTCTCAGGATCGCCAATCAGGCGGATAACGCCCTGCTCAAGATCCTGCATTCCGCCTACGTAATCGCGAACCGAAAAATCGGCCACGCTGTAATAAAGGCTGTTGATTGTAAAGTCACGGCGCTGGGCATCTTCTTCTATTGATCCAAAGATGTTGTCACGCAGCAGCATCCCGTTTTGTCCGCGCTGGGAGGTAGTGCGATCGGCCTGGGTATCTTCATGATGCCCGCGGAATGTGGCGACCTCGATAATTTCCGGGCCAAACATCACGTGAGCGAGGCGGAAGCGACGACCGACCAGACGACAGTTGCGAAACAGTTTACGCACCTGATCCGGCGTGGCATTGGTGGTCACGTCAAAATCTTTAGGTTTTTTGCCCAGCAGAAGGTCACGCACCCCGCCACCGACAAGATACGATTCATAACCCGCTTTATTCAGTCGGTAAAGTACCTTGAGGGCATTTTCGCTGATATCTTTGCGGGAAATAGCGTGCTGTTCACGCGGGATAACCGTCATATGTGGACGGGCGACGACCTGTTGGGTCTCGCTCTCCTCGCGGTTGAGCACCTTGCGGCAAAAATTAGCGACTCGGGTAAAAATAGTGCACCTCGGTTGTGTAACAAAAAATAGCGGCTAATCATAGCTCAGCGTAGCGCGTTTGAGAATGATGGATTTTCTGCCACGTGCGCAAGTGACCAGTTGTCACTCGCCTGACGAAGCAGTTGTTCCACGCTGAGATCCTGCCAGGCATGGATATCCGGCTGATGTAAAAAGCGCAATGCCTGGATAATTACCGGGCGCGGATCGCCTTCCGGTAACGCTGGCGCATGGTTTTGTTTAGAGAGCTTATCGCCATGCTCATTGCAGGCCAGCGGCAAATGAACATACTCAGGAACTGGCCAGTCAAACAGCTGGTATAGCGCAATTTGCCGTACCGTCGGTTCAATCAGATCGGCCCCGCGCACAATCTCTGTAATGCCCTGGAAACGATCGTCAACCACCACTGCCAGATTATAAGCAAACAGTCCGTCACGGCGATGAATAATGAAATCTTCCCGCGCCAGCCGTGGGTCCGCATGGATTTCGCCGCGCAGATTATCATAAAAAGAGATTACCGGATGCTGCTGACGCAGGCGCACCGCCGCATTTTTACCGGTTTGCTGGCGCTGGCGGCAGTGACCGTCATAAATCCCACCGACGCTCTGGACCCGCGCACGGGTACAGGTGCAGTAGTAGCTTAAATCCTGCTGTTGTAGCCATTCCAGCGCATGGCGATAAGCCTCATGACGACGAGATTGCCAGATAACCTCGCCATCCCAGTGCAAACCATAATGTTCCAGCTGACGCAAAATGGTATTCGCGGCACCGGGAACTTCACGGGGGGGATCAATATCTTCAATACGAACCCGCCAGATCCCCAGCCGGGCGCGCGCCTGTAAATAGCTGCCGAGTGCGGCTATTAGCGAGCCAAAATGCAGTTCACCGGAAGGCGAGGGGGCGAAGCGCCCAATATAGTGTGAGTCAGACATAGTACGAGGTGATGGATAGTGTTAAGGCGGGAGAGACTCCCGCCATAAATATCAGCGCTGTTAGCCAGCCATCTGTTTTTCGCGGATCTCAGCCAGCGTTTTGCAGTCAATGCAAAGATCGGCGGTAGGACGCGCTTCAAGACGACGAATACCAATTTCAACTCCGCAGGATTCGCAGAAACCGAAATCTTCGTCTTCCACCTTTTTAAGGGTTTTTTCGATCTTTTTAATCAGCTTGCGTTCACGATCGCGGTTACGCAGTTCGAGGCTGAATTCTTCTTCCTGCGCGGCACGGTCTACCGGGTCCGGGAAGTTTGCCGCTTCGTCCTGCATGTGGGTAACGGTGCGATCGACTTCGTCCCGAAGTTGATTACGCCATGCTTCAAGAATACGTCTGAAGTGCGCCAACTGGGCTTCATTCATATACTCTTCGCCCGGCTTCTCCTGGTACGGTTCCACCCCAGCGATGGCAAGAATACTCAGGGACGATGTTTTACGGTTTTGCCCTTCTTGCATGTTGCTTCTCCTTAACACGCACTATCGATCCCCTTAGTCGGGGGAAAATCAGGCCGCTATAAATAGCAGAAGCTTTTCCGGATAGCAATTATCTAAACGTCACTCTTGACAACCCTGTGAGGAAAAGCGTATTTACACGCGAGTCCAGAACATAATTTAACCATTCCCACAACTGACTATAATGTGACGGGGAGTGGTAATTGCAGCAACATATTATTAGCAGAAATCTCAGCTTTATAAGCGAGAATTTCTACGCCCTTGTTTTGTGCCTCAGTCAGCAAACGCGCATAGGTTGCATCAATGTGCCGCGCGGGTGAAAAAGAGGTAATAGCTGAATGAAGCACTGCAAACAGCATCACCGCCCGCTCGCCGCCCTTAGCGACACTCATCAACTCACGCAGATGCCGCTGGCCGCGCTCGGTTACCGCATCGGGAAAGTAGCCTTTGTTCTGCTCTGCCAGCGTAACCGACTTAACTTCAATATAGCAGTCGCAGCGATCTTCTGCCTGTAACATGAAATCTATTCGACTGCGCTCTGCGCCATATTTTACTTCACTTTTCAGAATATTATAGCCGCTGAGCGGTAACAGGCGCCCAGCCAGTATTGCCTCTTTGGTCAATACATTAGCCCGTAATGTATTGACACAAATAAATGCCCCCTCCCGGGTTTGAGTAATTTCCCAGGTATGCGGATATTTTCGTTTAGCATTTTCTGACGTTGAATACCAGATTGTATCTCCAGGCGTCGCACAACCGGTCATTGCGCCGGTATTGGGACAGTGTATTGTCAGGGCTACACCGTTGGGGGTGACGACATCAGCCAGAAAACGCTTATAGCGCCGGATCAGCGTGGCGGGCTGAAGTGGGGGAGAGAATTCCATCCAGATTCCTTGTCAGGGCTGTAGCGGCAGGCGCAGCAGCGGGGTGTATCGGGTGCGACCGCGAATAAATTGTGATTCATAGAGCACAAATTCAGTTACCGGAAACGACCAGCGAAAGCCAGGCGGCGGAATAGCCACCGCCTGGCTTGCCTCACGCAGCAGGGTGATATGCGGATGAAACGGCTGCGAGCTTTGCCAGCAGCCGCTGCGGGAAGCCTGCGCACGCAGCATATTTGCCAGCTGGAGAACTCCGCGCGGCGGCTGGCGCGTTCCCAGCCAGACTACACGCGAGCGTAGCCACTGGCCCGCATCATCCAGCGTCAGGGTAAATCCCGGCTGATGAATACGGGAAGCAAGCGAGGTCAGCGCATTTTGCTTTTGCGCGCTGACCTCGCCGAGGAAGGCGAGGGTCAAATGCAGATTGGCCGCTGCGACCGGACGCCCGGCGTCAGGAGAAAAGTGAGCCGCACGCCAGTGAATAATCTGCTGCTGGATCTCGTCCGGCAGCGGCAGGGCAAAAAACAGCCTTTTCGACTCAGACATCAGGGATACTCGGTTATGGTTTGTGGCGATGCTACAATGACCGCCGCTGAATGTTAACCCTCTGGAGCCATGCGTGTCGTCATTACCGGTTGCTGCCGTTCTTCCCGATCTCCTTTGTGCGCTAAAATCGGCGGCACACGTTCTGCTTAATGCGCCCACCGGGGCGGGAAAATCAACGTGGTTGCCGCTTCAGCTATTGCAGCACGGCGATATTAATGGCCGCATCTTGCTGCTGGAGCCGCGCCGTCTGGCGGCACGTAATGTCGCCCAGCGGCTCGCTGAACTGCTCAATGAGAAGCCGGGACAAACCGTCGGTTACCGGATGCGTTCAGAAAGCTGCGTCGGACCGGCGACCCGCCTTGAAGTGGTAACCGAGGGAATACTGACCCGCATGATCCAGCACGATCCCGAACTTAACGGCGTTGGGCTGGTGATCCTTGATGAGTTTCACGAACGCAGCGTGCAGGCTGATTTAGCCCTCGCCCTGCTGCTGGACGTTCAGCAGGGACTGCGTGACGATTTGAAATTATTGATCATGTCGGCGACGCTCGATAATGCGCGTCTTCAGGCATTGCTACCCGATGCGCCGGTAATTTCGTCGGCCGGGCGCGCATTTGCGGTTGCGCGTCGTTATCAGCCGTTGCCGACGCATCTGCGTTTTGCCGACGCGGTGGCGGTAGCCGTGGCGGAACTGCTGCGCGAGGAGAGCGGCTCGCTGCTGCTGTTCCTGCCCGGCGTCGGTGAGATCCAGCGCGTACGGGAACAGCTGGCAGAGCGCGTTGCTGGCGATGTGCTGCTCTGTCCGCTCTATGGTGCGCTGCCGCTGTCAGAGCAGCGTCAGGCCATCCTGCCCGCCGCGCAGGGAAAGCGCAAAGTGGTGCTGGCGACCAATATTGCGGAAACCAGTTTGACCATCGAAGGTATTCGCCTGGTAGTAGATTGTGCCCAGGAGCGCGTGGCCCGCTTTGATCCGCGTACCGGCCTGACGCGGCTGGTCACCCAGCGCATTAGCCAGGCCTCGATGACGCAGCGTGCAGGGCGAGCAGGGCGCCTGGAGCCGGGTATTTGCCTGCATCTTATCAGTAAAGAGCAGGCGGAGCGTGCGGCAGCCCAGGGAGAGGCAGAAATCCTGCACAGCGATCTTTCCGGCCTGCTAATGGATCTGTTGCAGTGGGGCTGTGCCGATATCCATCAGCTTACCTGGCTGGACACGCCGCCTGCAACCAACCTGGCGGCCGCCCGCAGACTGCTGGTGCAGCTTGGCGCGCTGGATAATGAACGCCTGACCGTTTCCGGTCAGCGGATGGCCGCGCTGGGTAACGATCCGCGCCTCGCTGCCATGCTGACGGTGGCCGGTAACGCTGATGAGGTGACCAGCGCAGCGATGCTGGCCGCGATCCTGGAAGAGCCGCCGCGCGGGGGGCCGGTCGATCTTAATCTTGCATTTTCTCGCCGCCAGCCTCACTGGCAACAACGTACTCAGCAATTATGCCAGCGGCTGGGCAGCAGAGGTGGTCAGCCCGACAGCGATGTGCTGGCGATACTGCTGGCTAGCGGTTTTGCCGATCGCATCGCCCGTCGACGTGGGCAGGAGGGACGTTATCAGCTGGCAAACGGGATGGGAGCCGTGCTGGACGTCGACGATCCTCTTAATCGCCATGAATGGCTGATAGCCCCGCTGCTTTTACAGGGCAGCACCTCGCCGGATGCACGTATTTTGCTGGCGCTGCCTCTGGATATCACTACATTTATCGCCGCCTGCCCGACGCGGGTACAGCAGTCGGACACGGTAGAGTGGGATGATGCGCAGGGAACGCTGAAAGCCCTGCGGCGCAGCCGGATTGGCGAGCTTACATTAAGCGTTCAACCGCTGGCGAAGCCGTCAGAGGCAGAATTGCATCAGGCGATGTTGAATGGCATCCGCGAAAAAGGACTTAATGTATTAAACTGGACGGCGCAGGCACAACAGCTGCGTTTGCGGTTACACTGCGCTGCCGCCTGGCTGCCGGAAGATAACTGGCCGAAAGTGGATGACGCGTCGCTGCTGGCAACGATGGAGATCTGGCTGTTGCCAGTCCTGTCAGGCATTCACTCCCTGCGGGCGCTAAAGACGCTGGATGTCGCGCAGGCATTGGGGCATTTACTGGACTGGTCATCCCGCCAGCGGCTGGATAGTCAGCTGCCGGAGCATTACACTGTGCCGACAGGCAGTCGGATCGCTATCCGCTATCATGAAGATAATCCTCCGGCGCTGGCGGTGCGGATGCAGGAGATGTTTGGCGAGGCCAGTACGCCAACGATTGCCGGGGGGCGCATTCCTTTGGTTCTTGAACTATTATCTCCCGCGCAGCGTCCGCTTCAAATCACACGTGATTTAAGCGCGTTCTGGCGGGGCGCGTACCGTGAGGTACAAAAAGAGATGAAAGGGCGTTACCCGAAACACGTCTGGCCTGACGATCCGGCGAATACGGCGCCGACCCGACGTGTAAAAAAGTATTCGTAGTTGCGCTAAATACCCGGTAAGGCCACGCTGCCATCCGGCAGCAATGACATTTGAGAGATTTCTTCTTTCTCCTGCGGGAGGAAGGACTGAGAATCAGGCATTACGCCTGAACGTAGCGGAGAAAAAGCATGGCGGGGAATGACCGCGAACCGATTGGACGTAAAGGAAAACCTGCGCGTCCGGCAAAACAAAAAGTGACTCGCCGTCAGCAGTATGACGATGATTATGACGATGAAGAAGATGATGTGCCGCCGCCGCGTAAAACGCGGAGTAAAGGCAATGGCGGTGGGCGCAAGCGTCGCGGCAAACGCGGCTGGTTGTGGCTGCTGCTGAAAATATTTATCGTCTTTGTTGTGCTGTTTGCTATTTACGGCGTCTATCTGGATCAAAAAATCCGTAGCCGTATTGATGGCAAGGTCTGGCAGTTGCCTGCGGCGGTGTATGGTCGCATGGTTAACCTTGAGCCGGATATGGCGATCAGTAAAAACGAAATGATCAAGCTGCTGACGGCAACCCAGTATCGCCAGGTGACCGCGATGACGCGCCCGGGCGAATTTACCGTGCAGGCGAAAAGCATCGAAATGATCCGCCGTCCGTTTGATTTCCCGGACAGCAAAGAGGGCCAGGTGCGTGCGCGTCTGACCTTTGACGGCGATCATCTGGAGAGCATCGAGAATATGGAGAGCCATCGTCAGTTTGGTTTCTTCCGCCTCGATCCGCGCCTGATCACGATGCTCTCCTCGCCTAACGGTGAGCAGCGCCTGTTCGTGCCGCGCAACGGCTTTCCGGACCTGCTGGTCGATACCTTACTGGCAACCGAAGACCGTCATTTTTATGAACATGATGGCGTGAGCCTGTATTCCATCGGGCGTGCTGTACTGGCCAACCTGACGGCCGGGCGAACGGTTCAGGGGGCAAGTACCCTGACCCAGCAGCTGGTGAAGAACCTGTTTCTCTCCAGCGAGCGCTCTTATGCCCGTAAAGCGAACGAAGCGTATATGGCGCTGCTGATGGACGCGCGTTACAGCAAGGACCGTATTCTTGAGTTGTACATGAACGAGGTCTATCTCGGTCAGAGTGGCGACAACGAGATCCGCGGCTTCCCGCTGGCGAGCCTGTACTACTTTGGCCGTCCGGTGGAAGAACTGAGTCTCGATCAGCAGGCTCTGCTGGTGGGTATGGTGAAGGGCGCGTCTATTTACAATCCGTGGCGCAATCCGAAACTGGCGCTGGAACGACGCAATCTGGTGCTGCGTCTGCTGCAACAGCAGCAGGTGATCGACCAGGAGCTGTACGACATGCTGAGCGCTCGTCCGCTGGGCGTCCAGCCGCGCGGTGGGGTGATTTCTCCGCAGCCGGCGTTTATGCAAATGGTCCGTCAGGAGCTGCAGGCGAAGCTGGGCGATAAAGTCAAAGATCTCTCCGGCGTGAAGATCTTTACGACCTTTGACTCCGTTGCTCAGGATGCGGCAGAAAAAGCGGCAACCGAAGGCATTCCGGTGCTGAAAAAACAGCGCAAACTTGCCGATCTGGAAACCGCAATGGTGGTGGTTGACCGTTTCAGCGGCGAAGTCCGGGCGATGGTCGGTGGTGCAGAGCCGCAGTTTGCCGGCTACAACCGCGCGATGCAGGCCCGCCGTTCGATTGGTTCACTGGCAAAACCGGCAACCTATTTAACCGCGTTAAGCCAGCCTAACCGCTTCCGTCTGAACACGTGGATTGCCGATGCGCCGCTTGCCCTTCGTCAGCCAAATGGCAAAGTGTGGTCGCCGCAAAACGACGATCATCAGTACAGCGCCAGCGGTCAGGTGATGCTGGTGGATGCGCTGACGCGCTCCATGAACGTCCCTACGGTAAATCTGGGGATGACCCTTGGCCTGCCGGCGGTAACGGACACCTGGAAAAAACTGGGCGTGCCGGAAGATCAGCTTCATCCGGTTCCGGCGATGCTACTGGGCGCGCTGAACCTGACGCCAATTGAAGTGGCGCAGGCATTCCAGACCATTGCCAGCGGCGGCAACCGGGCAACGCTTTCCGCTCTGCGTTCGGTGATTTCAGAAGATGGTAAGGTGCTTTATCAGAGCTTCCCGCAGGCCGAACGTGCGGTTCCGGCTCAGGCTGCCTACATGACCTTGTGGACAATGCAGCAGGTGGTACAGCGCGGAACGGGTCGTCAACTGGGGGCAAAATATCCTGGCCTGCATCTGGCAGGTAAAACCGGGACCACCAACAATAATGTGGATACCTGGTTTGCCGGAATTGACGGCCGTGAAGTAGTGATCACCTGGGTTGGTCGGGACAATAACCAGCCAACGAAGCTGTACGGTGCCAGCGGTGCGATGTCCATCTATCAGCGTTATCTGACTAACCAGTCGCCGATCCCGCTGGTAATGACGCCGCCGGAAGACGTGGTCGATATGGGCGTGGACGACAGCGGTAACTTACTGTGCAGCGGTGGATCGCGCGTGCTGCCGGTCTGGACCTCCGATCCGACGGCGCTGTGCCAGCAGAGCGAAATGTTGCAACAGCAGCAACAGCAGCAGGGTAACCCGTTCGATCAGTCGTCGCAGCAGCAACAACAGCAGCAGCAACAGCAACAACAGCAGCAGCAACAGCCGCCTCAGCAGGAGAAAAAAGAGAGCGATGGTGTTGCCGGCTGGATTAAGGATATGTTTGGCGGTAACTAACGTGTCATGAGTAGAT
This sequence comes from Klebsiella sp. RIT-PI-d, assembly GCF_001187865.1. Lineage (NCBI taxonomy): Bacteria > Pseudomonadati > Pseudomonadota > Gammaproteobacteria > Enterobacterales > Enterobacteriaceae > Klebsiella > Klebsiella sp. RIT-PI-d. The sequence goes on from NZ_LGIT01000017.1 coordinate 295,030, forward strand.
GCCCCCGATGGTGCCGTCCATCGGGGGCTTTTTTATATCTGAAGGCCTTGTTGCTAAGCCACACTGCTTATCTGGTTATTTATTATCCCCTTAGTTTTTCCAGGGGCGCATATTGCTTGCTATGCGTTCAGCGTTTCGAATATTATGCTGCGGTCATAATAATAATTCTCGTTTACGTTATCATTCACTTTTTATCAGAGATATACCCATGGCGCGTCCTGAAACTGCTCAGCCAAACTCCTCACTGCGTGCACTCGCAGTTGTAGTAGCCACAGCGGTTAGCGGCATGTCTGTCTATGCACAGGCAGCGGTTGAACCGAAAGAAGAAACCCTCACCGTCACCGCAGCACCTGCCGCGCAGGAAAGCGCCTGGGGACCGGCACCGACCATCGCCGCAAAGCGATCGGCAACGGCCACCAAAACCGATACGCCGATTGAAAAAACACCGCAGTCTATTTCTGTTGTCACGCGTGAAGAGATAGAAATGAAGCAGCCGAATACGGTGAAGCAGGCGCTGGCTTACACGCCTGGCGTCTTTGCGACACGCGGTGCGTCCACAACGTATGATGTGGTTTCTATTCGTGGCTTCACCACGTCCACTACCGTGAATACCAACCAGTATCTGGATGGTATGAAACTACAGGGTGATAACTACTCTGAAGTGTCTATGGACCCATATTTCCTTGAACGTGTCGAACTGCTGCGCGGTCCAACGTCCGTTTTGTACGGTAAAAGCCATCCGGGCGGCGTGGTCAGCATGGTCAGCAAGCGTCCAACTACCGAGCCGCTGAAAGAAGTTCAGTTTAAAATGGGTACCGATAACCTGTGGCAAACCGGGTTTGATTTCAGCGATGCGATTGATGACGACGGCGTATGGTCATACCGCCTGACAGGACTGGGGCACAGTGAAAATGCGCAGCAGGAGAGGGTCAAATCCACCCGCTACGCGATTGCCCCTGCTTTTAGCTGGCGTCCGGACGATAAAACGGATTTCACTTTCCTGAGCAACTTCCAGAGCGATCCCGATGCGGGCTATTACGGTTGGCTGCCGCGGGAAGGGACCGTAACGTCTTATTATGATGCCAACGGACACGCGCACAAACTGCCGACCGATTTTAACGAAGGGGATGCGGATAACAAGATCTCCCGTCGCCAGAAAATGGTCGGTTACAGCTTCTCGCACCAGGTTGACGATACCTTTACCGTGCGTCAAAACCTGCGCTATACCAAAGTTAATACGCTCTATCGCTCTGTTTACGGCAACGGCTATATCGCCCCGGCGCAAATCAGCCGTGCCTACGTGCGCTCTGATGAAGATCTTAACGCGTTCACCGTTGATACGCAGCTGCAGTCTACATTTGCAACCGCCGCGGTCGATCATACTCTGTTAACGGGTGTTGATTACCTGCGCATGCGTAACGATATTGATGCTGACTACGGTAGCGCTGATCCTATCAGCATGACTAACCCGCAGCACGACAATGCGAATATCAACGTGAATTTCCCCTATGCCGTGCTAAATCGTCAGGAACAAACGGGCCTGTATGCCCAGGATCAGGCGGAATGGGATAAGTGGGTGCTTACTCTTGGCGGACGTTATGATTTTGCTAAAACGTCAACGTTGACCCGTTCCTCAGATACGACGGCTGAAATTAACGATCGGGCATTTACATGGCGTGGGGGTATTAACTATCTGTTTGATAATGGTATTACACCATACTTTAGCTACAGCGAATCATTTGAGCCGCTCTCGGGTGTCACCCAGGGCGGTCAGCCCTTTGATCCGTCACGCGGTAAGCAATATGAAGCGGGCGTAAAATACGTACCGAAAGATCGACCTGTTGTCGTCACGGCAGCGGTATTCCAGCTGACCAAAAACAACAATCTGACTGCCGATCCGGCGAACCCAACCAGTGGCTTTAGCGTGCAGGGGGGTGAAATTCGCTCGCGTGGTGTTGAACTGGAAGCGAAAGCGGCGGTATCGGCTAACGTCAACCTGACGGCGTCCTACACCTACACCGATGCAGAATACACGCACGATACCTGGTATGAAGGCCGTCGTCCGGCAGAGATTCCGCGTAATATGGCCTCACTGTGGGCAGATTATACTTTCCACGAAACGGCGCTGAGCGGTCTGACCGTCGGTGCAGGTACTCGCTATGTTGGCAATACCGTTTCTTACTATTCAGCCGCATCGCCAAAGGCTTACCAGTCATTCAACGTTGCGGATTATGCCATCGCAGATGCGACGGTAAAATATGACCTGGCACGCTTTGGAATGCCGGGTTCTTCAGTCGGCGTCAACGTGAATAACATCTTTGACCGCGAATACGTCTCCAGCTGTTATAGCGAATATGCATGCTATTGGGGGGCAGAGCGTCAGGTGGTTGCCACCGCGACTTTCCGTTTCTAATTCTCCTTTAAGGGCACGTTGCGGCGTGCCCTTTTTTATCTGTCAAGTTGGCTAACATGCAGGAAAAAATCTCCCAACCCGATACCACATTCTCACTGTCTGACGTGACGTTCCGCGTGCCGGGACGGACGTTGCTGCACCCACTTTCGCTGACCTTTCCGGCCGGAAAAGTGACCGGGCTTATTGGGCATAATGGATCCGGTAAATCCACGCTGCTTAAAATGCTCGGACGCCATCAGCCGCCTTCAGACGGAGATATTCTGCTTGATGGCCAGCCGTTAATGAGCTGGAACAGCAAGGCATTTGCCCGCAAAGTGGCCTATTTGCCGCAGCAGTTGCCGCAGGCAGAAGGGATGACAGTACGTGAACTGGTGGCTATCGGGCGCTATCCGTGGCACGGGGCGCTGGGACGATTTGGCATTGCCGATCGGCAGAAAGTCGATGACGCCATCGCGCTGGTAGGATTAAAACCGCTGGCCCACCGCCTGGTGGATAGCCTCTCCGGCGGTGAGCGCCAGCGGGCGTGGATTGCCATGCTGGTGGCGCAGGATAGCCGCTGCCTGCTTCTTGATGAACCGACCTCGGCGCTGGATATTGCGCACCAGGTCGACGTGCTGGCCCTGGTACATCGTCTTAGCCAGCAGCGCGGGCTAACGGTCATTGCCGTGCTGCACGATATCAATATGGCGGCCCGCTACTGTGATTATCTGGTAGCGCTGCGCGGCGGCGAAATGATTTCTCAGGGGACGCCGGAAGCATTGATGCGGGCTGACACGCTGGAGCAAATTTACGGTATTCCAATGGGGATTCTGCCGCATCCAGCGGGGGCAGCTCCGGTGAGCTTTGTTTACTGATGACGATGTTAACTTCAATGACGCGTCGGCGCTTGCTGACGGCGATGGCGCTCTCACCGCTCATGTGGCACATGAATACGGCCCGGGCGAGCGGTGTCGATCCGCACCGTATTGTGGCGCTGGAGTGGCTGCCGGTCGAGCTTTTGCTGGCGCTGGGCGTGATGCCTTACGGCGTCGCCGACGTGCAAAATTACAATCTGTGGGTTAACGATCCCTCCCTCCCGGAATCGGTGATTGATGTGGGGCTGCGTACTGAACCGAACCTTGAACTGCTGGCGCAAATGAAACCGTCGTTCCTGGTCTGGTCGGCAGGCTACGGTCCTTCGGATACGCAGCTGGCAAAAATCGCACCGGGGCGCGGATTTACCTTTAGCGACGGTAAAAAACCGCTGGCGAAAGCGCGCGGTTCGCTGATGGAAATGGCTGAGCTTATTGGTCGTCAAAAAGAAGCCACGCAACATCTGGCCGACTTTGACAGTTTTATTGATTCCTTGATCCCCCGTTTTGCCGGGCGCGGCGACCGTCCGCTCCTGATGATCACGGTGATGGATGTACGGCATGTACTGGTGTTTGGGCAAAACTGTCTGTTTCAGGAAGTGCTCGATCGCTACGGTATTAAAAATGCCTGGCATGGCGAATCGACTTTCTGGGGCAGTACGCCGATTGGCGTCGATCGCCTGGCCGCTTTTAAAGATGTGGATGTATTATGCTTCGATCACGGTAACGACGTGGAAATGCGCCAGCTGGCCGCCACGCCGCTGTGGCAATCCATGCCGTTTGTCCGCAGCGGTCGTTTTCAGCGCGTTCCGGCCGTCTGGTTTTACGGTGCCACGCTCTCTGCGATGCACTTCGCCCGCGTGCTGGACAGTGCGCTGGGAGGGAAAGCATGAAACCTAAAATCGCCCCCTTACCGGCGGGACTGCTGCTATTACTGTTTATTATTTCCCTCGCGCTGACCGGATTTAATCTCACCCAGGCTCTGCCACGTGCGCAGTGGCATGAGGCACTGTGGACGCCCAACATTGATGTCGTGGAGCAGATGTTATTCCACTACAGCCTGTTGCCGCGTCTGGCGATATCTCTGCTGGTCGGCGCCGGTCTTGGACTGGTCGGGGTTTTGTTCCAGCAGGTACTGCGTAATCCTCTGGCAGAACCCACCACGCTTGGCGTAGCAACCGGCGCACAACTGGGCATGACCATTATTGCGCTATGGGCTATTCCTGGCGTAATGGTCTCCCAATTTGCTGCTCTGGCGGGAGCCTGCATTGTGGGCGCGCTGGTGTTTGGCGTCGCATGGGGTAAACGGCTCTCGCCGGTAACGCTGATCCTCGCGGGGCTGGTGGTCAGTCTCTACTGCGGCGCAATTAATCAGCTTCTGGTCCTTTTCCATCACGACCAGCTACAGAGTATGTTCCTGTGGAGTACCGGTACGCTGACCCAGACCGACTGGAGCATTGTTCAGCGGCTGTGGCCGCAGCTGCTCGGCGGCGTCATGCTGACCGTGCTGTTACTGCGTCCGTTAACCCTGATGGGGCTGGACGATGGCGTGGCGCGTAATCTTGGTCTGGCACTGTCGCTGGCGCGGCTGGCGGCGCTAACGCTGGCTATCGTCATCAGCGCATTGCTGGTTAACGCGGTGGGCATCATCGGTTTTATCGGCCTGTTTGCGCCGCTGCTGGCGAAAATGCTGGGCGCGCGTCGGCTTCTTTCCCGCCTTCTGCTGGCCCCGTTGATTGGGGCACTGATCCTCTGGCTTTCCGACCAGGTGGTTATCTGGCTGACGCAGGTCTGGATGGAAGTCTCAACCGGATCGGTGACCGCGCTTATCGGTGCGCCGTTGCTGCTATGGTTGCTGCCGCGCCTGCGCAGTATGAGCGCGCCGGCCATGAACGCCGGAGACACTGTTGCCATTGAGCGCCAGCATGTGATGCGCTATGTGGGGATCGGGCTTATCGTTCTGCTGCTGGCGGTGTTTGCCGCACTTGCTTTTGGGCGCGATGCGCAGGGCTGGCAGTGGGCCAGCGGCGATATGCTGCGTGAATTAATGCCGTGGCGCTGGCCGCGCATTCTGGTGGCGTTGTTCGCCGGGATCTTACTGGCGGTCGCGGGCTGTATTATTCAGCGGCTGACCGGTAACCCGATGGCCAGCCCGGAAGTGCTGGGGATCAGCTCCGGTGCGGCATTCGGTATTGTATTAATGCTGTTTCTGGTGCCCGGCAATGCCTTCGGCTGGCTGCTGCCGGCCGGCAGCCTCGGCGCGGCCGGTACGCTGCTGATCATTATGCTTGCTGCCGGACGCGGCGGTTTCTCCCCGCATCGCATGCTGCTGGCCGGGATGGCGCTCAGTACCGCGTTTACGATGTTGCTGATGATGCTGCAAGCCAGCGGCGATCCGCGCATGGCGCAGATCCTGACGTGGATCTCCGGCTCCACCTACAGCGCTACCGGGCTTCAGGCGGTGCAAACCTTTGCGATCATGATTATTCTGCTGGCGCTGGTGCCGCTGTGCAGCCGCTGGCTGACCATCCTGCCGCTGGGCGGCGATACAGCCCGCTCGGTAGGTGTGGCATTAACCCCGTCGCGCATCGCCTTGCTGCTGCTCGCCTCGGCGCTAACTGCTACTGCCACCCTGACCATCGGGCCGCTAAGCTTTATTGGTCTGATGGCACCGCATATTGCCCGGATGATGGGATTCCGCCGCACTATTCCGCATATTGTTATCTCGGCGCTGGTTGGTGGTTTGATTCTGGTGTTTGCCGACTGGTGCGGCAGAATGGTGATGTTTCCGTTTCAGATCCCGGCAGGACTGCTTTCAACGTTTATCGGCGCGCCGTATTTTGTCTATTTATTGAGAAAGCAAAGCCGGTAGCGGGTGAGTCCGGCAGGCGTTGTTTCCCCCTCACCCCATCCTCAGGGAGAGGGTGAGGTGAGGGGGAAACGTCCTGATATGCACTCTTGGTTATGCCCCTTTACACAACCCTCAGGGCCAGACACTCACAGTTTCGCAAACACCCGTCGCGCAGCGTCAATAGTGTTATTAATATCGTCTTCACTGTGTGCCACGGACATAAAGCCGGCTTCAAACGCAGAGGGTGCCAGGTAAACGCCTTCTTCCAGCATCAGGTGGAAGAATCGCTTAAAGCGCTCAACGTCGCAAGTGACAACATCCTGGTAGCAGGTCACCGCTGCTGCCTCAGTAAAGAAAATCCCGAACATTCCGCCTACATGATTCACCACCAGCGGAATACCCGTATCCTGCGCAGCCTCCAGCAATCCATTAGCCAGTTTCGTCGTTAACGCATCCAGCGTTTCATGAATACCCGGCTGGGCAACTTCAGTCAGACAGGCGAAACCTGCCGCCATCGCAATAGGGTTGCCGGAAAGCGTGCCGGCCTGATAGACCGGGCCGGTCGGGGCCAGCGCTTCCATCACCTCGCGACGTCCGCCAAACGCACCGACCGGCATCCCGCCACCGATGATTTTACCCAGACACGTCAGATCGGGAACCACATTGTAATAAGCCTGTGCGCCAGCCAGCGCGACGCGGAAGCCGGTCATCACTTCATCAATAATCAACAGTGCGCCAAATTCATCGCACAATGAACGCAGGCCCGGCAGAAACTCCGCCAGCGGTGGCACGCAGTTCATATTGCCTGCTACCGGCTCGACAATAATGCAGGCGATATCCTGCGGATATTGTTCGAATGCCTCGCGCACCGAGCTAAGATCGTTATACGTGCAGGTCAGCGTGTGCTTCGCGAAATCAGCCGGCACACCGGGGGAATTAGGCTGGCCGAGCGTTAACGCGCCGGAACCCGCTTTTACCAGCAGGCAGTCTGCATGACCGTGATAGCAGCCTTCAAATTTGATAATTTTGTCCCGGCCGGTAAAGCCTCGCGCCAGGCGAATCGCGCTCATTGTGGCTTCGGTGCCAGAGTTTACCATCCGTACCATGTCCATCGTGGGGACCAGTTCGGTGACCAGCTCGGCCATTTTTACTTCCATGCCGGTCGGCGCGCCAAAACTCAATCCACGCTGGGTAGCGTCGATGACGGCATTACGGATTGCCGGATGATTGTGCCCCAGCACCATCGGCCCCCAGGAGCCAACATAGTCAATATAGGCTTTGCCATCGACATCATACAGCCAGGCACCGTCGGCGCGCTCAATGAACAGCGGCGTGCCGCCGACGCCGGTAAAGGCGCGAACAGGAGAATTGACGCCGCCGGGGATCACCCGGCGTGCAGCGCTGTAAAGGTTTTCAGAATTGCTCATGGCATAGTTCCCGGTTTATCGAAAAGTTAATCAACTCTATTCTAAAGTATTCCAGAAAGGTTACGAAAGTTTTGCCCAATTGAAACAACACGTTTTAAGAGGGATTTTTAGTCAATGCATGGGTACAATGCGGTTCCGGAATTGGTCTTACCCTGAAATGATTAATCATGAACGTTGAAAACACCTCCCTGAAAAACCAGCGCATTGGCCGTTTAAGACGCGGTGAACAAATCCGTCAGCTATTACGACGCGACAAAACACCCCTTGCCGTTTTGTTGCTGGCGGCCCTGGTTGGTATCCTTGCAGGCCTGGCGGCCGTCGCTTTTGAAAGGGCCGTTAATGGCATGCAGGCGATGCGACTGAGCCTGCTTGCCGAAACGGCCAGCGACAGCGTCTGGCGCTGGCCACTGGCGTTTATGTTATCCGCATTGCTCGCCATGGTCGGCTATTTTCTGGTGCGGCGCTATGCCCCGGAGGCCGGCGGTTCAGGCATTCCTGAAATCGAAGGCGCGCTGGAAGAGCTGCGCCCTGTACGCTGGTGGCGGGTATTGCCGGCCAAATTTATTGGCGGGATAGGCACCCTCGGAGCCGGAATGGTGCTGGGTCGTGAAGGCCCAACGGTGCAAATTGGCGGTAACATTGGCCGCATGGTACTGGATATTTCCCGGCTGCGCAGCGGTGAAGCGCGTCATACGCTGCTGGCAACCGGGGCGGCGGCAGGGCTGTCGGCTGCCTTTAATGCACCGCTGGCGGGGATTTTGTTTATTCTCGAAGAAATGCGCCCTCAGTTTCGCTATAGCCTGATTTCCATTAAGGCAGTATTTACCGGGGTCATTATGTCGAGCATCGTCTTTCGCCTGTTTAACGGCCAGGGGTCGGTGATCGACGTGGGTAAACTGAGTGATGCGCCGGTCAACACGCTGTGGCTGTATCTGGTGCTGGGTATGATCTTTGGTCTGGTTGGCCCGCTGTTCAACATGCTGGTATTACGCACCCAGGATCTTTTTGCCCGTATTCACGGCGGCAATATTAAAAAGTGGGTATTGCTGGGCGGGTTGATCGGCGGAATGTGCGGCGTGATGGGCCTGGTCGATCCTGAAGCGACGGGCGGCGGTTTTTCACTGATCCCACTGGCGCTGGCAGGGCATTATACCCTCGGCGTGCTGCTGGTCATTTTCATCACCCGCGTGGTGACCACACTACTGTGCTTTTGTTCCGGCGCGCCGGGCGGAATTTTTGCCCCAATGCTGGCGCTGGGTACGCTGCTGGGGACGGCATTTGGCATGGCCGCTGCCGGTATTTTTCCCGCCTATCATCTTGATGCCGGAACGTTCGCTATCGCCGGGATGGGGGCGCTGCTGGCGGGATCGGTACGTGCACCATTAACGGGAACGATACTGGTACTGGAGATGACAGACAACTATCAGCTCATTTTGCCAATGATTATTACCTGCCTTGGCGCAACACTATTAGCCCAGTTTGTCGGTGGAAAACCGCTATACTCCACCATCCTTGCCCGAACGCTGGCAAAGCAGGAAGCAGAACAGTCCGTGCGGCCGACAGGCGAGAATACTTGAACGAATTACCAGGGTATTAGATAATGCCAAACATGGTTGGGTCAATATTTACCCAATTACCAATGTCGTTGGGAGTAAAAAATGAGTGATGACGTAGCGCTGCCCCTGCAATTTACCGATGCAGCCGCCAGCAAAGTAAAAAACCTGATTGCTGATGAAGATAACCCGAATTTGAAACTGCGCGTCTATATCACCGGTGGTGGTTGCAGCGGCTTCCAGTATGGCTTCACCTTTGACGATCAGGTCAACGATGGCGATATGACCATTGAAAAACAGGGTGTTGGTCTGGTCGTCGATCCGATGAGCTTACAGTATCTGGTCGGTGGTGCGGTTGATTACACTGAAGGGCTGGAAGGCTCTCGCTTTATCGTTACCAACCCGAACGCCAAAAGCACCTGCGGGTGCGGATCGTCGTTCAGCGTATGATCCTGACCTGCCCGGAAGCATTTTCGGGCAGCGTAATCGGTTAATCCAGTGCAAACGTGGGCAGTTTCAAATGCCAGCGGATCGCCGCCAGGCGAATCACCAGCGTAACCACCATTCCCATCATACTGGCACTTTCCAGCGGCACGGCAAAGCTATAAAACGCGGTTGCATGGACAATACCGCCCGCAATACAGGCTGTAGCGTAAATTTCGGTGCGTAAAATCATCGGGATTTCCCGTGCCAGGACGTCACGGATAATTCCGCCGCCAACGCCGGTAAGCACGCCCATGCACACTGCTACCAGCGGGCCGGTTTCTGCCAGAAACGCTTTGTTCACCCCTATACCGACGAAAACGGCCAGGCCGACGGCATCTAATACCGGCAGTATCCATTTGGGCAGGCGACGCGGCTGGCGAACCAGCAGAATGGTCAACATGCTGGTGACCATCGCCACCACCAGGTCGGTGGGATCTCTTACCCAAAATACCGGACCGTGCGCCAGTGCCATATCCCGGATAGTCCCGCCGCCGACGGCGGTGACGACCCCCAGCACCAGCACGCCAAACGGGTCCATACGTAATTTTCCTGCCAGCAGGACGCCAGAGATGGCGAACACGGCTGTACCTATAATATCAAGCCAGTAGACCAGCATGCTTAATTTACCTGTGAGAGCGCATCGCAGAGTTGTTTTGCGGCGAGGATGATACGCGGGCCTGGGCGCTCAAACCAGTCACCGTTAAGAGAAATAATCGGGATATTGAGCTGTTTTTGCCAGAACTGAGTTATTTTCGGAATTTCGCCCGCGTTCGCGGCGACAACAATGGCCTGTGGCTGGCGCATCAGCACCTGCTCACGACTGACCTGCGGCCACGGCACGCGGCTGTCGGCGAAAATATTTTCGCCACCGCAGGTTTCCAGAATCTGATTTTGTATAGATGCGTTATTACTGGTAAATAAAGGCGTCATGCCGAATTGCATGAATACGCGCTTTTTAGCGTGGCCGGCGTAACGAGATTTAAGTGCCTGATAGTCATTCAGCAGTGCCTGCGCGCCCTGTTGTGCTTTTTCAGGTACAGGACTCCAGTCCGCCAGCTGGCGTAATGCCCCGGCGATTTGTTCAATGGAGTTACTGTCAATCCACATGACATGAATACCGAGCGCGGAGAGTTGATTCACCTGACGTTCAGGATTGCCGCCGCGCCAGGCCAGAACGATATCGGGTTTAAGGGCAACAATCCGTTCAATATTCATTCCCTGCCAGCTGGCTACGTTTTCGATTTCAGCGGCCTGCGGAGGATAATCAGAGTAGCTACTAACGCCTGTCGGAACGATCCCGGCAGCAAAGGCCAGTTCGGTATTGGCAGGCGAGAGCGAAATAACCCTCGGCGCAGCGAGCAGCCATGCCGGGATCAGCAGCAGAAGGACGGCTGCTTTGCGTAAAAAATTAGCCACGCGCCAGCTTCTGCACCAGCGTTTCGACCATCAGCGTGGACTGTTTAGCCGCCACCACCAGGAACTCATCAAAACTCAAATGAGATTGCTGATCGGCCACGTCTGAGATTGCCCGCACGACCACAAACGGCGTGTTGAAGTTATGACAAACGTGAGCAACCGCCGTCGCTTCCATCTCAACACCTACCGCCTGCGGGAACTGATGACGAATTTTCGCCAGCGGTACTGAACCATTAATAAAGGCATCACCGCTGACGATAAGCCCGCGAACCGCGTTCAGATTCAATTCGCTAATGCACGCTTCAGCAGCCTCAATCAGCGTCCGATCGGCCTGGAATGCTGCCGGACAGCCCGCCATCTGACCGTATTCATAGCCAAAGGCAGTGACGTCAGCATCGTGGTAGCGCACTTCATCGGACACCACGATATCACCCACGCGAAGTGTTGATGCCAGACCGCCCGCAGAACCGGTATTAATAATGACATCAGGTTTGCAATGTTCCAGCAACAGCGTGGTTCCCAGCGCCGCAGCAACCTTGCCGATCCCGGATTTCAGCAGTGCAACCTCGGTGCCGTGGAGTTTACCGGTGTAAATTTCGCATCCGCCTGAGGTCAACGTCTGGCGATCCTCGATTTTGTCACGCAGTAGCGTAACTTCTTCTTCCATTGCACCAATAATGCCGATTTTCATTGATTTACTCGCGATGTGTCATGTTTAAAGGCATAGTCTATCATGCGGGTAAGGGGAAGCGCATTTCTCGTGCGGGAGAGCATATGGCACACATCGATTTTCGCAGGAAAATTAACTGGCATCGTCGTTATCGCTCGCCGGTCGGGGTGAAGACGGAACATGAAATCCTGCGTATTTTTGAAAGCGATCGCGGACGCATTATTAATTCACCGGCGATCCGGCGCTTACAGCAGAAAACGCAGGTTTTTCCGCTGGAACGTAATGCTGCAGTACGTACCCGGCTTACCCATTCTATGGAAGTTCAGCAGGTCGGGCGTTATATCGCGAAAGAAGTACTAAGCCGTCTTAAAGAGCAGGATCTTTTGGTTCCTTACGGACTTGATGAACTGACCGGACCATTTGAAAGCATCGTTGAGATGGCGTGCCTGATGCATGATATCGGTAATCCACCGTTCGGCCATTTTGGTGAGGCGGCGATTAACGACTGGTTTAGTCAGTGCCTGAAGCCTGCGGATGCTGCCAGCCAGGCGCTCGATGACGATCGCTGTCAGGCGATCACCCTCCGTTTGCGTGAGGGTGAGGAGACGCTGAACGATCTTCGCCGCAACGTGCGCCAGGATTTGTGCCATTTTGAAGGTAACGCTCAGGGGATACGCATGGTGCAGGCCTTATTGCGTATGAACCTGACCTGGGCGCAGGTAGGCTGCATTCTAAAATATACCCGACCGGCCTGGTGGGCAGGCGATATTCCCGCTTCACACTCTTACCTGATGAAAAAACCGGGTTACTACCTTTCTGAGCAGGCCTATATTGAGCGGCTGCGTCAGGAACTGGAGCTGGCTCCTTACAGTCGTTTTCCACTAACGTGGATTATGGAAGCCGCAGACGATATCTCATATTGTGTTGCTGATTTAGAAGATGCCGTCGAAAAACGTATTTTTAATGTTGAACAGCTTTATCAACATTTATATGACGCCTGGGGTGAGCATCAAAAAGGATCGTTGTTCGAGCTGGTGGTAGAAAATGCATGGGAGAAATCCCGCTCTAATTCGCTGAGCCGCAGTGCTGAAGATCAGTTCTTTATGTATTTGCGGGTAAATACGCTTAATAAGCTGGTGCCTCACGCGGCCTCACGCTTTATTGAGCACCTACCCCAAATTTTTGATGGTGAATTTAATCAGGCGCTGCTGGAAGATGATAGCGATTTTAGCCAACTCCTTGAGTTGTATAAAAATATCGCGGTCAGGCACGTCTTTAGCCATCCTGACGTCGAACAGCTGGAATTACAGGGCTATCGCGTTATTCGTGGGCTACTGGAGATTTATCAGCCGCTATTACAATTGCCGTTAACTGACTTCAGCGAACTGGTAGAAAAAGAACGCCTGCGCCGTTTGCCAATCGAATCTCGATTATTTAATAAACTTTCGACCTGCCATCGACTGGCCTACGTTGATGCCGTGAACAAACTCGAACGCGATTCAGCAGATTTTCCGATCATGGAATATTATTATCGTTGTCGGCTGATTCAGGACTATATTAGTGGAATGACCGATCTGTATGCCTGGGATGAATATCGGCGATTAATGGCCGTTGAATAAGGTTGAGAATTGTAAAGACCGACAATAAATTTTTACTTTTTCCAGTCGTGCAGTTCCGGAACTTAGCGCTATAAAATGACTCTCAGGACTAGACACAGCGATTGATCTTAGCTGATATTGAGACGGAAAAAAGATGAAAAAGACCACATTAGCAATGAGTACACTGGCATTAAGTTTAAGTCTGGCATTGTCCTCTGTCGCTGCAAATGCAGCGGAAACGGCGTCATCAGCGCCCGCAAACGCTTCTCCTGCGGCCACTGCACAGCAAATGCCGAGCCTTGCCCCCATGCTTGAAAAAATCATGCCTTCTGTGGTGAGTATTAGCGTTGAGGGCAGTACCAGCGTTAATACACCACGTATGTCGCGTAATTTCCAGCAGTTTTTCGGTGATAACTCGCCGTTCTGCCAGGACGGTTCGCCTTTTCAGAACTCACCTTTCTGCCAGGGTGGACCGGGCGATAACGGCGGAGGCCAGCAGCAAAAATTTATGGCGTTGGGCTCCGGGGTGATCATTGACGCCGCCAAAGGATACGTGGTGACTAACAACCATGTTGTTGATAACGCGACCACGATTAAAGTGCAACTGAGCGATGGCCGTAAGCTTGACGCGAAAATGGTTGGCAAAGATCCACGCTCCGACATCGCGTTACTCCAGATTCAGGATCCGAAAAACCTGACGGCGATTAAAATTGCTGACTCCGACGCTCTGCGTGTCGGAGATTATACGGTCGCTATCGGTAACCCGTTTGGTCTTGGCGAAACCGTCACTTCTGGGATCGTTTCCGCGCTGGGTCGTAGCGGCCTGAATGCCGAAAACTATGAGAACTTTATTCAGACCGATGCGGCGATTAACCGCGGTAACTCCGGCGGCGCGCTGGTGAACCTGAACGGCGAACTAATTGGCATTAACACTGCGATACTGGCGCCGGACGGCGGCAATATCGGTATTGGTTTTGCAATCCCGAGTAATATGGTGAAAAGCCTGACGGCTCAGATGGTGGAGTATGGTCAGGTCCGCCGTGGTGAACTGGGTATCATGGGGACAGAGCTAAACTCTGAGCTGGCAAAAGCGATGAAGGTTGACGCTCAGCGCGGTGCCTTTGTCAGCCAGGTGATGCCAAATTCAGCGGCAGCGAAAGCGGGTATCAAAGCAGGTGATGTGATCACCTCCCTGAATGACAAACCGATCAGCAGCTTCGCTGCAATGCGCGCTCAGGTCGGCACTATGCCGATTGGTAGCAAAGTGACGCTGGGACTGCTGCGCGACGGCAAGCCTGTCACCGTGACGCTGGAGCTGCAGCAGAGCAGCCAGAACCAGGTTGATTCCAGCACCATTTTCAGCGGCATCGAAGGAGCTGAAATGAGCAATGCAGGCCAGGATAAAGGGGTGACGGTAAGCAGCATAAAAGCAAATTCACCTGCTGCAAAAATTGGCCTTAAAAAAGGCGATGTGATTATGGGTGCGAATCAGCAGCCGGTGAAAAACATTGCCGACCTGCGTAAAATCCTCGATGCCAAACCTGGCGTTCTGGCATTAAACATTCAGCGTGGTGATACGTCTATTTACCTGTTGATGCAATAATCTGTGTGCCCTCCTCGCTACGGGGAGGGCCTTTCCCCTTCTAATATGTGACCCTTTCCACAACTCCATACTTCCCCGCCCGGCTTTGTGCATTTGCACAATGCGACCGTATAATATCTTCATTATGCTTGAGCGCTGTTTACGGGAGGAATTATGGCTGGTTGGCATCTTGATACCAAAATGGCGCAGGATATTGTCGCGCGAACGATGCGCATCATTGATACCAATATTAACGTAATGGACGCCCGTGGACGCATCATTGGCAGCGGCGATCGGGAGCGGATTGGGGAATTGCACGAAGGTGCACTGCTGGTGCTCTCTCAGGGTCGGGTTGTCGATATCGATGATGCCGTGGCGCGGCATCTGCACGGCGTACGTCAGGGGATAAACCTGCCGCTGCGTCTGGAGGGCGAAATCGTCGGCGTTATTGGCCTGACCGGCGAACCGGAAACGCTACGCAAATACGGCGAACTAGTGTGCATGACCGCCGAAATGATGCTTGAGCAATCCCGCTTAATGCACCTGCTCGCTCAGGACAGCCGCCTGCGCGAAGAGCTGGTGATGAATCTTATTCAGGCTGAGGAACATACGCCTGCGCTTACCGAATGGGCGCAGAGGCTGGGTATCGATCTTAATCAGCCGCGCGTTGTTGCCGTTCTGGAGGTTGATAGCGGTCAGCTGGGCGTCGACAGCGCCATGGCAGAGCTTCAGCAGCTTCAGAGTGCACTCACCACCCCGGAGCGCAACAACCTCATCGCGATCGTTTCATTGACCGAAATGGTAGTGCTAAAACCTGCGCTTAATCAGTTTGGCCGCTGGGATGCTGAAGACCATCGTAAACGTGTTGAACAGCTTATTTCACGAATGAAAGAGAACGGTCAGCTGCGTTTTCGCGTTGCGCTCGGCAACTTTTTTACCGGTCCCGGCAGCATTGCCCGCTCGTATCGTACTGCACGTACTACCTTAATGGTTGGCAAACAGCGGATGCCGGAAAACCGCAGTTATTTCTATCAGGATTTGATGTTGCCGGTGCTGCTCGATAGCCTGCGCGGCGGCTGGCAAGCGAATGAACTGGCTCGTCCGCTGACGCGCCTTAAGGCAATGGATAATAACGGTTTATTGCGCCGTACATTACAGGCGTGGTTTCGTCATAATGTGCAGCCGCTGGCCACCTCAAAAGCGTTATTTATCCATCGTAATACGCTGGAATATCGTCTTAACCGAATCTCCGAATTAACCGGGCTGGACCTGGGTAACTTTGATGACCGGCTATTACTGTACGTTGCGCTACAGCTGGACGAACAGCATTAAACCCTGCCGCTGTCAGCATAGACAATTTTGCTGATATAAATTTCCGTTATTAGGTCGACCTTTTTTAATACAAAAGAGGGTCGGCTTAACGAATACGCTAAATTTCAAATGTGCTAACAGGGTTTCGTTGAAAAAAAGAATAATAAAAAATAACGGGCCATTTACTGGCCCGGAAACTTATTTATTGCGGGTTAGCTTTTCCAGATCAGATTCAATCTCCGTGATCTTGTTAGCTACTACGCTCTCCAGGTGACGCAGATCGTCGAGGATCTTACGTTTCAGATCGACATCGCTGCGATCGCGCTGGCAGATTTGATCGAGTTCATCGATAACATAGCGCAGGTTTGGGCTAATCTCCTGTACTTCTTTATAGCCCTGACCAATACCATCAGCAACCACGGTTTTACGCTGGCGCGGATATTTAAACTTCACGCTTTTGGCAAAGAATTCGCCCTTATCCTTTTGAAAGTAGATTTTCAGGATGTCGTTGTTGGCTTCCTGCCGGAGGCTGTAACGATCAATTTCATCAGGATTAGTAATGCCCAGACTTTTCAGATTGTCGTACATAGCGGTACCTCAAAGAGAACGGTGAGTTTTACTTATCTTAACATTTAGCGCATCAGGTCTTGTGATAGTGGGATCGCAGGTTAGCGTCTTTCCCAGGGTTTTATAATGGCTTAATTTTTAAAAAATTACCTGTTTTATCTTAGCAATACTCATCAGGATCGTCCGGGTCTTAGGAAATAAATATGAGCAGCGGAAAGTCGACGGGGAGTGAATAGCAATGAGCGGAAAACGGGTGGGATGGGGCGGGCTAAGAAACAGAGCCGGAAGTATTTTACTCCCGGCTCCGGATGATTACTCGATAGTACGCAGTAGCTCGTTGATACCGACTTTACCACGCGTTTTCGCATCGACTTTTTTCACGATAACCGCACAGTACAGGCTGTATTTGCCATCTTTTGACGGCAGGTTGCCGGAAACTACCACTGAGCCGGCCGGAACGCGACCGTAGTGAACTTCGCCGGTTTCGCGATCGTAGATGCGGGTGCTCTGACCAATATAAACGCCCATCGAGATCACGGAGCCTTCTTCGACGATGACGCCTTCAACAACTTCAGAACGCGCGCCGATAAAGCAGTTATCCTCGATGATGGTCGGATTAGCCTGGAGCGGCTCCAGAACGCCACCAATACCGACTCCGCCGGACAGGTGCACGTTTTTACCAATCTGCGCGCAGGAACCGACGGTGGCCCAGGTATCTACCATTGTGCCTTCATCTACGTAAGCACCAATGTTGACATAAGAGGGCATGAGCACGGTATTACGCGCAATAAATGCGCCCTGACGAACTGCCGCCGGTGGCACTACGCGGAAGCCCTCTTTCTGAAAGCGTGCTTCATCATACTCGGCAAATTTCATCGGCACTTTGTCAAAGTAGCGGCTTTCCGCTCCGTCGATAACCTGGTTGTCGTTGATACGGAAAGAGAGCAGTACCGCTTTCTTCAACCACTGATGTGTTACCCACTGGCCGTCGATCTTTTCTGCGACGCGCAGGGCGCCGGAGTCCAGCAGGGAAATAACCTGATTAACCGCTTCACGGGTAACGGTATCCACATTTGCCGGAGTAATGTCGGCACGGCGCTCAAAAGCGGCTTCAATAACGTTTTGTAACTGCTGCATTGTTAAACTCTTTCCATATAAATAAACACACTACTCTTTATCGTTTGGATTGAGGGCCGCTGTCAACCGTTGTTGTACCTCAAGTTGCAGCGCATTATTAAGTCCACGCCGGTCTGCCGTAGCGATTATGAATAAATCTTCTACTCGCTCACCAATGGTTGTAATTCGGGCGCCATGAAGCGAAATTCCCAGATCGGCAAAAATTTTTCCGACCTGCGCCAGCAGGCCAGGTTGATCGAGTGCAATCAGCTCAAGAAACGATTTACGATCGGTGTGCGTTGGTAAAAAGTTGGCTTCGGTATCAACCGTAAAGTGACGAAGTTTGGCAGGCTGTCGACGCGGCTGCGGTGGCTGCCAGCTACGTTGTGTGATGGCTTGCTCCAGACCAAACCGGATCGCGTCATGACGGTCGGCCGACAGCGGACTGCCGTCCGGCTCCAGGACAATAAAGGTATCCATCGCCATGTCGTCGCGGGTGGTGAAGATCTGCGCATCGTGGACGCTAAGATTACGCCTGTCCAGTTCCGCACAGACGGCGGCGAACAGATAAGGCCGATCCGGGCTCCAGATGAATATTTCGGTCCCGCCGCGCGTCGCCTGCGGGCTGAGCAGGATCATCGGTTTGCTGAGATCGTGTTGCAATAAATGACGTGCGTGCCAGGCCAGCTGGTTTGGGCTGTGGCGCACGAAATAGTTCGCGCGACAGCGGGACCAGATATGATGCAACGCTTCTTCATCAATGTTGTCCATCCGCAGCAGCGCCAGCGCCTGAAGCTGATGATGCCGCACGCGTTCACGCATGTCAGGCGTATTTTGCATGCCCCGACGCAGCTGTTTTTCGGTCGCGAAATAGAGTTCCCGTAGCAGGCTCTGTTTCCAGCTATTCCACAGCGTTTCATTTGTGGCGCAGATATCTGCGACGGTCAGACAGACCAGAAAGCGCAGGCGGCTTTCCGTCTGTACTTCCTCAGCAAATTGCTTAATGACTTCCGGATCCTGAATATCCCGGCGCTGGGCCGTGACGGACATCAGCAGATGATGCCGCACCAGCCAGGCTACCAGCTGGGTTTCCCGCGAGTTCAGTCCGTGCAGCTCGGCAAACGTCAGAACGTCCTGTGCGCCGAGAACCGAGTGATCGCCGCCGCGTCCCTTCGCTATGTCATGGAAGAGGGCGGCAATCAGCAGCAGTTCCGGATGATTCAGTCGGGGCCAAAGATCAACACACAGCGGATGACGCTGCCGGGTTTCTTCTTTGGCAAAACTTTCCAGCTTTAGCATCACCCGAATCGTGTGCTCATCCACCGTGTAGGCGTGGAACAGATCAAATTGCATCTGACCGACGATATGCGACCATTGTGGCATATAGGCCCACAGTACGCTGTGACGGTGCATCGGCAATAATCCACGGCTGACGGCACCCGGATGGCGCAGCATACTTAAAAACAGCGCGCGGGCTTCAGGGATATAGCACAGCGGTTGAGTCAGATGACGGCGGGCATGACGCAGGTGGCGCAGCGTGGTTGAATAAATTCCGCTGATCGCGCTGTTGCGTACCATGGTGTAAAACAGGCGCAGGATCGCCTGGGGCTCGCGGATAAATAACGTGTCGTCGCGCAGATCAATTAAGGTTCCGCGCAGCTGAAATTCATCATCAATCGGCCGTGGTTTTTCATCGGCGGGCAGAGCGAGGATCGCTTCATCAAACAGTTGCAGCAGCATGTGGTTAAGCTCGCCGACCCGACGCGTGGCGCGGAAAAAATCCTTCATCATGCGTTCTACCGGCTCGTTGCCTTCGCCGCTGTAATTCAAACGTCGGGCGACGCTGAGCTGGCGGTCGAACAACAGGCGATTATCATAACGCGTCACCACTAAATGCAGCGCAAAACGTATCCGCCACAGAATGTGCAGGCATTCGTTCAGTTCCGCACGCTCAGCCTGGGTTAAAAAGCCGAAGCCGACCATCTCATCCAGCGACGTTGCGCCAAAATGACGGCGAGCCACCCATTGTAAGGTGTGGATATCGCGCAGTCCGCCGGGACTGCTTTTAATATCTGGCTCAAGGTTATAGCTGGTGCCATGATAGCGCTGATGACGCACATTTTGTTCTTCGACCTTACCGGCAAAAAAGGTGGCTGAGGGCCAGAAACCTTCGCTGAAAATATGCTTTTGCAGTTCAAGAAACAGGGCTACATCGCCAATCAGCAGGCGCGTTTCAATCAGGTTAGTCGCCACCGTCAGATCGGAAAGTCCTTCCAGCAAGCACTCTTCCAGCGTACGCACGCTGTGGCCTACCTCCAGCTTTACATCCCACAGCAGGGTAAGCAGTTCGCCGACGTTTTGCGCGTGATCGTCTGACAGCTTTTTACGGCTTAAGATCAGCAGATCAATATCTGAAAGTGGATGCAGTTCACCGCGACCGTAGCCTCCGACCGCCACCAGCGCGATATCGCCAATTTGTCCGAAACCATAGTGCAGCCACAGGCGCTGCAATAGCTGATCAATAAACTCGGTGCGCGCGTCAATCAGTTGTTCAGCAGATATTCCGCTGTCAAAAGCCTGACCGAGCCAGCGCTGAAAATCATCGATGCGGGATTTTATTTCTGCGCATACCAGCACGTTCTCTGGCCACGCTCCCGGGTGTTCCGGCTGGCCGGGCAGGGTAGGAAGCGCCGTATTCGCATACTGTTCAGGAAGGATGTAACTCATCGTTGTGCCACCTATAAGAAAAAATGATGACCACAAAAAAAGCCGGCGTAAGCCGGCTTCGCAATAGTAATCAGGTTTGTCACCCACATCAGGCCAGCTGTTCCGGCTGCTTTTATGCGTCGTGTGCGATCACCGCAGGAATAGTGTCATCTTTACGCAACGTCAAAATCTCGCAGCCATTCTCATTTACCACAATAGTATGCTCATACTGTGCGGACAAGCTACGGTCTTTGGTTTTCACCGTCCAGCCGTCTTTCATGCTGCGGATCTCTTTTTTGCCCGCGTTGACCATCGGTTCGATAGTAAACGTCATGCCTGCTTCCAGGACCACGTCCGTCTCCCTGGAGTCATAGTGCAGTACCTGCGGTTCTTCATGGAAACCGCGACCGATACCGTGCCCGCAGTATTCGCGCACCACGGAGAAGCCTTCTGCTTCAACAAACTTCTGAATTGCCGCGCCAATTTCGCGCAGGTTCACTCCAGGTTTGACCATTTTCAGCGCCAGATACAGACTTTCCTGCGTAACGCGGCACAGTCGCTCGCCCAGAATAGTGGGTTTACCGACGATAAACATTTTCGAAGTATCACCGTGGAACTCATCTTTAATCACGGTGACATCAATATTAACCACGTCGCCATCTTTCAGCAGTTTGCCGTCGTCAGGGATGCCGTGGCACACCACTTCATTAATAGAGATACACACTGATTTTGGAAACCCGTGATAGCCCAGGCAAGCAGAAACGGCTTTCTGTTCATTAACAATGTAGTCGTTGCAGATGCGGTCCAGTTCACCGGTGCTCACGCCCGGTTTTACAAAAGGCTCAATCATTTCCAGCACGTCGGCGGCCAGGCGGCCAGCAACGCGCATTTTTTGAATGTCTTCAGGGGTCTTAATAGAAATAGCCATGGATGATGTCCAGTAGCGTCGAGCGTGTCGACAATAATTGTGTATTAGTAATGTCAATGTTAACAGCGTGGGGCATCGCCTGCCAAATTGAGAATGAGTAAGCGCACATGTCGCCAACAACTATTGGTGTCCGCAGCGAATTTATGGTATAAAGCGCGCCGGACTTCTGATCCATTTGTAATACACAGGGTGGACGGAAGCGACAAATCTCACTTTGTGTAATAACACACACGTATCGGCACATATTCCGGGGTGCCCTTTGGGGTCGGTAATATGGGATACGTGGAGGCTTAACCCCAACTTTTATATAGAGGTTTTAAATCATGGCAACTGTTTCCATGCGCGACATGCTCAAAGCTGGTGTTCACTTCGGTCACCAGACCCGTTACTGGAACCCGAAAATGAAGCCTTTCATCTTCGGCGCACGTAACAAAGTTCACATCATCAACCTTGAGCAGACCGTACCGATGTTCAACGACGCGCTGGCTGAACTGAACAAGATCTCCTCTCGCAAAGGTAAAATCCTTTTCGTTGGTACTAAACGCGCTGCAAGCGAAGCGGTGAAAGAAGCTGCTAACAGCTGCGACCAGTTCTTCGTGAACCATCGCTGGTTGGGCGGCATGCTGACTAACTGGAAAACCGTTCGTCAGTCAATCAAACGTCTGAAAGACCTGGAATCTCAGTCTCAGGATGGCACTTTCGAGAAGCTGACCAAGAAAGAAGCGCTGATGCGCACCCGTGAGCTGGCCAAACTGGAAAACAGCCTGGGCGGTATCAAAGACATGGGCGGTCTGCCGGACGCTCTGTTCGTTATCGATGCTGACCATGAGCACATTGCTATCAAAGAAGCAAACAACCTGGGTATCCCGGTATTTGCTATCGTTGATACCAACTCCGATCCGGATGGCGTTGACTTTGTTATCCCGGGTAACGACGATGCAATCCGTGCTGTTACTCTGTACCTGAGCGCTGTTGCGACCACCGTTCGTGAAGGCCGTTCTCAGGATCTGGCTTCTCAGGCGGAAGAAAGCTTCGTAGAAGCTGAGTAATAAGGAAAGCTCTTTCGAGCCCTTATAGACCAGGTAGTATCACGTTTGGTTAGGGGGCCTGTATATGGCCCCCTTTTTCACTTTTACATCTGTGCGGTCTGTGGCCGGGCAGATATCATCTCCCGAGGATTTTAGAATGGCTGAAATTACCGCATCCCTGGTAAAAGAACTGCGCGAACGTACCAGCGCAGGCATGATGGATTGCAAAAAAGCACTGACCGAAGCTAACGGTGACATCGAGCTGGCAATCGAAAACATGCGTAAATCTGGCGCAATCAAAGCAGCCAAAAAAGCAGGCAACGTTGCTGCTGACGGCGTGATCATCACGCGTATCGACGGCACCTACGGTATCATTCTGGAAGTTAACTGCCAGACTGACTTCGTGGCTAAAGATGCTGGCTTCCAGGCTTTCGCTAACAAAGTACTGGACGCAGCTGTTGCTGGCAAAATCACTGACGTTGAAGTTCTGAAAGCACAGTTCGAAGAAGAGCGTGTTGCACTGGTTGCTAAAATCGGTGAGAACATCAACATCCGTCGCGTTTCTTCTCTGGAAGGCGATATCCTGGGTAGCTACCAGCACGGTGCGCGTATCGGTGTTCTGGTTGCTGCAACTGGCGCTGACGAAGAGCTGGTTAAGCATCTGGCAATGCACATTGCTGCAAGCAAGCCAGAATTCGTTAAGCCGGAAGACGTGTCTGCTGAAGTGGTAGAAAAAGAGTACCAGGTTCAGCTGGACATCGCCATGCAGTCTGGCAAGCCGAAAGAAATCGCTGAGAAAATGGTTGAAGGCCGCATGAAGAAATTCACCGGTGAAGTTTCTCTGACCGGCCAGCCTTTCGTGATGGATCCGAGCAAAACTGTTGGTCAGCTGCTGAAAGAGCATAACGCTGACGTAACAAGCTTCATCCGCTTTGAAGTGGGTGAAGGCATCGAGAAAGTTGAGACTGACTTCGCAGCAGAAGTTGCTGCAATGTCCAAGCAGTCTTAATTTTATAAGGAGCCGCCTGAGGGCGGCTTCTTTTTGCACCCGTCTTGTAAAATCAGCCAAACCTTATAGAGGTGGCGCTGGAATGCGACGTACAATGTCGCCAGAATTCATTCATCTCACTCGTTGACAGTCTCAGGAAAGAAACATGGCTACCAATGCAAAACCCGTCTATAAACGCATTCTGCTTAAGCTAAGTGGCGAAGCCTTACAGGGTTCAGAAGGCTTCGGTATTGATGCAAGCATACTCGACCGCATGGCTCAGGAAATCAAAGAACTGGTTGAACTGGGTATTCAGGTGGGTGTAGTCATTGGCGGCGGTAACCTGTTCCGTGGTGCGGGTCTGGCGAAAGCGGGTATGAATCGCGTTGTGGGCGACCACATGGGCATGCTGGCCACCGTCATGAACGGCCTGGCGATGCGTGATGCGCTACACCGCGCCTATGTGAACGCCCGCCTGATGTCAGCGATCCCGCTGAATGGCGTGTGCGACAACTATAGCTGGGCAGAAGCAATCAGCCTGCTGCGTAACAACCGCGTTGTGATCCTGGCGGCCGGTACCGGCAATCCGTTCTTTACTACCGATTCAGCCGCGTGCCTGCGCGGGATTGAAATCGAAGCGGATGTGGTACTGAAAGCGACCAAAGTTGATGGCGTATTTACTGCCGATCCGGCACAAGATCCAACCGCTACCATGTACGAGCAGCTGTCGTATAATGAAGTGCTGGATAAAGAACTCAAAGTCATGGATCTGGCGGCGTTTACGCTGGCCCGTGACCATAAACTGCCGATTCGTGTCTTCAACATGAACAAGCCTGGTGCGCTGCGCCGCGTTGTCATGGGTGAAAAAGAAGGCACACTGATCACGGAATAATTTCCGTAGAGGCCAAATCCGGGTAATATTCCGCTTTAATTACGTGGGTCACTTACCCGGTGGCATAATGTAAACAAGGCTATACTTAGCAAATCTGCCTGGCGGAATGCTATCGTCTGGTCTGTATGAGACAAGTTTTCAAGGATTCGTAACGTGATTAACGAAATCAGAAAAGATGCTGAAGTTCGCATGGATAAATGCGTTGAAGCATTTAAAAACCAAATCAGCAAAATTCGTACTGGCCGTGCTTCTCCAAGCCTGCTGGACGGGATCGTTGTTCCTTATTATGGCGCGCCAACCCCGCTACGTCAGCTGGCTAGCGTGACCGTAGAAGATTCCCGTACCCTGAAAATCAACGTTTTCGACCGTAGCCTGAGTGCAGCGGTCGAAAAGGCGATTATGGCTTCCGATCTCGGTCTGAATCCAAGCTCTGCGGGTAGCGATATTCGTGTTCCGCTTCCGGCCCTGACCGAAGAGCGCCGTAAAGATCTGACCAAAATTGTACGCGGTGAAGCTGAGCAGGCTCGTGTCGCCGTGCGTAACGTACGCCGCGACGCAAACGACAAAGTGAAAGCACTGCTGAAAGAGAAAGAAATCAGCGAAGACGACGATCGTCGTTCGCAGGAAGACGTGCAGAAAATGACTGATGTCGCCATCAAGAAGGTTGATGCGGCGCTGGCAGAAAAAGAAGCGGAACTGATGCAGTTCTGATATTTGCCGTAATACTGTAAACGCCGTACAGAGGGCTTTTGGGCTTTGCTGGCGGCGTTTTGCTTTTTATACGCCACCCGCGCGATGCGACGTGGTGAACGTCTTCTTTATTTTCTGGACGCCTCATGAAGCAATTAACCGTTCTGGGTTCGACTGGCTCTATCGGATGCAGCACGCTTGACGTAGTTCGCCATAATCCCGATGTATTCGCTATAACGGCTTTAGTGGCAGGCAAAAACGTTGAGCGCATGGCTCAGCAGTGTCTGGAATTCTCCCCCCGTTACGCGGTGATGGACGATGCGCAAAGCGCGCAGGCGTTAACGCTTGCGCTGAGCGAGCATGGCTGCCGTACCGAGGTTCTCAGTGGTCAGCAGGCGGCCAGCGATATGGCGGCGCTGAGCGATGTCGATCAAGTTATGGCCGCAATCGTTGGAGCCGCCGGGCTGGTGCCGACGCTTGCAGCGATCCGCGCCGGAAAAACCGTGCTGCTGGCGAATAAAGAGTCACTGGTGACCTGCGGACGCCTGTTCATGGAGGCGGTAAAATACAGTAATGCGCAACTGTTACCGGTCGATAGTGAACATAATGCGATTTTTCAGAGTTTGCCGGAAACAATTCAACACAACCTGGGATACGCTGACCTTGAAGAGAATGGTGTTTCATCCATTCTGCTTACCGGGTCAGGTGGCCCTTTTCGTGAGACTGCAATTGCCGAACTGGTCGCAATGACGCCGGATCAGGCCTGCCGTCATCCGAACTGGTCAATGGGGCGTAAAATCTCCGTTGATTCGGCCACCATGATGAACAAAGGTCTGGAATACATTGAAGCACGCTGGCTTTTTAACGCTTCAGCACGCCAGATGGAAGTGCTTATCCATCCGCAGTCGGTTATCCATTCGATGGTCCGCTATCGCGATGGCAGTGTACTGGCTCAGTTGGGCGAGCCGGATATGCGCACGCCTATTGCTCATACTATGGGCTGGCCTGCACGCGTCGCGTCCGGCGTGAAGCCGCTGGATTTCTGCGCGCTGAGCGAGTTAAGTTTTGCTGCGCCTGATTACGATCGTTATCCGTGCCTGAAACTGGCTATGGATGCATTTGAACAGGGGCAGGCGTTAACAACGGCGCTGAACGCGGCGAATGAAATCGCTGTGGCTGCGTTTTTAGCCTCGCAGATCCGCTTTACGGATATTGCCGCCCTGAATCTGGCTGTGCTTGAGACGGTTAACGTACCGGAGCCGCAGAGCATTGAGGATGTGCTGGCCGTTGATGCGATGGCGCGTGAGATTGCCCACCGTCAGGTCAGGCAACTCACGTGTTGACCATAATCCACACCGCTGTCGTTGTGGTATTTGTTAGCGCTGTGCTTCAGTGATATAGTCTGCGCCACCTGATGACGGATAATTTATCGTTTGTTATCAGGCGAGCCGTGATGAAACACGGCTTTTTTACGAGAGAGCGTCACTATTCCGGAGCATCGCTAATCCCTTTTCATGGACTAAAACGCGTTATGTTGTCTGCTAATCAACCAATCGGCGAAAGTTTGCCTGCGCATGGCTGCCGCCACGTCGCGATAATCATGGATGGCAATGGGCGCTGGGCGAAGAGACAGGGCAAGATCCGGGCCTTCGGACACAAGGCCGGGGCAAAATCCGTCCGTCGCGCAGTCTCTTTCGCCGCGAATAATGGCATTGATGCGTTGACCCTTTACGCTTTCAGCAGTGAAAACTGGAATCGTCCGGCGCAGGAAGTAAGTGCATTGATGGAGCTGTTCGTGTGGGCGCTTGATAGCGAAGTAAAAAGCCTGCACCGCCACAATGTTCGTTTGCGTATTATCGGCGATATCAATCGTTTTAACCCTCGTCTGCAGGAGCGTATCCATAAAGCCGAAACGTTAACCGAAAAAAATACCGGATTGACGTTAAATATCGCGGCTAATTATGGTGGACGATGGGATATTATTCAGGGAGTGCAGCACCTTGCTTCTCAGGTCCAGCAGGGACTTCTCCGTGCGGACCAAATCAGTGAAGAGATGCTAAGTCAGCAAATCTGTATGCATGAACTGGCTCCTGTAGATTTAGTAATTAGGACAGGTGGGGAGCATCGCATCAGTAACTTTTTGCTTTGGCAAATTGCGTATGCCGAGCTTTACTTTACAGATGTTCTCTGGCCTGATTTCGATGAACAAGACTTTGAAGGTGCGCTGCATGCCTTTGCCAATCGAGAGCGTCGCTTCGGCGGCACGGAGCCCGGTGTTGACAACGCCTGATGGGGGTCGCTTTTGCTGAAGTATCGCCTGATTTCTGCTTTTGTATTAATACCCGTCGTTATTGCGGCGCTATTTTTACTGCCACCCGTGGCTTTCGGCATCGTTACGCTGGTCGTGTGTATGCTGGCGGCATGGGAGTGGGGACAACTGAGCGGTTTTACCTCCAGAACACAGCGTGTGTGGCTGGCCGTACTGTGCGGTTTGCTGCTGGCTCTGATGCTGTTTATGCTACCGGAATACCACAATAATATTCATCAGCCGGTGATTGAAATGTCGCTCTGGGCCTCACTTGCCTGGTGGATTGTGGCGCTGGTGCTGGTGTTATTTTATCCGTCTTCAGCCGCGGTATGGCGACACTCAAAAACCCTGCGTCTGATTTTCGGCGTGCTCACTATTATTCCTTTTTTCTGGGGTATGCTGGTGCTACGTGCCTGGCATTACACTACTAATCCCTATAGCGGCGCACTGTGGCTACTCTATGTTATGATCCTCGTCTGGGGCGCTGACTCGGGTGCTTACATGTTTGGCAAGCTATTTGGCAAGCATAAGCTGGCGCCGAAAGTGTCACCGGGTAAAACCTGGCAGGGCTTTTTGGGTGGACTGTTTACCGCAGCCATTATCTCCTGGGCTTATGGTCAATGGGCTAATCTGGACGTAGCACCGGCTACGCTGCTCATTTGCTCAATTGTTGCCGTACTGGCATCAGTGCTCGGTGATTTGACAGAAAGTATGTTTAAGCGTGAAGCCGGTATCAAAGACAGTGGTCATTTGATCCCAGGACACGGCGGCATTCTTGATCGTATCGACAGCCTGACGGCGGCGGTACCGGTCTTTGCCTGCCTGCTGCTGTTAGTTTTCAGGATGGTTTAACGGAAGGTTTTATGCTGAGCATTCTCTGGAACCTGGCCGCGTTCATCGTTACGCTGGGCGTGTTGATCACGGTGCATGAGTTTGGCCATTTCTGGGTTGCTCGCCGCTGTGGCGTTCGCGTAGAGCGGTTCTCTATTGGCTTTGGTACGGCGTTGTGGCGGCGTACCGATCGCCAGGGTACGGAATTCGTTATCGCGCTTATTCCGCTGGGCGGCTATGTCAAAATGCTGGATGAGCGCATTGAACCGGTTGCCCCGGAGATGCGCCACTACGCGTTCAATAATAAAACGGTTGGCCAGCGTGCGGCCGTTATTGCTGCCGGTCCCGTCGCCAATTTCATCTTCGCCATTTTCGCCTACTGGCTGGTGTTTATCATCGGCGTGCCTGGCGTTCGTCCGGTAATTGGTGAAATAACGCCCAGTTCGGTAGCAGCAGAAGCACAAATTGCACCAGGAATGGAACTTAAAGCGGTTGACGGTATCGAAACGCCTGACTGGGATGCCGTTCGTCTTGAACTGGTCGCAAAAATCGGCGAGGAACAGACGACGCTCAGCGTGGCGCCCGTAGGTAGCGATCAACGGCAAAATAAAGTTCTCGATTTACGGGAATGGCATTTTGCTCCGGATAAGGAAGATCCAATTGCGTCTTTGGGTATACGTCCGCGCGGCGCGCAGATAGAATCTGTGCTGGCAGAAGTACAGGCTGACTCCGCTGCACAAAAAGCGGGTTTGCAAGTCGGCGACAGGATCGTTAAAGTCGATGGCCAGCCGCTGACGCAATGGGCGACATTAGTCACACTGGTGCGCAGTCATCCTGGTAAAGGATTGGCTCTTGAGATAGAAAGACAGGGAAGCCCCTTGTCATTAACCTTAATACCAGATACAAAACCGGGTAATAAGGCTGAAGGGTTTGCGGGAATTGTACCAACAGTTATCCCGCTTCCGGACGAGTACAAAACAGTTCGCCAGTATGGGCCATTCAGCGCCATCGCACAGGCCACGGAGAAAACGTGGCAGCTGATGTCGCTAACGGTCAGAATGCTGGGAAAATTGATAACCGGTGATCTAAAACTGAACAACCTCAGCGGGCCGATCTCTATCGCCCAGGGGGCTGGGATGTCAGCGGAGTATGGGGTGGTTCCTTATCTGATGTTCCTTGCGCTCATCAGTGTGAATCTGGGCATTATAAACCTGTTCCCGCTGCCCGTTCTTGACGGGGGTCATCTGCTCTTTTTAGCGATTGAAAAGCTAAAAGGCGGCCCGGTATCCGAGCGAGTTCAAGACTTTACTTATCGCATTGGCTCGATTTTGCTGGTGTTGTTAATGGGGCTTGCACTTTTCAATGATTTCTCTCGGTTGTAAGAGAGAGTGTTAGGAAGAATGCATAATAACGATGGCGATGAAAAAGTTGCTCATAGCGTCGCTGCTGTTTAGCAGCGCGACCGTATACGGTGCTGACGGCTTCGTAGTGAAAGATATTCATTTCGAAGGCTTGCAGCGAGTCGCCGTTGGTGCGGCCCTTCTCAGTATGCCAGTGCGCACAGGCGACACGGTAAATGATGAAGATATCAGTAATACCATCCGTGCTCTGTTTGCTACCGGCAACTTTGAGGATGTTCGTGTCCTGCGCGACGGCGATACGCTGTTAGTTCAGGTCAAAGAACGCCCAACCATTGCCAGTATCACTTTCTCCGGTAACAAATCGGTGAAAGACGACATGCTCAAGCAAAACCTTGAAGCCTCTGGCGTACGCGTGGGTGAATCACTGGACCGTACTACTCTCTCTGACATTGAGAAGGGTCTGGAAGACTTCTATTACAGCGTCGGTAAATACAGCGCCAGCGTGAAAGCCGTGGTAACACCGCTGCCGCGTAACCGCGTTGACCTGAAGCTGGTTTTCCAGGAAGGTGTCTCGGCACAAATCCAACAAATTAACATTGTCGGCAATAAAGCCTTCAGTACGGAAGAACTGATCTCGCATTTCCAACTGCGTGATGAAGTGCCGTGGTGGAACGTGGTCGGCGATCGCAAATATCAGAAGCAGAAACTGGCGGGCGATCTTGAAACCCTGCGCAGTTACTATCTTGACCGCGGCTACGCGCGCTTCAATATTGATTCAACCCAGGTCAGTCTGACGCCGGATAAAAAAGGCATCTACGTGACGGTGAATATCACCGAGGGCGATCAGTATAAACTGCAAAGCGTTGAAGTCAGCGGTAATCTGGCCGGTCATTCTACTGACATTGAAAGACTGACCAAAATTGAGCCGGGTGAACTCTACAACGGCACCAAAGTGACCAAAATGGAAGACGATATCAAAAAGCTTCTGGGTCGCTATGGTTACGCCTACCCGCGCGTACAGTCGCAGCCGGAAATTAACGATGCTGACAAGACGGTAAAACTGCGCGTGAATGTTGACGCCGGCAACCGTTACTACGTGCGCAAGATCCGCTTTGAAGGTAACGATACCTCCAAAGATGCCGTCCTGCGTCGTGAGATGCGTCAGATGGAAGGTGCGTGGCTGGGCAGCGATCTCGTTGACCAGGGTAAAGAGCGTCTGAACCGTCTTGGCTATTTTGAAACGGTTGATACCGATACGCAGCGCGTGTCGGGTCGTCCGGATCAGGTTGACGTAGTTTATAAAGTGAAAGAGCGTAATACCGGCAGCTTCAACTTCGGTGTCGGTTACGGCACCGAAAGCGGCGTTAGCTTCCAGGCCGGGGTACAGCAGGATAACTGGTTAGGTACAGGCTACTCCGTTGGTATCAACGGAACCAAGAATGACTATCAGACCTATACAGAGCTTTCGGTTACCGATCCGTACTTCACCGTTGACGGCGTCAGCCTCGGCGGTCGTGTGTTCTATAACGACTTTAAAGCAGACGATGCGGATCTGTCTGGCTATACCAACAAAAGTTATGGCACCGATTTAACGCTGGGCTTCCCGATTAACGAGTACAACACGCTGCGTGGCGGACTGGGCTATGTTCATAACTCCCTGTCCAATATGGAACCGCAGGTTGCAATGTGGCGTTATCTGGAATCGATGGGTGAGCGCCCGAGTACCACTGATGAAGACAACAGCTTCAAGTCAGACGATTTCACCTTTAACTATGGCTGGACCTATAACAAACTGGACCGTGGCTTCTTCCCGACTGAGGGTTCGCGTGTCAACCTGAATGGTAAAGTGACTATTCCAGGTTCTGATAACCAGTATTACAAAGCCACGCTGGATACCGCAACCTACGTACCCATCGACGACGACCATAAATGGGTCGTTCTGGGCCGTACTAAAGTGGGTTATGGTGATGGCATAGGCAGTAAAGAATTGCCGTTCTATGAAAACTTCTATGCCGGTGGCTCCAGCACCGTGCGTGGTTTCCAGTCGAACACGATCGGTCCAAAAGCCGTTTATTATCCGCACTCGGTTAATAACTACGACAACGATAACGACTATGATTGCGCGGTAGAAAATGGCGCAACGGATATCTGTAAATCCAATGATGCGGTAGGCGGTAACGCGATGGCAGTGGCAAGCCTTGAGTTCATCACGCCAACGCCGTTTATCAGCGAAAAATATGCTAACTCGGTTCGAACCTCGTTCTTCTGGGATATGGGTACCGTGTGGGATACCAAATGGGATACCTCTTCAGCACCATCAGATGTGCCAGATTACAGCGATCCGAATAATATCCGTATGTCTGCGGGTATCGCATTACAGTGGATGTCCCCATTGGGGCCGTTGGTCTTCTCCTACGCCCAGCCGTTTAAAAAGTACGATGGAGACAAGGCAGAGCAGTTCCAGTTTAACATAGGTAAAACCTGGTAATTGCACCCAGCAAAGGAATGCAATAGCAGTGTCGCGCTGACATCAACCTTTCCCGTAAGGGGTAGGTTGGTCACGCAAAGAACGGTGCCTTCGGGTATCAATGGGATGGTAAGGAGTTTATTGTGAAAAAGTGGTTATTAGCGGCAGGTCTCGGTTTAGCAATGGTTACCTCTGCGCAGGCAGCAGACAAAATTGCAGTGGTTAACATGGGTAGTCTTTTCCAGCAGGTGGCTCAGAAAACAGGTGTTTCTAACTCTCTGGAAAATGAGTTTAAAGGCCGCGCAGCCGAGCTTCAGAGAATGGAAGGCGATCTGCAGAGCAAAATGCAGCGCTTGCAGTCTATGAAAGCCGGTTCTGACCGTAGCAAACTGGAAAAAGACGTGATGGCGCAGCGTCAGACTTTCGCTCAGAAAGCGCAGGCATTTGAGAAAGATCGTGCGCGTCGTTCTAACGAAGAGCGTGGCAAACTGGTTACCCGCATTCAGAGCGCGGTGAAATCTGTTGCCAGCAGCCAGAGCATCGACCTGGTTGTCGACGCAAATACCGTTGCTTATAACAGCAGCGATGTTAAAGACATCACTGCTGATGTGCTGAAACAGGTTAAATAAGTAATGCCTTCAATTCGACTCGCTGATTTAGCACAGCAGTTGGATGCAGAGTTACACGGTGATGGCGATATCGTCATCACCGCTGTCGCGTCCATGCAATCTGCTCAAGCAGGTCATATCACTTTCATGGTAAATCCTAAATACCGTGAGCACCTGGCGGCTTGCCAGGCGTCCGCCGTTGTGATGACCCCTGACGATCTTCCTTTTGCCAACAGCGCGGCGCTGGTAGTGAAAAATCCCTACCTGACCTATGCGCGTATGGCTCAGATCCTTGATACCACACCTCAGCCTGCGCAGAATATCGCGCCGGGTGCCGTTATCGATCCTACTGCGCAACTGGGCAACAACGTGTCGATCGGTGCGAATGCCGTTATCGAATCCGATGTTGTACTGGGTGATAACGTGGTAATCGGTGCCGGTTGCTTCATTGGTAAAAAGACGAAAATCGGCGCGGGCACCCGACTGTGGGCCAACGTTAGCATTTACCATGAGATTGAGATTGGCGCAAACTGCCTGGTTCAGTCCGGCACCGTAATCGGCTCTGATGGCTTTGGCTATGCGAACGATCGCGGTAACTGGGTGAAGATCCCGCAGTTAGGTCGCGTTATTATCGGCGATCGCGTCGAGATCGGCGCATGTACCACCATCGATCGCGGCGCGCTGGATGACACCCTTATTGGTAATGGGGTGATTATTGATAATCAGTGTCAGATTGCACATAACGTCGTGATTGGCGACAATACCGCCGTTGCGGGCGGCGTTATCATGGCAGGCAGCCTGAAAATTGGCCGTTACTGTATGATTGGCGGCGCCAGCGTAATCAACGGGCATATGGAAATCTGCGATAAGGTGACGGTCACCGGTATGGGCATGGTTATGCGTCCTATTACTGAGCCGGGCGTCTACTCATCCGGTATCCCGCTGCAGCCCAATAAGACATGGCGTAAAACCGCCGCTCTGGTGATGAATATTGATGATATGAGTAAGCGTCTCAAAGCTATTGAACGCAAGGTCAATCAACAAGACTAAAGCTTCACCCGAAAACGTCTGTACATTCCGGCCTGCTGGCATTCATCAGATTGCCACGGGCCGTGTTATTATTGCTGTTCATTATATTTAGACAGGAAGAGTATTTTGACTACTGACACTCATACTCTGCATATTGAAGAGATTCTTGAGCTTCTGCCGCACCGTTTTCCTTTTCTTCTGGTTGACCGCGTGCTGGATTTTGAAGAAGGTCGTTTTCTGCGCGCAGTAAAAAATGTCTCGGTTAACGAGCCGTTTTTCCAGGGCCATTTTCCGGGCAAGCCGATTTTACCTGGCGTGCTGATTCTGGAAGCAATGGCACAGGCTAC
The DNA here is from genome assembly GCF_001187865.1 of Klebsiella sp. RIT-PI-d. Lineage (NCBI taxonomy): Bacteria > Pseudomonadati > Pseudomonadota > Gammaproteobacteria > Enterobacterales > Enterobacteriaceae > Klebsiella > Klebsiella sp. RIT-PI-d. Next base: position 329,054 of record NZ_LGIT01000017.1, read on the forward strand.
CGGTATTCTGGCGTTTAAAAGCGTGGGGAAACTGGAGCCGGGCGAGCTGTACTATTTCGCAGGTATCGATGAAGCGCGCTTTAAGCGTCCCGTCGTGCCTGGCGATCAAATGATCATGGAAGTCACTTTCGAGAAAACCCGCCGTGGCCTGACCCGCTTCAAAGGCGTGGCGCTGGTTGATGGTAAAGTTGTTTGCGAAGCTACGATGATGTGTGCGCGTAGCCGGGAGGCCTGATACGTGATTGATAATACCGCCTTTATTCATCCGAGCGCCATTGTGGAAGAGGGCGCCGTTATCGGTGCCAGCGCCCATATTGGCCCGTTTTGTATTGTGGGATCCAACGTCGAAATCGGCGAGGGAACCGTACTGAAATCCCATGTTGTTGTGAATGGCCACACTAAAATTGGCCGCGACAACGAGATTTATCAGTTCGCTTCTATTGGAGAAGTTAACCAGGATCTGAAATATGCTGGTGAACCGACTCGGGTAGAAATTGGCGATCGCAACCGCATCCGCGAAAGCGTCACCATTCATCGTGGCACAGTACAGGGCGGTGGATTGACGAAGGTGGGCAGCGACAACCTGTTAATGATCAACGCTCACGTCGCGCATGATTGTAACGTCGGAAATCGCTGTATCCTCGCCAACAACGCAACGCTGGCGGGGCACGTATCGCTGGATGACTTCGTCATCATTGGCGGCATGACGGCTGTCCATCAGTTCTGCATTATCGGTGAACATGTGATGGTCGGCGGCTGCTCCGGTGTGGCGCAGGACGTTCCTCCGTATGTCATTGCGCAGGGCAACCACGCTACGCCATTCGGTGTCAACATCGAAGGGCTGAAGCGTCGTGGGTTTAGCCGGGAAGCGATTACCGCTATCCGTAATGCCTACAAACTGCTCTACCGCAGCGGAAAAACGCTGGAAGAGGTTAAACCAGAAATCGCTGAGCTGGCCGGACAATATCCGCAAGTGCAGGCCTTTACTGATTTCTTCGCCCGTTCAACGCGCGGTCTTATCCGTTAATGGCTGAACCTCGCCCATTAACGATTGCCCTGGTCGCCGGAGAAACCTCCGGCGATATTCTTGGTGCCGGTCTCATCCGCGCGCTCAAAGCCCGTGTTCCGCACGCGCGTTTTGTCGGCGTGGCGGGTCCCCGTATGCAGGCAGAAGGGTGTGAAGTCTGGTATGAGATGGAAGAGCTGGCGGTAATGGGCATTGTCGAGGTGCTTGGTCGCTTACGCCGCCTGCTGCATATTCGCGCCGATTTAACCCGTCGATTCACGGATCTCAGGCCAGATGTATTTGTCGGTATTGATGCGCCGGATTTTAATATCACCCTTGAGGGTAATCTTAAAAAGCAGGGCATTAAGACCATTCACTACGTCAGCCCGTCCGTCTGGGCATGGCGACAGAAACGCGTTTTCAAAATAGGCAGATCCACCAACATGGTGCTGGCTTTTCTGCCTTTCGAAAAAGCGTTTTATGACAGATTCAACGTACCCTGTCGTTTCATCGGACATACCATGGCGGATGCAATGCCGCTTGATCCGGATAAGAACGCGGCGCGCGATGTTCTGGGGATCCCCCATCATGCCCGCTGTCTGGCATTGTTACCCGGCAGTCGCGGAGCAGAAGTCGAGATGCTCAGTGCCGATTTCCTGCGTACCGCAGAGCGATTGCGCGAAACGTATCCTGACCTTGAAGTGGTCGTGCCGCTGGCAAATGCGAAACGTCGCGAGCAGTTTGAGCGTATAAAGGCTGACGTTGCGCCGGCGCTTACGGTGCATCTGCTGGACGGCATGGCCCGCGAAGCAATGGTCGCAAGCGATGCCGCACTGCTCGCATCCGGCACCGCCGCGCTGGAGTGTATGCTGGCAAAATGCCCGATGGTGGTGGGATATCGTATGAAGCCCTTTACCTTCTGGCTGGCAAAGCGGCTGGTTAAAACGGATTATGTTTCGCTGCCGAATCTGCTGGCCGGCCGGGAACTGGTCAAAGAGCTTCTGCAGGAAGAGTGCGAACCGCAAAAACTCACCGATGCGCTATTACCGCTGCTGGCGAACAGCCATACCCGCCATGTGATGCATGACACATTCCGCGAGCTGCATCAACAGATCCGCTGTAATGCCGATGAGCAGGCAGCCGATGCGGTACTGGAGTTAGCCCCATGATAGAATTTGTTTATCCACACACGCACCTGGTCGCCGGTGTGGATGAAGTCGGCCGTGGTCCGCTGGTAGGCGCAGTGGTCACCGCGGCGGTGATCCTCGATCCCGCCCGACCCATTGTTGGCCTGAATGATTCAAAAAAGTTATCCGAGAAACGTCGTCTGGCGCTGTTTGATGAGATTGTCGAAAAGGCATTATGCTGGAGTCTCGGACGCGCCGAGCCGCACGAAATTGATGAGCTCAATATTCTCCATGCGACGATGCTGGCGATGCAGCGCGCCGTTGCCGGGTTAAGTATTGTGCCTGAGTATGTACTGATCGACGGTAATCGCTGTCCGGCGCTGGCCATGCCTTCCATGGCCGTGGTCAAAGGCGACAGCCGAGTGGCAGAAATTAGTGCGGCCTCTATCATTGCTAAAGTCACGCGTGATGCAGAAATGACGGCGCTGGATTTGACCTTTCCTCAATATGGCTTTGCGCAGCATAAAGGCTATCCAACCGCTTTTCATCTTGAAAAACTGGTGGAGCATGGTGCGACAGAGCATCATCGGCGTAGCTTTGCGCCTGTAAAACGCGCACTGGGCCTGGTGTCCTGATTCTTGTGACGTAACTTAATAAACCGGAATCTCTCTACAAATGGCTGAACCACGTTTCGTTCACCTGCGGGTGCATAGCGACTATTCCATGATCGATGGGCTGGCAAAAACCGGGCCGCTGGTAAAAAAGGCGGCCTCTATGGGTATGCCTGCGCTGGCGATCACCGATTTTATGAACCTGTGCGGTCTGGTGAAGTTTTACGGAGCGGCGCACGGCGCAGGGCTTAAGCCTATTGTTGGGGCAGATTTTCACGTCCAGAGCGAGTTGCTGGCTGACGAAATGACCCAGCTTACCGTTCTGGCAATGAATAACGTCGGCTATCAAAATCTGACGCTGTTAATCTCGCGGGCCTATCAGCGTGGCTATGGCGCACTTGGGCCGTGGATCGATCGTGAGTGGCTTGCAGAGCTGGGTGAGGGATTGATTTTACTCTCCGGTGGGCGACTGGGCGATGTCGGGCGTAGCGTGATGCGCGGCAATAGCGCGCTGGTCGATCAGTGCCTCTCTTTTTACGAAGAGCACTTCCCGGACCGCTTTTACCTCGAACTGATCCGCACCGGCAGACAAGATGAAGAGAGCTATCTTCACGCGGCTATTCAACTGGCAGAAGAGCGTGGCCTGCCGGTAGTGGCAACCAACGATGTGCGTTTTATCAGCACCGATGATTTTGACGCCCATGAAATTCGCGTTGCCATTCATGATGGCTACACCCTTGACGATCCCAAACGGCCTCGCCTCTACTCCACGCAGCAGTATCTGCGTTCCGAAGATGAGATGTGTGAACTGTTTGCCGATATTCCGGAAGCGCTGGAAAATAGCGTCGAAATTGCCAGACGCTGTAATGTCACCGTGCGGCTTGGCGAATATTTTTTGCCACAGTTTCCGACCGGTGAAATGACCACCGAAGATTTCCTGGTGGTGAAATCGAAGGAAGGGCTGGAGGAACGTCTCGAATTTCTGTTCCCGGATGAAGCCGTACGCACTGAAAAGCGTCCACCTTATGATGAGCGTCTGGATATTGAACTCCAGGTGATCAACCAGATGGGTTTTCCCGGCTACTTCCTGATCGTTATGGAATTTATCCAGTGGTCAAAAGATAACGGCGTACCGGTCGGGCCAGGTCGTGGCTCCGGTGCGGGTTCGCTTGTGGCCTATGCGCTGAAAATTACCGATCTCGATCCGCTGGAATTTGACCTGCTGTTCGAACGTTTCCTTAATCCGGAACGTGTTTCGATGCCCGACTTCGACGTCGATTTCTGTATGGAAAAGCGCGATCAGGTTATTGAGCACGTCGCGGAGATGTACGGTCGCGATGCGGTATCGCAGATCATTACCTTCGGTACGATGGCGGCGAAAGCGGTTATTCGCGACGTGGGCCGCGTGCTCGGTCATTCGTATGGTTTTGTCGATCGCATTTCCAAACTGGTGCCGCCCGATCCGGGCATGACGCTGGCAAAAGCGTTTGAAGCCGAGCCGCAGCTGCCGGAAATCTATGAGGCTGACGAAGAAGTTAAAGCGCTCATTGATATGGCGCGTAAGCTCGAAGGCGTCACGCGCAACGCCGGTAAGCATGCCGGGGGCGTGGTCATTGCGCCGACTAAAATTACTGATTTCGCGCCGCTGTATTGCGATGAAGAAGGGCTGCACCCGGTTACCCAGTTTGATAAGAACGATGTTGAGTATGCAGGGCTGGTGAAGTTTGACTTCCTCGGCCTGCGTACCCTGACCATCATCAACTGGGCGCTGGAGATGATTAACAAGCGCCGTGAGAAAAACGGCGAGCCGCCGCTGGATATCGCCGCCATTCCGCTGGAAGATAAGAAAAGTTTCGATATGCTACAACGCTCCGAAACGACGGCGGTCTTCCAGCTTGAATCGCGCGGCATGAAAGATCTTATCAAGCGTCTGCAACCAGACTGCTTCGAAGATATGATAGCCCTCGTGGCTTTGTTCCGTCCCGGTCCGCTGCAGTCGGGCATGGTAGATAACTTTATTGACCGTAAGCACGGCCGTGAAGAGATCTCTTATCCGGATGTCCAGTGGCAGCACGAGTGTCTTAAGCCGGTACTGGAACCGACGTATGGCATTATTCTGTATCAGGAACAGGTCATGCAGATCGCGCAGGAACTGTCCGGCTATACGCTCGGCGGCGCGGATATGCTGCGTCGTGCGATGGGTAAGAAAAAACCGGAAGAGATGGCCAAACAGCGCGGCACCTTTGAAGAGGGTGCCAGAAGTCGTGGGGTGGACGGCGAGCTGGCGATAAAAATCTTTGACCTGGTGGAGAAATTTGCCGGCTACGGCTTTAACAAATCGCACTCTGCGGCCTACGCGCTGGTGTCTTACCAGACGCTGTGGTTAAAAGCACACTATCCGGCTGAATTTATGGCGGCGGTGATGACCGCGGATATGGACAACACGGAGAAAGTGGTCGGCCTGGTCGATGAGTGCTGGCGAATGGGGCTAAAAATCCTGCCGCCGGACATTAACTCAGGGCTGTATCATTTTCATGTCAACGATGACGGGGAAATTGTCTACGGTATTGGTGCGATTAAAGGTGTCGGTGAGGGGCCAATTGAGGCTATCATCGAGGCGCGTAATAACGGCGGCTATTTCCGCGAGCTGTTCGATCTCTGTGCCCGTACTGATACCAAGAAACTGAATCGTCGGGTGCTGGAAAAGTTGATTATGTCCGGGGCATTTGACCGCCTCGGTCCACACCGTGCGGCGCTAATGAATTCGCTTGGCGACGCGTTAAAAGCGGCCGATCAGCACGCGAAAGCGGAGGCTATTGGTCAGGCAGATATGTTCGGCGTGCTGGCAGAAGAACCGGAGCAGATTGAGCAATCATATGCTAACTGCCAGCCGTGGCCGGAACATACGGTACTGGAAGGTGAGCGTGAAACGTTAGGTTTATATCTGACGGGTCATCCTATCAACCAGTATCTGAAAGAAATTGAGCGTTATGTCGGCGGCCTGAGGCTAAAAGACATGCATCCAACCGAACGTGGTAAAATGACCACGGCGGCGGGGCTCGTCATTGCTTCGCGGGTTATGGTCACCAAGCGCGGCAATCGCATCGGCATCTGCACCATCGATGACCGTTCCGGGCGGCTGGAGGTGATGTTATTCACCGAAGCGCTGGAGAAATACCAGCATTTGCTGGAAAACGACCGCATACTTATCGTCAGCGGACAGGTCAGCTTTGATGACTTCAGCGGCGGGCTTAAAATGATGGCCCGTGAAGTCATGGATATTGACGAAGCTCGTGAAAAATATGCTCGCGGGCTTGCTATCTCGCTGACGGACAGGCAAATTGATGACCAGCTTTTAAACCGACTCCGTCAGTCTCTGGAACCCCATCGCTCGGGGACCATTCCAGTACATCTCTACTATCAGAGGACGGATGCGCGTGCGCGGCTGCGCTTTGGCGCAACGTGGCGCGTCTCTCCGAGCGATCGTTTACTTAACGATCTCCGTGGCCTCATTGGTTCGGAGCAGGTGGAACTGGAGTTTGACTAATACAGGAATACTATGAGTCTGAATTTCCTAGATTTTGAACAGCCGATTGCAGAGCTGGAAGCGAAAATCGATTCTCTGACTGCGGTGAGCCGTCAGGATGAGAAACTGGATATTAACATCGACGAAGAAGTGCATCGTCTGCGCGAAAAAAGCGTAGAGCTGACGCGCAAAATCTTTGCCGATCTTGGCGCATGGCAGGTAGCCCAACTGGCGCGACATCCGCTGCGCCCCTACACCCTGGATTATGTCCGCCTGGCGTTTGATGAATTCGATGAGCTGGCAGGGGATCGCGCTTACGCTGATGATAAAGCTATTGTCGGCGGTATCGCGCGTCTGGACGGACGTCCGGTGATGATCATTGGTCATCAAAAAGGACGTGAAACCAAAGAGAAAATTCGCCGTAACTTTGGGATGCCGGCTCCGGAAGGCTACCGTAAAGCGCTGCGCTTAATGGAGATGGCTGAGCGTTTCAATATGCCCATCATCACCTTTATTGATACGCCAGGTGCCTATCCCGGCGTTGGCGCAGAAGAACGCGGTCAGTCAGAAGCCATTGCACGCAACCTGCGTGAAATGTCACGCCTGAGCGTGCCGGTCATCTGTACCGTTATTGGTGAAGGTGGCTCCGGCGGTGCACTGGCGATTGGCGTGGGCGATAAAGTGAATATGCTGCAATACAGCACCTATTCCGTTATCTCCCCGGAAGGCTGTGCCTCTATTCTGTGGAAAAGCGCTGATAAAGCACCGCTGGCTGCTGATGCAATGGGTATCATTGCGCCGCGTCTGAAAGAGTTGAAGCTGATCGACTCAATCATTCCGGAACCGCTGGGTGGTGCACACCGTAATCCGGAAGCCATTGCTGCATCATTGAAAGCTCAATTGCTGGAAGATTTGGCCGACCTCGACGTACTGGGTAAAGATGATTTGCTCAATCGCCGTTATCATCGTCTGATGAGCTACGGTTACGCCTGATTTTTATACTCACACCATCGTTCAGGGCCGGATTTTCCGGCCTTTTTTTATGATTTTTTTACGCCAAAAAAATGAGAATGTAGTGAGACCATATGATTAGTCAATGAGACTGATTCTCCCTGAGACTGCGATCGCTGCCAGGCATTCGGCAGTGAATACCATCAAGGAGAAGAATATGGCATTGCAAAAAAGAATGGTGCTTAGCACCGTAGCGGCAGGGATCCTGCTCAGCTTATCAACCGCGCATGCGGCATTACTGGGCGACAGTGCACCAGCAACGATGACAACAAGTGAACTGGCTGCCAAAGAAAAGGCACTCACCGATTTCCCGTTAATGTCGGCAGTCAAATCATCTATTGCGACGCTTGATAATGCTGAGGTAGAAAAAATTGCTGTCGGACGTGCGGCAAACCCGGCTAACGTAAAACGCGTTGAAAGCATTCTGAGCGAAAAAGACTGGGATTTCCTTTTTCCGATGCGCGCGCCGGAATACACGTATCTTAACTTCCTGAAAGCCATCGGTAAGTTCCCGGCCGTCTGCGGTACTTATACTGATGGTCGTGACAGCGACGCGATTTGCCGCAAAACACTGGCAACCATGTTTGCCCACTTTGCTCAGGAAACGGGTGGACATGAAAGCTGGAGAGATATTCCAGAATGGCGTCAGGCGCTGGTGTACCTGCGTGAAGTGGGTTGGGTAGAAGGCCAGAAAGGCGGCTATAACGGCGAATGTAATCCGGATGTGTGGCAGGGACAGACCTGGCCTTGCGGAAAAGATAAAGATGGCGATTATGTCAGCTACTTCGGTCGTGGAGCAAAACAGCTCTCCTATAACTACAACTATGGTCCGTTCTCTGACGCCATGTACGGCGACGTGCGTCCGCTATTAGACAAACCTGAACTGGTTGCTGACACCTGGATGAACCTGGCGAGCGCAGTCTTCTTCTTTGTTTATCCGCAGCCGCCGAAACCGTCCATGCTGCACGTTATTGATGGTACCTGGCAGCCAAACGATCATGACAAAGCGAACGGGCTGGTTACCGGCTTTGGCGTTACCATTCAGATAATCAACGGCGGCGTAGAATGCGGTGGCGCTGACGAGATGGCGCAGTCTCTCAACCGTATTGCCTACTACAAAGAGTTTGCTAACTACCTGAAAGTGCCGGTGCCTGCTGATGAAGTTCTGGGCTGCAAAAATATGAAGCAGTTCGATGAATACGGTGCGGGCGCACTGCCTATTTATTGGGAACAGGATTGGGGATGGAGCGCAGACACGGCCGACGGCAAAACCAACGCCTGCCAGCTGGTGGGCTATCAAACGCCGTATACTGCCTTCAAAGAAGGTGATTACACCAAATGCGTTCAGCACTATTTCAACGTTAACATCGTTGATGATAGCGGCAACGCGAAGCCAGAGCCGACCCCTGCTCCTGAGCCAGCACCGACGCCTGCCGCCAACGTTGCGCCGGTCGCACACATTGCTGGTCCTGTGGGTGCAGTTGAAGCAGGAAGCGCCGTCTCCCTGAGCGGTGCCGGCTCTACTGATGCAAATGGTGACAAACTTACCTATACCTGGATGTCGCAAGATGGCCAGACAGTAAGCGGCGCGGACAAATCAGTTATCGTGTTCAACGCGCCTGAGAAAGATCAGGATGCGCAGTATGCTATTAGTCTGAAAGTGAGCGACGGCTCGCTGAGCAGCACGACCAGCTATACGTTGAACGTAAAAGCGAAAGCTGCAGCAGACGGTTCCGTGGTTTACCCGGCGTGGAATGCGACCACGCAGTGGAAAGCTGACGATATCGTTAATAACCACGGCGTACTGTATCAGTGCAAACCGCTGCCGGCTGGCGCATGGTGTAATGTTGCACCGGCTTACTATGAACCTGGTGCAGGTATTGCCTGGCAGGATGCGTGGAAAGCGCTGTAATGAAATAAATCACGCCAGTGCAACGCGCTGGCGTGATTGTTACTATGATTAGCTATGGTTTTTCAGGAGAAACGCGTGAATATCATAGCTATCATGGGCCCGCACGGGGTCTATTACAAAGACGAGCCAATCAAAGAGCTGGAGAGTGCGCTTGTTACGCAGGGCTTTAAAATCATCTGGCCACAAAACAGTTCCGATCTGCTGAAGTTTATTGAGCATAACCCGCGTATCTGCGGCGTCATTTTTGACTGGGATGAGTACTCCGTTGATTTATGCAGCGATATCAACCAGCTCAACGAATATCTTCCACTGTATGCGTTCATTAATACCCATTCGACGATGGACGTCAGCGTCCATGATATGCGTATGGCACTGTGGTTTTTCGAATATTCTCTCGGCGTGGCTGATGATATTGCAGGGCGTATTCATCAATATACCGGTGAGTACCTGGACAATATTACCCCGCCGTTTACCAAAGCGTTGTTCAATTATGTCAAAGAGGGGAAATACACTTTCTGTACCCCCGGACATATGGCGGGAACCGCATATCAAAAAAGCCCGATAGGCTGCCTGTTTTACGATTTCTTCGGTGGCAATACGCTCAAAGCCGATGTATCGATTTCAGTCACCGAGCTGGGATCGCTGCTTGATCATACTGGTCCACATCTCGAAGCCGAAGAGTATATTGCCCGTACCTTTGGCGCGGAGCAGAGCTATATGGTGACCAATGGCACGTCGACCTCAAATAAAATTGTCGGCATGTACGCTGCACCGACCGGAAGTACGCTGCTGATTGACCGTAACTGTCATAAGTCGCTGGCTCATCTGCTGATGATGAGTGATGTCGTCCCGCTGTGGCTAAAACCAACCCGCAACGCTCTGGGGATACTCGGCGGCATTCCGAAACGTGAGTTTACCCGCGACAGCCTCAGTGAGAAAGTGGCGAGTACGCCACAGGCGCAGTGGCCGGTACACGCGGTGATCACCAACTCGACCTATGACGGCCTGCTGTATAACACTAACTGGATCAAGCAAACGCTGGATGTACCGTCGATTCATTTCGATTCGGCCTGGGTGCCTTATACCCATTTCCACCCAATCTATCAGGGGAAAAGTGGCATGAGCGGCGAGCGCGTGCCGGGAAAAGTCATCTTCGAAACACAATCGACGCATAAAATGCTGGCCGCGCTTTCTCAGGCCTCGCTTATCCATATTAAAGGTGACTACGACGAAGATACCTTTAACGAAGCCTTTATGATGCATACCTCAACATCGCCGAGTTATCCGATCGTGGCCTCTATCGAAACAGCAGCGGCGATGCTGCGTGGGAATCCGGGAAAACGACTTATCAATCGTTCCGTCGAACGGGCGCTGCATTTTCGTAAAGAAGTACAGCGGCTGCGTGAAGAATCAGAAGGCTGGTTTTTTGATATCTGGCAGCCGGAAGACGTGGACGACGCGGAATGCTGGCCTGTGGCTCCCGGTGAAAACTGGCACGGATTTAACGACGCAGATGCCGACCATATGTTCCTCGATCCGGTTAAAGTGACTATTCTGACGCCGGGGATGGATGAACAGGGACACATGAGCGAAGAGGGAATACCGGCTGCGCTGGTGGCTAAATTCCTTGATGAACGCGGCGTGGTGGTGGAAAAAACCGGGCCTTATAACCTGCTATTTCTGTTCAGCATCGGCATCGATAAAACCCGGGCGATGGGACTGCTGCGTGGACTTACCGAATTCAAACGCGCTTACGATCTTAACCTTCGCGTGAAAAATATGCTGCCGGATCTTTATGCAGAAGATCCTGATTTTTATCGCAATATGCGTATTCAGGATCTGGCCCAGGGTATTCATCGTTTAATCCGCCAGCACGATCTCTCCAGACTCATGCTGCGGGCATTTGACGTCCTGCCAGAGATGAAAATGACCCCGCATCAGGCGTGGCAGCGCCAAATCAGAGGCGATGTTGAAACGATCGAGCTGGAGAAACTGACAGGGCGCATTTCAGCAAATATGATCCTGCCCTATCCGCCGGGCGTGCCGCTCCTGATGCCGGGCGAGATGATCACTGAAGAGAGCCGCGCGGTGCTTGATTTCCTGCTGATGCTTTGTTCAATTGGCCGTCATTATCCGGGATTTGAAACCGATATTCACGGCGCAAAGCGCGATGAAGAAGGCGTATATCGTGTGAGAGTCTTAAAAAGTGCCTGAAGGCTTGCAGAGTTATCAGCAGGACAGTAACGTGCTGCAAAAGGTTAAGGAGAAGACGATGCTGGGTTTAAAACAGGTTCACCATATTGCCATTATTGCTACTGACTATGCCAAAAGTAAGGCATTTTACTGCGATATTCTTGGCTTTACCCTGCAGGGCGAGTTTTACCGCGCTGAACGCGACTCCTGGAAAGGCGATCTGGCGCTGAATGGCCAGTATGTGATTGAGCTTTTTTCATTTCCATCTCCACCTGCGCGCCCGAGTCGTCCGGAAGCATGTGGTTTACGCCATCTGGCCTTTAGCGTGGAGAATATCGAGCAGGCGGTGGATCATCTGCACGCGCACGGCGTTGCCTGCGAACCAGTGCGTGTCGATCCTTTTACCGACAAGCGTTTTACCTTCTTTAACGATCCCGATGGTCTGCCGCTGGAGTTATACCAGCAGTAAAGCTTGCCAATATGACTATTGCCCGGTAACGTTCCGGGCACTCTTTCCTAAGTTCGTTCGATCATGACAGCACCAGCGATTGCCCATTCTCTTTATCCTCACCGCCAGTTCCTGATTGCGTTCAGCGGTGGCCTCGACTCTACCGTTCTGCTACATCAGATGGTGTGCTGGCGCAGGCAGTCGCCGGATATTTCCCTGCGTGCAATTCATATTCATCATGGGTTAAGCCCGTATGCCGATGACTGGGTCACACACTGCCAGCAGATGTGTCAGCAGTGGCAGATTCCGCTGATCGTTGAGCGCGTGACGTTAGTTGATAAAGGACTGGGAAACGAAGCCCACGCCAGACAGGCGCGTTACCAGGCTTTTCGTGAAGCGCTGCTGCCGGGGGAGGTTCTGGTGACGGCTCAGCATCTTGACGATCAATGTGAGACATTCTTACTGGCACTTAAGCGCGGTAGCGGCCCGGCAGGGCTTTCCGCCATGGCTCGTGTTTCACCCTTTTCGGGAACCGTGCTGATCCGGCCTTTACTAGAGGAAAGTCGCGACGCGCTGAACCAGTGGGCTGCAGAGCATGAACTGCGCTGGATTGAGGACGAGAGTAATCAGGACGATGCCTACGATCGCAATTTTCTGCGTCTTCAGGTGTTGCCGCAGTTAAATGCTCGCTGGCCGCATTTTGCGCAGGCTACGGCGCGCAGCGCGGCGCTGTGTGCCGAGCAGGAACAGTTGCTGGATGAACTGCTCGGTGACGAATTGCGGGCGCTGGTAGATGAAAAAGGGGCGCTAAGCCTGCTGCCGCTGACGACCAAAAGTCCGGTATTTCGTGCTGCCGTGCTGCGCCGCTGGCTGGCAAGCCGAGGAGCGGCGATGCCATCACGTGACATGCTCGCGCGGATTTGGCAGGAGATTGTGCAGGCCAGGGACGATGCTTCTCCTTCTCTGCGGCTCGGGGCTTTCGAGCTACGCCGTTATCAGCATAAACTCTGGTTGATCCAGCCGCTACCGGGCCAGACCACGGCCGTTTTGCCATGGCCGGATGTAGGTCAGTCCTTAACGTTACCCGATGGTCTGGGACAGCTGGCGCTGGTTTGTGGTGGTAACCTGCGCCTGCCGCAGACGCATGAAGCGGTATCAGTCCGTTTCACCGCGCAGGGGACATTACACATCGTCGGGCGTAACGGGGGACGTAAGCTAAAGAAAATCTGGCAGGAGCTGGGCGTTGCTCCCTGGCTGCGCGATACGACTCCATTACTGTTTTATGGTGAAACGCTGGTGGCAGCGGCGGGATATTTTACGACGCGGGAAGGGCAGGCTGACGGCGGGACAGGGGTAACGCTGATGCATTATCCAGAGAGCGTCGGGTAACATTGGCTACCCGACGACGAGCAGGATCAGGATTCACTCACCACCACGGTACCGATGTCCGGATGGCTGAAGCTGGTAATCTTATCAAGGCGCAGTTCACGGGAAGCCCCGGACACCTCAACAACCAGATATTCAACATTTTTGCGCGAGACTACATCAGCCGCTTTTGCCGTCAACACTTCACCGTCTTTCATTTCCAGCGTCAGCAATAGATGCTGCTGGCAGGCGAGCTCGAGATTGTCATAGTCATCGCAATTGATGGGTTGATACGTTTCATTCATTGACATAATCGCTCACCAGTAAGTTTGCGGCTGCATACGCCGCCTTTTCTCTGACCGACTCTGAAAGGGCATCATCCGCAGCCATTTCATTGAGTACTTTAAGTACGCAACCCAGCGCATCCGGAATATACCCTAAATCTCCGCTGGCGATTTGTGCATACCGCTTGCGTACTAACTCACAATATTGTTCCACATTCCCTCCTGTCAATGCTCCGACTTCACCGTGGATGTAAGTTTAAGCCTACGAAGATAAACCTTGTTTAGCAAGGCAACTGTACCATAACCCACTGCGTCATTTCACCACGATGAAAATAGGTATGGCTCACATGAAACAGTCTTTTGACCACATTTTCGCTACAATAGCGGCTACATTTTGAAGGAGCAGTTTCATGGCGCTGAAAGCGACAATTTATAAAGCGGTAGTTAATGTAGCCGATATGGATCGTCATCATTATCTTGATGCGACGCTTACTCTGGCTCGTCATCCTTCTGAAACGCAGGAACGTATGATGCTGCGTTTGCTGGCGTGGATTAAGTATGCCAATGAGCGTCTTCAGTTTACGCGCGGGCTGAGTGCTGAAGATGAGCCAGAAGCCTGGCTACGTAACGATCATCTCGGGATTGATTTATGGATAGAGCTGGGCCTGCCGGACGAGCGTCGGATAAAAAAAGCCTGTAACCAGTCTGCTGAGGTTGCTTTATTTACCTATAACAGCCGCGCGGCCGATATCTGGTGGCAGCAAAATCAGAGTAAACTGGCTACTTTTAAAAATCTGAGCATCTGGTTTCTGGATGACGCCCAGCTGGCACAATTAAGCGCTTTCGCCACGCGGACTATGACGCTACAGGCGACGATTCAGGAGGGGACTATTTGGCTCTCAGACAGTGATAATACGCTGGAAATTCAGTTTACGCCCTGGCAGCAGCCCGCATGATCGCTATTTCCGGCAGTATTATGCTTGGTGAAGACGAATTTACCATCACGGCTATTCGCGCCCAGGGAGCAGGCGGGCAAAACGTGAATAAAACCTCAACAGCTATACATTTACGTTTTGACATCCGGGCCTCTACGCTGCCAGAGTATTATAAAGCGCGGCTTCTTGCCGCCAGCCATCATTTGATTACCGATGATGGCACCATCGTCATTAAATCGCAGGAGCATCGAACCCAGGAGATGAACCGGGATGCGGCTATTGCGAGACTGGTTTCGGTGATTCAGGCGCTAACTGTCGTACAGAAAAGCCGTCGTCCGACGCGTCCGACGCGCGCATCAAAAGAGCGCAGGCTGACGTCGAAATCGCAAAAATCGTCGGTAAAAGCACTGCGCGGAAAAGTCAGGCGTTCACCGGAGTAGGAACGCCCGCATAAAAGTATAAGGAAAAGAAGGTGAAAAAAGCGATATTCGCAGCTGTTGCAGCCTGGACCCTGGTGAGTCTGATTGGCTGTAACCATCGTTCTAATGTTGACTCACTGCAACCTGTTCAGGCCGAATTAAAACCGATGCAGCAAAGCTGGCGTGGCATATTGCCCTGTGCCGACTGCGAAGGCATTGAAACTTCTCTGTTTCTGGAGAAGGACGGAAGCTGGGTGATGAATCTTCATTACCTGGGAACAGCAGACAAAAATGCCTCATTTGCTACCTACGGTACCTGGGCGCGGACCGCCGATAAACTGGTTTTGACCGACGCGCAGGGTGAGAAGTCGTATTATCATGTCAAAGGCAATGCGCTGGAAATGCTCGACAGTGAAGGTCAGCCGGTAGCATCGCAGTTTAATCGTACGCTCACACCGGTGACGGCCAGTTTGCCGGTCACGCCAATGGCGATGCGCGGAATGTACAGCGCCGGTCAATTTACCGACTGCTCCACCGGTCAACGTCTTGCGGTAGTGCCGAATACACAACTGGAGCATGATTATTCCGCGACGGGTGTTACCGGCAACAGACCACTGCTGTTGACGATGGATGCGCACTATACGATGCAGGTCAAAAGCGGCAACGAGATAAAAGCGATCGCCGCGGACAAGGCGATTGCGTTTAGCACCAATGAAAAGTGTGGCGATTAAGCCTTCTCAGGTGAACCTGCGATAGCGTCGTACTTATTTTGTGGGACTACGCGAAAGCGCTGCCCGAGGTAGATAAAAAAAGGCCCTGAAATCAGGGCCTTTTCTGGTAATTAACCTTTAATCTGTTTTACCAGATAATCAACAATGTCGCCGGTTTTAATCAGCTGTTTTTCACCGTTACGACGATACTTATATTCAATATCGTCGTTATCAAGGTTGCGATCGCCCAGTACGATGGTGTGCGGGATACCGATAAGCTCCATATCCGCAAACATCACGCCAGGGCGCTCTTTACGATCGTCCATCAGGACGTCAATGCCGTGTGAGCGCAGTTCGGCATACAGTTTTTCAGCCAGTTCCTGAATGCGGAAAGACTTGTGCATGTTCATCGGCAGAATAGCCACCTGGAACGGCGCAATAGCATCTGGCCAGACAATGCCGCGATCGTCAAAATTCTGCTCAATCGCCGCTGCAACGACGCGGGTCACCCCAATACCATAGCAGCCCATCGTCAGCGTCTGGTTACGGCCATCTTCGCCCTGAACAGAGGCTTTCAGCGCTTCGGAATATTTGGTTCCCAGCTGGAAGATATGCCCGACTTCGATACCGCGTTTGATCAGCAGCGTACCCTGACCATCCGGGCTGGCGTCGCCTGCAACCACGTTGCGCAGATCGGCAACGGTCGGCGTTGCGACATCGCGATCCCAGTTGATGCCAAAATAGTGCTTACCATCAATGTTAGCGCCTGCAGCAAAATCGCTCATTGCCGCCACGGTACGGTCGATGACTACCGGGATCGGCATATTGACCGGCCCCAGAGACCCCGGACCTGCCTGAACGACAGCACGGATCTCATCTTCCGTGGCGAACGTCAGCGGGCTGGCAACCTGCGGCAGTTTTTCTGCTTTGACTTCGTTCAGTTCATGATCGCCACGTACCAGTAACGCGATCAGCGGAGCGCTGCTACCTTCAACCGCTTTCACCAGCAGGGTTTTAACGGTTTTCTCAATCGGTAAAGCAAATTGCTCAACCAGCTCGGCGATCGTTTTAGCGTTTGGCGTATCGACGAGGGTCATTTCCTGAGTCGCAGCCGCCCGCGGCGCTTTCGGCGCTACGGCTTCGGCCAGTTCGATATTGGCTGCATAATCAGAGGTATCAGAGAAGACGATATCATCTTCGCCGCTCTGCGCCAGCACCTGGAACTCATGAGATGCACTGCCGCCAATCGAGCCGGTATCAGCCTGAACCGGACGGAACTCAAGCCCGATGCGGGTAAAGATTTTGCTGTAGGCCGCATACATTGCGTCGTAAGTTTCCTGCAGAGAGTCCTGAGAAGTATGGAAAGAATAAGCATCTTTCATCAGGAATTCGCGGGAACGCATTACGCCAAAACGCGGACGGACTTCATCACGAAATTTGGTCTGGATTTGGTAAAAGTTCAGCGGTAGCTGTTTGTAAGAGCTTAGCTCGTTACGGATCAGATCGGTGATCACTTCCTCATGCGTTGGGCCAAGGACGAACGAACGCTCGCCACGATCGGCGATGCGCAGCAGTTCCGGGCCATATTGCTCCCAACGACCGCTCTCCAGCCACAGTTCAGCAGGTTGAACCACCGGCATTAACACCTCGATCGCACCGGCATTGTTCATCTCTTCACGCACGATGTTTTCGACTTTTTTCAGGACGCGCACGCCGGTCGGCAGCCAGGTATATAACCCGGAGGCCAGCTTGCGGATCATCCCGGCGCGCAGCATCAGCTGGTGGCTGATGACCTCGGCGTCGGCAGGTGTCTCCTTCAGTGTGGAGAGCAGATATTGGCTAGTACGCATGTTATTACGATTCCATTTGGACGTTCGGAGCAGGCTCAATGCGAGCCTGATGCAAAAAAAGTGGTTTAGTTTACCAGTGTGCCGGGGATGCCAAAAGAGAGAGTGATAAAATTAGCGCGCTTCGAGAGCAAAGACTTCGAATCCGGCGTCGTTGACGCGCCAGCGTACGTTAAAATCCTCAAGCCAGACGGCGTAGGTTTTACCTGTCTCTTCTTCCTTACGATAGGCGGGGCGCGGATCCTGCGCCAGCACCTCGGTAATAAACGTTTTGAAATGCGGATACTGTTGTTGCAGCGCACGCAACTGTTGTTCGACATCAGGCGTAAATGTTACGGCCATATCAGCCTGGGGCGGCAGCTGCGCATAACCTGCGCGAGCATCAGGCAGCGATTCGGCAAAGGGAAGATAAGGCTTGATATCAATGACTGGCGTACCATCAACCAGATCCAGCCCGCCCAGTTGTAGGATCACCTGCTCTTTATGGCAGCGGATCCTTTTCAGCTCAACCAGGGAGATGCCGACAGGATTCGGGCGAAAGGTCGAGCGGGTAGCGAAAACGCCTGTTCGCGCATTCCCACCCAGCCGAGGAGGGCGCACAGTGGGCCGCCAGCCGCCTTCCATTGTCTGATGAAAGACGAAAACAATCCATAAATGGCTAAAGTTTTCCAGACCACGTACCGCTTCCGCCTGATTATAAGGCGAAAGTAAATGCAGTTCGCCGCCCGCGCTTTTTACCAGCCCCGGCTGGCGCGGTACGGCAAACTTTTCTTTATAAGGTGAGCGGATAACGCCTATCTGCTCAAACTCAAATGCACTCATTTATTCGAAACGTTAAGTGCAGAACCGACGCAAACGGCCTGACGATAGCAGCCCGGTGTGCCGCTGGTCACTTCACAGCTGTGCAGTAAGACGGCATTTGCGCGCATCTTAGAGGCATTGATCTGCATACGCTTGCGTGCAGTGGGAATATTCGGTGGTGAGTCCTGATTCGATGCCTGGCAGGAATCCCCTGAAACTTCGCCTAAATCACGGAATGGTTTACCCACCAGTGCTTCTGCATCGGTGTAGATTTTTACCGGCGCGCTATACGCTACTTTAGGTTTTGCGGGGGCCGCTTTTGGCGGGACTTCGGTGCTTTTGACAGGTTCGACGGGAGATCTGCTTAACATGGAGCAGCCGCTGAGCATAAGTGCGACTAAACAGATCGGTAAAGCACGCATAATATTTCCTCAATGAATAACAGGGTAGTGAGCTATTGAATCAGGTGCTTGCATAAATGACAAGACGGGCATGAGCCCGTCCTGAATGATATTACAGAGAGAAAAGATTACCAGCCTTTAACAGCACCGCCGTTAAACACTTTGTTGGCTTCCTGATAAACTTCATCCGATTGATAAGCCTGAACAAACTTTTTCACGTTCTCCGCATCTTTATTGTCTTCACGAGTGACGATCAGGTTTACATACGGGGAATCTTTATCTTCAACGAAAATGCCATCTTTAGCCGGAGTCAGCCCAATCTGGCTGGCATAAGTGGTGTTAATCACCGCCAGAGCGATTTGCGCGTCGTCCAGTGAACGCGGCAGCTGCGGCGCTTCCAGCTCAACCAGCTTCAGGTTTTTCGGATTTTCCGTAACATCAAGCACGGTCGGCAGTAGGCCAACACCGTCTTTTAATGTGATCAGACCCTGTTTTTGCAGCAGCAGTAATGCACGACCCAGGTTGGTAGGATCGTTAGGAATAGCGACCTGAGAGCCATTCTGGAGTTCATCGACAGACTTGATCTTTTTAGAGTAGCCGGCCATCGGATAGACGAACGTATTACCAGCAACAGCCAGTTTATAACCGCGATCCTTGATTTGCTGATCCATGTAAGGCTTATGCTGGAACGCATTAGCATCAATATCGCCTTTGCTTAATGCTTCATTTGGCAGAACGTAATCATTAAACGTCACCAGTTCGACATCCAGCCCGTATTTTTCTTTAGCTACTTTTTGCGCAACTTCTGCAACTTGCTGTTCAGCACCAACAATAACGCCGACTTTAATATGGTTAGGATCTTTTTCATCCTGACCACAGCCTGCCAGCGCCAGGGAACCAATTAACGCACCGACTGCCGCAAAGGTTTTAAATTTAAAGGTCATACTCTTTCCTTACTTAGCGTATTAGTGTTGTGTGATGCTATTTGTGAGTGACAGCCCGGACGATACGATCGCCTGAGAACTGAATCAAATAAACCAGAACCACGAGTAATACCAGCACCGTATTCATTACCGTTGCGTTATACCCGATGTAGCCATATTGATAGCCAATCTGACCCAGCCCGCCGGCACCGACGGCACCGCCCATCGCCGAATAGCCGACCAGCGTAATAAGCGTAATCGTCGCTGCATTAACTAAACCCGGCAGCGCTTCAGGCAGAAGAACTTTACGCACGATTTGCATCGGCGTAGCGCCCATTGCGCGAGATGCTTCAATCAGTCCCGCCGGGATCTCAAGCAGCGCGTTTTCAACCATACGGGCAATAAACGGTGCGGCACCGACGGTAAGAGGAACAATTGCCGCCTGTAAGCCGATAGACGTACCGACAATCACGCGCGTAAAAGGGATCATCCACACCAGTAAGATAATGAACGGGATAGAACGGAAGATGTTTACCAGCGCAGATAGCATACGGTACAACTTCGCGTTTTCAATAATTTGGCCTGGACGGGTAACATATAAGAGAACGCCTACTGGTAAACCAATGACGAATCCAAAAAAGCCCGATACAAACGTCATCGCCAGCGTCTCCCAGACGCCGCGCAACAGCAACCACATCATTGGCTCAGACATAACCCAGTACCTCTACTTTTACATGGTGTTCCTGCAGCCAGGCGATGGCGGCTTGTGTATCGTGCTGCGCACCATGCATTTCGGTCAGCATGATGCCGAACTTAACGCCACCGGCATAGTCCATCTGTGCGCTGATAATGTTGTTGTTAACGTTGAAACGGCGAGCGGTTTCCGACAGCAGCGGTGCATCGACCGACTGGCCGGTAAATTCCATGCGTAGCATCGGTACGCTGTCTTCAGTGGCATCTGCTTTCAGACGCGCCAGATAATCTTCTGGAATATCCAGATGTAGCGTGGACTGAATAAATTGCTGCGCTAGCGGAGTTTTTGGGTGTGAGAACACCTCGCTAACTTTGTCCTGCTCAATCAGTTCACCATTGCTGATCACGGCAACACAGTCACAGATGCGCTTTACGACATCCATTTCATGGGTGATAAGCAGGATAGTCAGCCCCAGACGACGATTGATATCTTTTAATAGTTCCAGAATAGAGCGAGTGGTCGCCGGATCAAGCGCGCTGGTGGCTTCGTCACAAAGGAGCACCTTTGGATTGCTGGCGAGCGCGCGGGCAATCGCGACACGCTGTTTTTGTCCACCGGAAAGATTGCCTGGATAACTGTCATGCTTATCGCTCAATCCTACCAGGTCGAGAAGTTCTTTAACCCGACGACTGACTTCCTCCTGCGGCGTGTTATCCAGCTCCAGCGGCAGGGCGACGTTACCAAATACGGTGCGTGAAGAGAGCAGGTTAAAGTGCTGGAAAATCATGCCAATCTGACGACGAGCTTTAGTAAGAGCAGAATCAGAAAGCGCGGTAAGTTCCTGACCATCAACCTGCACGCTGCCCTGCGTCGGACGCTCAAGTAAATTTACGCAGCGAATAAGCGTACTTTTACCTGCACCGGATGCACCAATAACGCCATATATCTGCCCGGCGGGCACATGCAGGCTGACATTATTTAATGCCTGAATTGTGCGGTTTCCCTGCTGGAAAACTTTAGTAATATTTGAAAGTTTAATCATTAGAGTATTTGTTATCGCTCTGGTGTTAGTCGCGGCATTTTCTTCCGCCATAGACGAAAAATGACTGCCAATCCGATGGATGTTAAGGCATCCAGATGGCTAAATCAATCTGGCTTTCTATTTTGAGCGCTTTAATGGTTGTTGAAACATGCGATACTAGAGCCAAACACCTTTCACAGGAGCAATGCGGTGGCAAAATCAGTACCGGCTATTTTTCTTGATCGTGATGGCACTATTAATGTCGATCACGGTTATGTACACGAAATTGATGCGTTTGAATTTATCGATGGCGCAATTGACGCCATGCGTGAATTAAAAGAGATGGGCTATGCGCTGGTGCTGGTCACCAACCAGTCTGGCATTGCGCGCGGTAAGTTTACTGAAGAACAATTCGAGACTTTGACAGAATGGATGGACTGGTCGCTGGCAGACCGTGACGTGGATTTAGATGGTATCTACTATTGTCCTCATCATCCACAGGGAAGCGTGGAGGCATTTCGTCAAACCTGCGATTGTCGCAAACCTCATCCCGGCATGCTGCTTACGGCAAAAAACGATTTAAACATCGATATGGCTGCTTCTTATATGGTTGGCGATAAAGTCGATGATATGCAAGCGGCTGTGGCAGCAGGCGTGGGTACAAAAGTTCTGGTGCGAACCGGCAAACCTGTCACAGAAGAGGGTGAAAAAATGGCAGACTGGGTGATTAATAGCCTTGCAGATCTGCCCGGAGTCATTAAAAAGCGCTAAAAACAGGCGTTATGACTAAAAGGTGAGCGGTTGAAATAAAAATGCATTTTTCCTCTTGTCATTCGGCGCCAGCTCCCTATAATGCGCCTCCATCGACACGGCGGATGTGAATCACTTCACACAAACAGCCGGTTCGGTTGAAGAGAAAAAATCCTGAAAATCGGGGTTGACTCTGAAAGAGGAAAGCGTAATATACGCCACCTCGCAACGGTGAGCGAAAGCCGCGTTGCACTGCTCTTTAACAATTTATCAGACAATCTGTGTGGGCACTCGAAGATACGGATTCTTAAATGTCGCAAGACAAAAAAGAAATACCAAGTCTCAGAGTGAACACGTAATTCATTACGAAGTTTAATTCTTTGAGCATCAAACTTAAATTGAAGAGTTTGATCATGGCTCAGATTGAACGCTGGCGGCAGGCCTAACAC